>JAUQPG010000004.1 GCA_030550495.1 Candidatus Bipolaricaulota bacterium | reverse complement strand
GGTACCTGCACGAAGGGCATCTGAAGCTCATTGACATCGCCAAGCAGCACAGTGACTTCGTCGTCGTCAGTATCTTTGTCAATCCGACGCAATTTGGTCCTCACGAAGATTTTGCTGCGTACCCTAGAGATTTTGAGCGCGACAGAAAACTCTGTGAATCCCGCGGAACAGATCTGATCTTCGCCCCAGAAGTCTCAGATATGTACCCTGAACGTTCATTGATCACGTTTCAGATCGAGAAGCTTGCCGACCATCTCTGTGGAGCGCGGCGACCAGGGCACTTCAACGGTGTCGTGCTCGTCGTGAGCAAGCTTTTCAATATAGTGCAGCCCGACATCGCTGTCTTCGGGCAGAAAGACGCGCAGCAGCTCATCATCATCAAGAGATTAGTTCAAGATTTAAACTTCCCCGTCAAGATCATCTCTGCCCCGACGGTGCGCGAGAGCGACGGCTTAGCCATGAGCAGTCGCAACGTCTATCTCTCGCCGGAGCAGCGCACTCAGAGCACCGTGCTGTACAGAGCTCTGCAGAGAGCAAAAGTGTTGATTGAGTCCGGCGAGCGGGACGCTCAAAAAATTATTGCAGAGATGCAGAAGCTCATCGCGACGGCGAGCGAAGCCAAGATAGACTACATCGAGATCGTGAGCGTGCGCGATCTCCAGCCCATAGAACGCCTTGATGGGCAGATCTTGATTGCGCTCGCTGTCTACTTTGGCAAGGCGAGATTGATTGACAATATTGTCTTAGAGGTTTCTCAGCATCAAGTCCGCGAGATCGCGGCGCTGCCGTAGGTCTAACTCGTTAGTGAAGATGTCTCCTGAGCACCTCCGCGGCGTGCTGCAAATCAACGTGAGTGATCCTAGCCTCGATGTCTTCCCCAGTCAAGACACCTAAGATCCTAAAGATATCTCGATTGCTAGGCCGGCGTATCTGTTGCAACTCTTGCCAGAACTTCCGAATGACATCCTCGCTATGCTTGTCCACTAGATCGAGCCAGATCGCCAACGAGACAGCGTAGCCAGCAACCATGACTGGCATAGGAGACTCTTGACACCCAAGACGGATAAAGAGTATCTGGACTCTTCGGAACGCCTGAAACTCTTGGGGAAGGTTATAGCTCTTCTTCCCTTGCTCGGTGAGCTTCTCAATAGCTCTCAATCGTCTCTTGAGCCACGCTTGCTGAACAGCAGTGCTGAACTGCCCGCTCACGATATAGCCCGCGTAATCCGCAAGGCCGTCACCAACCCAGCGAGCCCCGCAATCGTGATAGAGCCGAGAGCTAAATACAGGCTCCGTCGCTTCATGAGGCATGACCCAGTATATATCACTGAGCACATCTTCAGAGGCTTGGGCTAGCCCGCCAGTAATTGTCTCTGGAGGTAACTACAGAGCAAATAGAGAATTCCCCTCTTCTTCTATTTCTATTTTGACTTCTCCTGGCTGCTCTCCCCCAATCAGGACAACCCCTGCGGCTTCTGGCTGCCATCCCAAGCGCTTTGCTACGAACGCATATGAGTGCACGAGCGCCTCAGCGATCTGTGCGGCTACTGCCTGCATAGCTGCTTCGGCATAGTAGACCTTGACCTCTCCGACTTGCACCCTGGCCATTTGCTCAAGATCCTATTTTTGGATCGTGACCCTCGGGCCTTCACCGTACTGGAATGTTGTCCAGCTTGATTTTGATTCACTATAACTGAACAGAAAAATTACTACGACTCCCGCTAGAGCTACGAGCACCCAAAGCAGCGGGCTCGCATCATACAAGGTAACCGATCCCCTGCGCATAGATATCGCTCCTTAAAAGCTCACGCTGACTATCGGCACCGAGACCGCAAAGCTGATCGCAGCGTTATACCCAATTGTCGCCCCAAGAGCCGCCAAGATCATAGGGCTGACCAAGATATCAGTAGGTGAGAGATACCCACTCTGGTAGCCACATTCATAAGAGATCCCCTTGCCCTCCTCAGTACGCTTGCAGGACCAGCGCGAGAGCGAGAATGGATACTTTCCCTCAGTCACATCATTCATGAGCATGACGCCAGCCAAAGCCCCAGCAAACGCTCCTGTCCAAGCCCCTTGGGGGTTGCCCTTAACCCCAAAGAGCTTGCCTATCCAAATGACGCCCAAAGCCGCTCCGGCTCCTACCCCTAAGCCAAAGCCGACCTTCGCACCGGCAAAGCCCCAGCGCACCGGCACGGGCTCCTCCGGCTCTGGTATCTCTTCAAGGCTTTGATAGACTTGGATACGATATAGATCGGGATGGCGTGCGATCTCGATGGGCAAGCCCAGCAAGACCCCCGTGAGTCCCCCAATGAGAGTTCCCGCCGCACCACCGGCGATGGCTGCTATGGTTCCGCCGCCAACTTGCGTGCCTAGGTAGACAGGACCTCCTTGCGCAGAAGCGCCGAAGCCCGCTGCAACCGTCCCAAGGAGCACGAATATAGCGACAAGCGCTGGCTTCACGGTATGTCACCCCTTTTCATTAAGGAGTGGGTTTATTATATATCAAACCGTGCTAAAAGGGAAGGAGCTTCAAGGTTCGGCTTGGCTCATCAACAAGCGTTCGTAGACTTCGCGCTTAGGCATCCCTCGCAGCTGCGCGACCCTCTTGATCGCTTCTTTCTTCGTCAGCCCTTGGGCTATCAGCTTCTGCACATGCTCGGCAATGCTCAGCTCTGTATCTTCTGATTCTGACTCGACGCACTCCAAGGGCTTTTCAGATTCTAAAGACTCGATGACAATTGTGATCTCGCCCTTGATTGCCGGACGCGCTTTAAGCTCTTGAAGAATCTCTTTCGCCGTGCCCCGTAGAGTCTCTTCATGAACTTTCGTGAGCTCCCGACAGAGCGCAAGCTGTCTTTCGGGGAACACTTCGCTCATGACTTCTAATGTGTCGAGCACGCGATGCGGCGATTCGTAGAGCACAATGGTGCGCGGCTCTTGCGCTAAGCGTTCAAAAAATTCGCGCTTGGCTTTTGCTCGCTTTGGCGGCACGCCCTCGAAGACAAATCGCTCTGTCGAGAAGCCCGATACGACCAGCGCCGCGATCAGCGCCGTCGGCCCAGGAATAGAAACGACCGGGATATGTTCGGCAATAGCACTGCGCACGAGCTCATACCCTGGGTCAGAGATCAAGGGCGTGCCCGCATCGGAGATGAGCGCGATCTTCGCCCCGGCTTTGAGCTTCTGTATAAAATACTCAACGCGCTCGCGCTCCACCCCGCGATACAAGCTGCGCTCAAAGGGCTTTTCAATGCCGTAGTGCTTGAGTAACTGTCGCGAGCGCCGCGTGTCTTCAGCGATGACCAGATCGCACTCTCTTAAGACTTTGAGCGCCCGCAGCGTGATGTCTTCTAAGTTCCCGATGGGCGTAGCAACAATATAGAGCACGCCGGTTGCATTTTCCACACGGCAATCATAGAATACTGTCAGTATAGCGCGCAAGTGAGGAGGAAGATAGCCGTGCTTCAGGAGCTGCGCGATCGTCTCACACAGATCGCGGATCGCCTTTGACCTGGCTGCGCTCGAAGCTGAGCTCAAACAGCTTGAAGAGCAGATGTCTGCCCCAGGTTTCTGGGAGGACAAGCACCGAGCGAAGCTTGTCGCTCAACAAGTCGAGCAGAAGCGAAAAATACTCCAAAAATATAAAGCGCTGGAGACCCAGCTTGACGATTTAGAAGTCCTCGAAGAGCTGGGCAAATCCGAAGGCGATCCCTCCGTCGAGCGCGAGGTGCAGCTGGGGGTTCAAGAGATTGAGAAGCGCCTAGCAGCTCTCGAGCTTGAAGCGTTTCTCAATGAGCCCTACGATCCCAATGATTGCTATTTGAGCATTCAAGCCGGGGCTGGAGGCACCGACGCCCAAGATTGGGCCGAGATGCTCCTGAGAATGTATTTGCGCTACATAGAACGTCGGGGCTGGCGGGCTAGTATTATTGAAGTCAGCCCCGGTGAGGTCGCGGGGATCAAGAGCGCTACAGTCGAAGTCCAAGGCCCCTATGCGTATGGGTACTTAAAGGCCGAGCGCGGCGTCCATCGCTTGGTGCGAATCTCGCCGTTTGATGCGAACGCTCGACGACACACGTCATTCGCAGCTGTCACTGTGATTCCTAAAGTCGAAGAAGCCGACGTCGAGATCCGCCCGGAAGACTTGAAGATCGATACGTTCCGCGCCGGAGGTGCCGGAGGTCAATACGTCAACAAGACCGAATCAGCCGTAAGAATCACACACTTGCCCACGGGGATCGTCGTGACGTGCCAACGGGAGCGCAGCCAGCAGCAGAACAAGGAGATCGCCCTCGAAGTCTTAGCAGCGCGCTTGTACGAGCTGAAGCTGCGCGAGAAGGAGCAAGAGATTGCGAAAGTGCGCGGAGAATTGCGCTCGATTGAGTGGGGCAGCCAGATCCGTTCGTACGTTCTGCAGCCCTATCAGCTCGTGAAAGACCATCGCACGGAGATTGAAGTTGGCAATGTGCAAGCTGTGCTCGACGGCGAGCTAGATGTGTTCATTGAGGGATATTTGAAACGAAAGCGATAGTTATGTTTAAGAGAATCACGGCACATATGAGCAAGCTCATCATAATCCTCTGGAGTGTTGCCCTTGCTTTGTTTCTGGTTCTTGTCTTCCTGTGGTTCCTGGCAAGTCCTCTAGAATACAGATTAATAAAGCCCTTTGTTCTCGCGATAGCTGTTCTTCTCATGATCAATGCTATAGTGCAGGGAATATGGTCATTCGTAGATCCTGAAAATGCTTTCTTGTTCGGGCAGCGATGGCTTTTCAAAGAAGCAAGGCCCTCTGAGAGTGCCCTGGTGCTAACGCGCGTTGGGGGCATCACGCTGATCATCATTGGGATAATTGGATTGCTCATATTGCTCATATGGAGCAAGGTCGTATAGGGTTTTGATTCTTCAGATCCGAAGGGATAAATTCTGTGACATTCATTCTATTATTTTTCGCAGCCATCGCCATTGGGTGGGTGGCGAGCATGGTCGGGGTCGGCGGCGGGATCTTCATGGTCCCGCTTCTGGTCTTTTTCGGCTCTGTGGATACGACTCAAGAAGCCGTGGGCACCAGCTTGGCAGCGATTGTCTTTAATTCGATCTCTAGCACGATCGCGTACTCCCGACAAAAGAAGATAGACTACAGATTCGCGCTGGCGCTCTTGCCCATGGCGCTGGTGGGCGCATGGCTCGGCGCGTTTCTGACAGAATTTATCTCGAGCGACGCGCTCGCCATCGCATTTGGGGTCTTATTGCTTTACGTCTCCGCGCTGATGCTCGCGGGGAAAGAGCCCAAAGAGCTGGGCTTGCTCTTGCGGCGCGGTCTTGACCCTCAGGGGAATCCGAAGCCCATTCTGGGCGCTCTGGTCGGACTAGTTGCTGGGATCGCCGCGGGGTTCTTCGGAATTGGCGGAGGGATCGTCATGGTCCCAGCGATGAATATCTTTCTTGGGGTTGATATCGTGAGCGCTGTCGCCACGAGTCTCTTTGTCATGGGGCCGTCGTCGCTTATCGCTGCTGTGACGCACTACTTCCAAAAAAATCTGCACATAGACTTGGCAATTCCCTTGGCACTGGGGATTATCATTGGGGCGCAGCTTGGGGCCTGGAGCACGACAAAAGTCTCGAAAGTCTTTCTAAGACGACTCTTTGGCGTTGTGCTGCTCTACTCAGCAATCAATATGATTTGGAAGGGCGTGCAAGGACTTATCTAAGCCGTTATTATATGAAGACCGCGAAGTACTTTAGGACGAACGTCTTAGTGCGCCGTCCTTATCTCAAGATAGAGTGGATTGAGCACGTGCTACAGCATCCTATGCACAAAGAAGTACAGCCTAACGGGCGTATACGCTATTGGGCTTTTATCACTGAAGCAAACAAGTATTTGCGAGTAGTGACAGAAGCCGACGGAGAGACGGTCCACAACGCTTTCTTTGATCGGGGTTTTAAGCCCAAGGAGAGTTCACTATGATCTTCCGATACGATGCCGAAACTGACATGCTCTATGTCGAGTTGAAAGACGTGCCCAGCGTGGAGTCCGAAGAGATTGCGCCCGGGATCGTGCTCGACTTTGACGAAACCGGGCAAGTGACCGGCATAGAGATTGAAGACGCAAGCCAAAAAGTCGATCTCTCTAGGCTTGAGATCACAGCACTGCCTTTCACTGATCTTATTGTAAGCCCAGGGCACGCCCATGCAGATCGCCATTGATGGCCCGGCTGGATCGGGCAAGACCAGCGTCGCCCGCGCGCTCGCGCGGCGCTTTGGCTGTCTTTTGATAAACACAGGCGCGATGTACCGCGCCGTCGCGTTAGGGCTCTCACGTGGACTGAAGCTCTCAGAGATACAGATAGAGATTCGCCCCAATGAGCGCGTCTTGCTCAACGGCGAGGACGTCACAGAAAAACTCTATACCCAAGAGATGGACGAGCTCGCCTCGCAGACGGCAGCCCACCCCGACGTGCGAGAGTTTCTCATCGCGCAGCAGCGCGCGCTCGCCCAAAACAGAGACGTCGTCATGGAAGGACGCGATATCGGGTCGGTCGTGCTTCCCAACGCTGACGTTAAGCTCTATCTTGACGCCTCTCTCGAAGAGCGCGCCCGCCGGCGTTGCCAGGAGCGTCCAGGACTCCCCTATGCAGAAGTCTTGGCCCAGATGCGCGCTCGCGACGCGCGCGATGGCCAGGGCTTTGGACGCTTGCAAATCACCCCAGATACTATTGTTCTCCATACCGACGGGCGCACCCTCAACGACGTTATCGCTGAAGCTATACGGGCTGTAGAGGCCGCGTTGCAGAGACGGAGCTCGTCTGGTAAACTGAGCGGGTGAACGCTGAGGCCATCAAGGGGTTCTTCTACTGGCTTCTTGCGCCAGTCTTGGGCGCAATCGTGCGGATTCTATTTCGGTTGCGCGTGCGCGGTCGGGAGAACCTCCCTCAGCAGGGCGGATTTCTCTTAGTAGCGCGCCATCGCAGCTACTGGGATATCCCGCTCCTGATCACCGCGTTGGGCAACCGACGGCGCATCTACTTTGTAGCGCGCAAGACGCTCTTAGAAGAGAACCCATTCCTGGCATTTTGGGTGCGTCACTACGCGATCACCATCAATCGCGAGCACTTCCAGGTCGACGATATGCGCAGGGTTTTGGAAGCTATCCGGTCTGGCAAGATCGTAGGGATCTTCCCTGAGGGGACGACGCAGCGGCCTCAGCGGGCTCACCCGGGGGTGATTCGCTTTGCCGAGCGCACAAACAGCGAGTTCGTCGCGGTACGCTTCGAAGCGCGTGGGCCCTATCCCCCTAAATATCCGTTTCGATGGCCGCAGATCACAGCTTATATTAGCGCCCCGTTCAGCTTGCGAGATTTAGAGTTTGATTTGGGAGAGATCTCAGACCGTCACGAGCGCTATCAAAAGCTTGCAGACTTACTGATGGAGCGCATAGACAGGGTAGGGATGGAGCGCGCTCCTGTGCTCCAGGAGAGCTTATGATCACAACAGCGACAAAGCCAACGATCGAGATCGCGCGCAGCGCCGGGTGGTGCTTTGGGGTGGAGCGTATCGTGCAGATGGCCGAAAGATTACTGGACGAGACGCCCGACGGCCCAGTCTATTGCTTAGGAGAGCTGATTCATAACCCGCAAGAAGTAGCTCGATTGCGCGCCAAAGGGATGGTCTTCGTCAAGTCCCACGACGAGCTCCCTCCTTTAGCGCCAGGGCAGCGACGGAAAGTCTTGATTCGCGCTCACGGCGTCGCGCCGTCTGTCAAGAGAGCCCTCCAAGAGAAGGGCTATGAGATCTATGACGGGACGTGTCCCCTCGTGACGATCCCTCAACGCTTTGCCCGTGAGCTGGCGGAGCAGGGCTATCGCGTCGTCATTATGGGGCACATTGAGCACCCGGAGATTCAAGGTATTCTCGGCCATCTAGACGGGCTCAATGCTCAGGTGGACGTGATCACCGGCCCCGAAGAAGTAGACAAACTCAAACTCAAAGCGTCGGATCGGGTGGGGCTCATCTCGCAGACGACCCACCCCTATGAGAAATTCGCCCAACTGATCGGGCGGGTGCTTGAGCATTGCCTAGAAGTCCGGGCATATAATACAATATGCCAAGCGACGTTCGACCGTCAAGAGGCGACTCGCGAGCTAGCTCAGCGCTGCGATGTCGTCATCGTTGTAGGAGGTCGGAACAGCTCTAACACATGCCGGCTGGCGGAGATCGCTTCCCAGTACACGACGTGCTATCATATTGAAGACGCATCCGAGCTAAAAGGAGAGTGGTTTTGGGGGAAGAAGCATATCGGGATCGCAGCGGGGGCCTCAACCCCCACGCAGGCTATCACGGCCGTGCAGACAGCCATCGAACAGATGGTCAGTAAATTCTCTCAAGTAAGTGGGTGATCGAGCATGTCCGAGGAACTCAAAGAGACACCAGAGCCGTCCCAGATGGAAGCACTCTTGGACGATCAAGACGTGTTGACCTATTCGCGCGGAGATATCTTGAAAGGGCGCGTAGTCCAAGTGAACGACCAGGGCGTCTTGGTCGACATCGGCTACAAGTCCGAAGCGCTGATGAAGCCCACGGAGCTGGCCCCGTTCCACAAGACGCCGCTCCAACCTGGGGACGAGATCGAAGTCCTCATCACGTACATCGACGAAGAAGAGGGCACGATCCACGTCTCCGAGAAAGCTGCGCTCTATGAGAAGCGCATCAGCGAGTTAGAGCGCGCCTATCGCAATCGCCTGCCCATCACAGGGACGATCGAGGACGAGGTCAAGGGCGCGGGGTATCACGTCAATCTTTTGAAGTCAGGGATTCGCGCGTTCCTGCCCGGCTCGCACCTCGGCGACGACCTGCCCCCCAATATCGAAGAACTCCGCGGCAAGGAAGTGCCATTTATTATCTTAGAGCTAGACCGGCGGGAGCGCAATCTCGTCGTCTCCCATAGGGAGTATCTGAAGGAACTCGAGCGCCAGCGCAAGGAAGAGCTCTTCAATAAGCTCCAACCTGGCCAGGTCATCGAGGGCACGATCAAATCTATCGTAGATTTCGGGATCTTCGTCGACGTCGGGGGCTTTGAAGGACTAGTCCATCGCTCGGAGATCAGCTGGAAGGATATTCCCATTGTGCCTCCCAACACGTACAAAGTCGGCGACAAGATCAAGGTCAAGGTGCTCGGGGTCGACCGCGAGAGGGAGCGCATCTCGCTCTCGATTAAGCAGTTGCGCCCTGATCCGTGGATCGGTCTCAAGCAGCGCTATCCAGCGGGGACCAAGACCAAGGGCACAGTCGTCAGCTTGACGGACTTCGGCGCGTTCGTGCGCATCGAGGAAGATGTCGAGGGCCTAGTGCACATCTCGGAGCTGTCGTGGGGCTATCCTGAGCATCCCAAAGAAGTCGTCAAAGTCGGGCAAGAGGTCGAGGTAGTGGTGCTCGACGTCAACGAGCAAGAGCGGCGCGTCAGCCTCTCGATGAAGCGCACTCAGCCCGACCCCTGGGAGAAGATCGAAGAGAAATATCCCGAGGGCAGCATTGTCCAGGGGCGCGTGACCAAGCTCACGGACTTTGGCGCGTTCGTCTATCTAGAAGACGGCGTCGAGGCGCTCTTGCACATCTCCGAGATGAGCTGGGATAAAGTCAATAAACCCAGCGATGTCGTCAAGGAGGGCCAAGAGATCACGGCAAAAGTGATCAAATCCGACGCGAGCAAGCGCAAGATCCGCCTCAGCCTCAAAGAGCTCCAAGAGGACCCCTGGCACAAGTTCTTGGAGAGCTATTCTGTGGGGAGCATTGTCGAGGGGCCGATCACGGAACTGAAAGAATTTGGCGCGTTCATGAAGATCACCGAGGACGTGGAAGGGCTCATTCACGTCTCGGAGATCACTGACGAGCGGATCTCGACCCCGGCAGACGTTCTGCAGGTGGGCCAGGTAGTCAAGGCGCGCATCATTGGGATCAACGAGGAGAAGCGCCAGGTGCGGCTCTCCATGCGCAACCTCCATAGACAAGAGCACTTGCTCACTGGCGATGTCGGGCGCGAAGGGATCACGATGGGGGAGCGCGTGAAGGGCCTCAAGGAGCTCCTCAAAGAGTCTGAGGGCTCATAAGACTCCATGGACTGGCAGGCCCTTGGGGCAGGAGTGCTCTGTTATCTGATAGGCTCTCTGCCCTTTAGTTACCTGGTCGCTCGCCTGAAAAATATAGATATTCGTCAACATGGCAGCGGCAACGTCGGCGCGACCAACGTCACGCGTGTCGTCGGGGTGGGCTATGGCGCGCTCGCGCTGATAGGGGACGTGGGCAAAGGGGTTGCTGCTGCGTGGCTGACGAGCGCACTGGGCGCCCCCTTATGGCTTTCGGGTCTGGCTGTAGTAGGGCACAACTGGAGCATCTGGCTCAAGTTCACCGGAGGCAAGGGAGTTGCGACTACGCTAGGGCTCTTGTTGTTCTTCTCCTGGCCGGCGCTGCTCGTAACTGTAGGAATCTGGATAGCTACGGTGCTGCTGACGCGCTATGTCGCGGTCGGCTCAATGGTGGCATTAGTGCTTATCCCCGGGGTGCTCTATACTTTTGGAGTCACAGCCTTGGAGCTGCTTGGGCTCTTCAGTGCCCTGGGATTGCTAACGATCTGGCAGCACCGCAGCAATATTCACAGAATCTCTCAAGGGACAGAGAGCCAAATCTTCAAGAAACGCGCTGAGTGACCGCTACGGCCTCAATTCGTTGGTAGGCTCTTTGGGCAGCCTGTCTGCTTTGTAACTATGGCCGCTCTACAGATCCGAAATCTGGCCACTGCCCCTGCACAAAGCTTTACTCTGAGTGCTCTCATCAGTGATAGGGACCTGAGGGAGATGCTCGAATATTTGGCAGCTTTACTCTTACTATTGAGTTTGCTGGTATGGGCAATAGAGCGTTTCTAATAAAGCTGTTGTCGCGCTTTGCCGGGCCTTAGCAGTGTTCAGACATTTCGGCCATAGGGTAACTGATGAAGATCCAGAGACGATGCGGTAGAATAAGGGGCTATGGTACAACGGGCCAAGGATTGGTTGAAGGAAGCCCAAGCGGAACTATGCGCAGGCTACGACTTGCTGCGAGGACAGCACTGGTCTTGGTGCTGCTTCACTTGTCAACAAGCGGCAGAGAAGGCCCTGAAAGCCGTCTGTGAACATTTCCGGATCCCCCAATTCGGGCATAACTTGAATCTGCTCGTCCAAGCAATTGCTGCTCACACAGCTGTCCCTGAGCCCCTGCGAATGTCTTGTGCCCGGTTGAATCGGTACTACATTCCGACACGCTACCCCAACGCTTTCGACCAAGGAGCTCCGGCGGAGCAGTTCTTCGAGGCCGATGCCCGCCAGGCCCTGACCGATGCAGAAGAGGTGATCCGATTTGCTGAAGATCTTATCGGATCGCCCTGAGGTGGAGCAGGTAGAGCGCTTGGTGGAGCGTCTCCTGCGGCGAGATGCCAAGCTGGAATTCATTGTGCTGTTCGGCTCTATGGCTCGTGGGGACTGGTCGTGGGGAAGCGATTATGACCTTCTTGTGGGCCTAGGGGGAGATGATGGCAAGCGCTGGATCGACCGTCTGGAAGAGTTCTCACGAGAAATAGCGGGGAACATAGAAGTCTTCCCGTACAGCCGTAGCGAATGGCAGCGGATGTTTGAGGAATTCCATCCCTTGCTCTTGGAGGCTTTAGAGCATGGCATCGTGCTGTGGGATCGAGGGGGATTCGCAGAGATGCGCAAGGTCTTCCGTCGGTGGCGAGCCAGCGGGAAGGTCGTGCCTTGGAGGTCTGGCTGGAAGATCAACGTTTAACATCGTTGGGCTTATCTGGGCGAGCGGCGCGATTGTCTTTATACTCCTCGAAACTTTTCCAGTGTTACACTGTTTGTGTCATCTTTGCTCAGGGCAAACCCAGGGAAACTTGGGGGCGCAAAGTCACGGGCCTACAGCGAAGGAGTTCAGCTATGGCTGTACGACAGATGTGTAAAGCACTTTACACCCTGAGTGTAAACAAGTTTATAGACATGGGATGAGCATGTGTGAGATGTGCTGCAGGTCTTGCGATAAGTGTGAGGTTAGTTATAATTGCAGTAAGAATTTCACTAGATGAGGAGACTACTGTATGAAAATAATGAAAATAATGAGGGTTGCTAGGCTTGTTGCGTTAGTAGGCATTGTTGCTATCACTCTGGTAAGGATCGTTCAAACCATCTTGTATGTTATTAATGAACGCCTCGTCTATAAGCTTAGTCCCAATTTGTGGTGGGCACTCGTTGATTTATGGCTCATAACAGCAGTAATTATTATCTTAATTGTGATAGGGCGCATTGAGAAAGCTAGTGCCAATGAAAATAGCATTATTAGTACCTATGATCTCCTTATAGGAGTGGTCTTTGTCTGGATATGGTCTATGCTTGACATAGTCAGGATGATAAGATAAATCTGGCCGTTGTCGCGCTTCGGCGTGCCGTAATGACAGTTTCTCTACGGCTTCAAGCGATAGATCATTCTCGGGAACGGGATCGTCTCGCGCAGGTGCTCTAGCCCCGCAATCCACGTCGTCAGACGCTCCACACCCAACCCAAACCCAGAATGCGGCACGCCCCCGTACTTGCGCAAGTCAATGTACCATTGGTACGGCTCCTCCGGCAGCCCGAAGTCCTTCAAGCGCTGCTTCAAAAGATTAATATCTGAAATGCGCTGGCTGCCCCCGATGATCTCTCCGTAGCCTTCGGGAGCGATCAGATCTGCAGCTAACACGAGATCGGGATTGTCGGGCTTGGGTTCCATATAAAACGCTTTCATCTTTGCGGGGAAAAATTCGACGAAGACGGGCCTCCCAAAGTGCTGCCCCAACGCTTCTTCGTGCGGCGCGCCAAAATCGTCTCCCCAATTGAGCTTCTCTACCTCCCCAGATGCAATCCTCTCTTTCAGAAGCTCATTGATGATCTCCAACGACTCCGCATAAGTGATACGCGCAAAGGGCTCAGCGACAGCGCGTTCAAGCGACTCCGTCTGACGCCCAAGCTCCTTCAGCTCGCGGGCACGCTTCTGCAGACAGCGCCCGATCACGTACTTCACAAGCTCTTCTTGCAGCTTGAGATTCTGCTCGTGATCGAAGAACGCGACCTCGGCCTCGGCCATCCAAAACTCTGTCAAGTGTTTGCGAGTCTTGGATTTTTCGGCTCTAAAGGCCGGGCCGATCCAATAGACCCTCCCAAGCGCCATCGCCGTCGCTTCTAAGTAGAGCTGCCCGCTCTGAGAGAGATACGCCTTCTCGTCAAAGTAATTGACTTCAAAGAGCGTCGTTGTGCCCTCACACGCCGACGGCGTGAGAATAGGCGCCTCCGTCGCAATGAACCCGCGCTCATTGAAGAAGTCGCGAATCGCTTGCATCACTTCATGGCGCAGCCGTAGGATCGCCGTCTGCCTTGGGGTGCGAATCCACAAGTGCCGATGGTCCAAGAGAAACGCCGGCCCGTGCTCCTTTAAGTCTATGGGATATTTCTCCTCGACGCGCTGCACGATCTCGATATCTTTAATCTGTAACTCGTAGCCGCCGGGGGCGCGCGCGTCCTCTCGCACCGTGCCCCGCACCTTCAGCGACGACTCTTGCGTCAGTCTGAGGGCCTTCTCAAATGCTTCCCCATCGGCTTTGGTGACAACAGCTTGGATGACCCCCGTCCCGTCACGAATGAGCAAGAACTGAATCTTGCCAGACTCGCGACGATTGTAGAGCCAACCACAAATTAAGACTTCCTCCCCGACTTTGTGAGCGATATCTTCGATATACGTCTGCTCCATCGCTACTCACGCTCGCCCTGCAAGACTTGGATCATCGCGTCGTGAATCTTCCCATTAGTAGCCAAGACCTCGCCACTGTAGAGATTGAGTGTCTGTCCTCGTAAGTCTGTGACTTTTCCGCCGGCCTCACGCACGATGAGCACTGCTGCAGCCATGTCCCACGGCTTCAAGTCCAATTCCCAGTAGCCATCGGCTCGTCCGGCGGCTAAGTATGCGAGCGCTAGCGCAGACGAGCCGAGCCGTCTCAACGTCTGCGTCTTTCTCGCAAAGCGCTCCCACCATGCTAAGTGCTTGGGGATCAAGCGTTCGTCGTAGGGGAAACCGGTCATCACCAAACTCTCTTGCAGGGTCTCGATCTGCGAGACTCTGATGGGCTGGCCATTGAGCTGGGCTCCCTGGCCGGCTTCGCCGACGAACAGCTCGTCATGGATGGGATTATACACGACGCCCAGAAGTGCTTCATCTTGATAGTAAAGCGCAATAGAAACAGCAAAGAATGGGAAGCCATGAGCGAAGTTGGTGGTCCCGTCAATGGGGTCTATGATCCATTGATAGGGAGCCGTATCTGTAGGGTGCACGGAGCCCTCTTCGGTGAGAATAGAGTGTTCGGGGAAACTCTTTCTGATCAGTGAGACGATGAGCTCTTCGGCGCGGCGGTCGAACTCCGTGACCAGATCGCGAAAGCCGCTTTTGAGCTCGAAGCGATGGCCGTGACGAAAGTTGTGGCGCAAGAGCTTCCCAGCTTGATAGGCCGCTTCTATAGCAAGTTTTTTGAAAACCGATAAATCTTTCACTCAATTAGTATAATCTGAGTAGCTTCAATGAGCAAGGGACCTCAATGCAACCCCAGCTCGCGGCCTAAGCGCTCAAAGAGATAGACGGCGATCAGCCCGGTGATCAGCCCGCTGATCAGCCCTAAGATCAGCATAAATGGCAGATAGTAAAAAAGCCCACTGATCTGCACGAAGAGAAAGTACGCCACAACAAGCTGGGTGACGTTATGAGCGATCGCCCCTAAGATACTGACGCCCACAAGCCCCAGCGGCGGGCGCAGTCTCTTCAGACTGAACGCGACGATGAGGGCGCTCACTAAGCCCCCAGCAAGGCTTAAGAGCGCCCCTGGGGCCAAGAGGGTCCCCGCGATAAAACTCCCTAAAATGCTGCGAGCAATGGCTAAAAAAATCCCCGCGCCGTAGCCGAGAAAGAGCATCGTGAAGAGCACTAAGATATTCGAGAGACCGAGCTTGGCCCCTGGCACCGGCACCAACGGCGGGAAGAACCCTTCTAACACATAGAGCACGATCCCCAACGCCAAGAGCGCCGCGAAGAGAATGCGCTTCAAGAGCCACACTTCAGGGAGTGTGTTGCGCGTATACGGGGTCATCGCGAGATCGCGTCGATCCCGGAATCTCCAGGAATCTCTATCGTGACGTGATTAGGCAGACAGATTAAAGCTTGGCCGGGCTTGTAGATCCATCCCTGGCGCATGCAGATCTCTTGCGCTCCTGGGGAGCGCAGCACCCGAACCCGCCCGCCCTGCACCTGGATCACCGTCTCGCCCGCAGGACCAGCGACCCTCACTTCTTGGTCTTGCGCAAGCGAAAGCTGATGCACGATCTGTCCGTCTAGGCGCACAATAGCCCAACGCCCGGACGCTTCAGTCCCATGGTGCACCATCGGGATCGTCGCAGCCGCTCCAAGTAAGACCAGGGCGATCACAAGATAGTCGCCCCACGTCAAGTAGCGCCCGACAGCACGCAAAAGTTCCCTCATGGTAGCTTCGTCGGGAAGTCTATGGTCTTGAGCCCCGATGAGACGATAATGCGCCCATCGCTTGTCACGAGAATACCCTCGACATTGGGCAGGCTCTCTATCAGTGCTAGTCCCTTCTGCTCGCCCAGCACAAAGACCGCCGTGCTGAGCGCGTCGGCCTCCATCGCTGTGGGGGCTAATATAGTCGCGCTGATCAAGCCGCGCGCTGGCTGCCCCGTCTTGGGATCAATGATGTGATGGTAACGAATCTTATCAGGTTCGTCGGCATAGCGACACGGAAAGATATTGTTCAGCGCATCGGCGAAAAAACAGCGCTGATAATCCCCCGACGTCGCCAGCGCCCGATCCCCCCAGAGCTCTAAGACCCCTATGATCTTCTGTTCGTCGCGGGGATGCTGCACCCCAATGCGAAACGGCCGTCGGTCCTCAAACCATAAAACTTTCCTTGGACGATCATTGAAGACTCGAATATTGCCCCCAGCGTCCACAAGTGCTCTGTCCAGCTCGTGCTTTTTCAGAATCTCGACGACTTTATCGACGATATACCCCTTGGCGATGCCCCCAAGATCAACTTCAATAGCAGGGTTGGCAAGCCGCGCCGTCTTGGCTGTTGGGTCAAGAAAGACCTCACGCTGCTCTGCAACCAAAGGCGCAAGCTCTTCATCAGAGGGGATGCGCCCTACCCCAGCGCGATCCCACTCTTGTGTAAAACCCCACAGATCAATGATCTTCCCTATGGTGTGATCGAAGGCGCCCTCGCTGAGCTGGCGATAGCGTGCAGCAGCTTCGAGCACGATGAACACATCACGCGAGAGCTGCACAGGCTCAGAAACGCCACGACGATTGAGCTCCCCTAGTGATCCCAAGCCAATGCGACTGAACTCTTCAGAGAGCCTCTGTGCTTCTGAAAAAGCCTCACGAATAGCTTGCTGAGCATGCTCGCGGGAGCGACTCTGAGCTTTGATGCGAAAATATGTGCCCAGCAAGTACTGCTCTTCGTAGACGACTGCGACCCGCCCTTGCAGATAGAGAAAGACAAGTGAGAGCGCCAAGACTACAAAAATAGAGATCTTTAAGGCGAAGAGCACGCGTCGCACAGTTACCCGATCCACTCCTTAGGAACCGTACTGTAGTCTTCATCGAGCCGGATATCTTTGACTTCATGGGCGCTGAGGGCCAGCTCACGGAAGTTCTCCCCGTCGTAGCGTAAGAGCACCCCTTGCTCCTCATAGACGGATGTCATAGGATGTTCTGGATGAATACGATTGCGTGTAGGATCAGGGTCTTTGACCTTCCTCCGAATGATCGTCTTCAGATTGACCGGGCGCCCCCACATCGCATAGATATTCTTGAGGACTTCCTTCGCTTCGTCAAGGTGCAAGCCCACACCGTTATAAAAGTGCAAGAGCAAGAGCTCTCCTCTGTTGCCGTAGTTGCCCGTGGCGACTTTGATGAGAGGACGCCCAAGGTTAGTGTGCAACAGGAGCAACTTCTTCTTGACGTCTTCATAGTCCCGCGACGTAATGTGATACGCCCCAGTCTCTGGGATATATTCATAAGCGAAGAGCTTCAGTCTCTCGAAGAGCTCCGGGGTGAAGAACTCTGAGAGGAACATCACGTCGTTGTAGGTGCGCCGCACTTCGAAGATTTTCTCTGTGCCCAAGTTGGCTTTGGTGTCCCAACGTCTCTTCTTTTCGGGATCTTTGCAGAGCTCCCACTCGCGTCCAAAGCGCCCTTTGTCCCAGCGCTCCTTGATATCTTCCCACATGAGCTTCCCCAATGCATAGGGGTTGAGCGCCCCACCAGCAAGCACTTTGCTCATCATATCGGCGTGATCTATGAACTCATGGGGCTGGGCAAACTCGGTCATGAGCTTCGACTGCCAAAACATGGCCCACCCTTCGTTCATGATCTTGGTCTGGATCTGAGGGACAAAGTAATACGACTCTTCGCGGATCATCGCGAGGATATCTCGCTGCCAATTCTCCAGACGCCCATACTTGGCGAGGAACCCGAGGAGATCTTTATCCGGCTTGAGCAGCTCGGTCTCATCGCGGAGTCGGGCACGCTCTTGGGCTGCCTGCAGCTTGGCCCGCCGCTCTTCCAGCCACCGGGGAGGGTTGATAAAACGATCCATATAGTCACGCTTCACAGGGATACGCGCGGGCTCCTGCAGACGCTCTTCTTCTCCGGCCTTGGTCGTGCGCTTCATAAATGGCGCATACTGATCGATCTCGTACTGAAGCGAGAGCGCCTTGTCAATGAACGATTCGACTTTCTCCACCCCGTATCTCTCCATGTACTCCTCCACGCGCTCGGCATGGGTGTGCATGACCTTGATCATGTCCTTAGGGGTCTTGGAGAACCAATAGTTATTTTTAAAGAAATCGACATGGGCGTAGACGTGGATCATCACCCCTTTGTTTTCGATAGGGGTGTTGCTCTCCCGCAAGTACGCGATGGCCGGGTTGGTGTTCAATACTAATTCGTAGGTCCACCAACCAGAATATGCCGAGCGCTTGCGAAAATAGTCATAGCTCATGCCAAACGACCAATGGGGAAAGCGTTCAGGGAAGCCGTCATACGCTGAGTACTCATTGAGCTGATCGTGATCGACGATGCCGAAGATCACGGGCCAGGGATCAAGACCCGCAGCTTCGACGAGTCGGCGCGCTTGCTCACGCAGCTCCTCCAGCTCACGGATCTTCTTGGCGAGCATGGCTATCGCCCCTTGCCCAGAAAATCTTTGATAGATCGCAAAATATCCTCACGATCGGAGATGATCGATGTCACAAGACGGTCGTCTTCGATACGTTCTTTCAGCTTGACCAAGTGCAATCCCGGGGAGCGCCGCCCCAGCGTCACCTGCCCATAACAGAAGAGATTCACTTTGGGGAGCAAATGGTCGCGCAACAAGGGCACACAGGCGTTCTCCGTGTCGCCCATCCAATTCTCGCCGTCGCTGAAGTGGAACGCGTAGATATTCCAATGCTCTGGAGAGTAGCGCCGATCAATAACGCGATTGCACAGCTCATACGCCGAGCTGATCCGCGTGCCTCCCCCGGTACTTAAGCTATAAAAGTCTTCTTCGGAGACTTCTTGAGCCTCGTAGTCGTGCAAGATATAGACGCGCTCGACGTTGGCATAGTTGGTGCGCAACCACAGATCGATCCACCAGTTCTCTTGGCGGATAATTTCAGTCTTCTCCCCGGACATCGAGCCGGAGGCGTCGCGCATAAAGATGATAACACAGTTGGCTTCGGGTTTCTCACTGGGCTGGCCGTAGAGATAGCGCATATCTTCTTTGATCGGGGTCACGACGACCGTCTCGTGGGGAGCAAGAGGAGGGCTCATGAGGAGCTGGCGCAGGAGCCCTTTGCGAAACGCACGACGCTTCAGCAAGAGCGCCTGCGGGCCCACTGTCGCGACGTCTTCGTACTCTTCATCGCCGCTGAGCACATGGCGATGCCCCTTGGGCTGGATGCGTGGCAGCTCGAGCTCTTCGCCTAGGATCTCAGCAAGCTCACGGACTTCGATCTCGACTTCGCGAAAGTGCGGACCTGGCCCGTAGCCAGCTTGGCCAGACCCGTCTTGGCTTGGGTCGAACTGAATAGGCTCACCGATCTCCCCCGCGCCGACGCCGATGCCCCCCTGCTCGTGCGGGTCATACCGAAATTGCGGGATGCGAATCGCCTTAATGGGAACCTTCACGATATCTCCGCCCTTCTGCCCCACAATCGAGCCCGTCTCGATGAGCTCTTGTAAATTCTTTCTAATCTCGCCGCGCACGATCCTCTTGAAGCGTTCGAGGTCCTTCAAGATGCGCTTGGCCATCGTGATCACCTCTAGGAGACCTCACTCCCTGGCCCGTAGTGAGTCTCAAGACCCAGGGAGGGGTCAGGGGAGCCGGCTCTCGCGCTTCTCCAGCTCCTCGCGAGCAACTTCGGCACCCGCATAGTCGATGACGTTCTCTGCGCAGACGTCGCAGTAGCCGTACTCTTTCTTCAGACGCTCGATCCATTCGGCCTTGCGCTTCTTGTGTTCGGGGTCGGTCGTCTTGTCGCTGACCATCGCCGTGAAGTTAATATTGTGCTTCTTGTCCTCCCAGAGCTTCTTCTCGAGAGCTCTTCTGAGCCGGTCATTGTGCTCGGGGCTAAACGGCTCCCCCTTGCGCGCGCGCTCGCTGATCCAGTTAGAGATCTCTTGTCTGAAGTCGTCTTTCTGCGCTTCGGTGATCCCGATCTGCTTCTCGATGGAGCGCATAAACTCTTCGTCGGGCTCCATCTCCTCGCCGGTGTACCGATCTTCAACTTTCTCGTCGTTGAGATAGGCCATGACGTGATCTAAGTATTTCTGCCCGACTTGGCGCAGTTCCTCTGGATCGTGACTGATGACGCGTCGCACTTCCTCTTGGCAGATCGCCGAGAGCTCCTCTTTGACGAGCTCAATGTACTCTTTGTATTCTTCGATACGATTCTCGTCGACCCCAGGATGGTGGGGCAAGTTATCCTCGAGCATCGCCAGCACTCGATAGGGATTAATACACCCTTCGACGTCGTTGACCAGCGCTTTGCTGATCATATCGATGACATAGCGTGGGCTGATCCCGAAGAAGCCCTCTTTGCCCTTGGCCTCGTCTAAGAGTTTCTTGACGTCTACGGTGCGATTGGGGATGGACTCGCCATCGTAGATCTTGGCTTTCTGCAAGAGCGAGATATCAGCGCTGGGCTCCTCCAGTCGAGTGAGCACCGCCCACAGGGCAGCCATCTCGAGCGTATGCGGCGCAATATGCTTGCCCCAGACGCGATTCTTCCCAAAGAACTTCCTATAGATCTTCTCTTCGTCTGACTTACGTAGCACATAGGGGATGTCGATCTTGCGCGTGCGGTCGTTGAACGCCTCCATGCGCTCATTGCTCTTGACGCGCTTATACTCTGGGCTGTTCGTGCGCCCTAAGATCACTGTATCGATATCGATGCGCGGGTTCTTCTTGGGCTTAATGACGTGCTCTTGCGTGGCGTGTAAGAAGTCATAGAGAAATTCTTCTTGGAGCTTTAAGAGCTCCTCGCCGTCGAAGATGCCGCGGTTGGCGATGCAGAGCTCGCCGTCGTAATTGAACGCTCTGGGATCGGAGTCACTTCCGTAGATCTGCACTAAGCGCCAATTGAGGCCGCCGGTCAGCTCCTCTTCGTCTTGGTTCTTCTTGTCTTTGGGCTCGAACGTCGCGATGCCACGACGATCTTTCTCACTTAAGATCAAGCGGCGCACCGTGACATGCTTGAGCACCTTCTCTAAGTCGTCTTCATAGAGCCTCATGAAGCGATTGAAATAAAACCGACACTTGGGACAGAGATCGCCCTCGACGCGCAGCTCGTACTCCCCATGATACTTCTCTTTGAAGATGCGATTGAGCTCAACCAAGATCTTCTGACGCTGCTCGATAGGGATGAGCCGGAGGGGTTCCTCGAAGATCGGGCAGGGAACGACATCCGTTGGCTCGTCATCGAAGTCGGAGACATCCCACTCAAACGTATAGAGTCGCCCGTCCTCGGTCTTCGAGTACTCTTCCAGGCCACGGCGGAAGAGCCGCCCGATGGTCGATTTGCTTGTCGCTACCGGCCCATGTAACAGTATAATACGGCGCTCTGGCCCTAATCCCTTGGCTGCCGCGTTGATCGTGTCTACTAAATTCTTTAAAGCTTCATCGATGCCGTAGATCGCGTCTTCGCCCTTGCCGAACGGATCGTCGAAGAAGTTATAGTGAATCACTTCTTTGTCGTGGACTTTGGCGATATGGGTGCCGTGGCTGAGGATCATATCATAGAGCCGTTGGTAGGCGTTGCGCACAAGGCGCGGATCCTCAAAGACCATCCTCAGATACTCCTCAAACGAGATGGGACGATACTTATCGGGGACTTGGGACTCTTTGATCTCTCGCGTGATCTCCCGCACGATGCTCTCCATCTCCTGTCACCTCCTGAGTTATTATAGCAGAATAGAGAGGGTCATGGATGCAAGATGGGGACGAAGTTCCTCGCAGCAGCGGGACAAACTTCTGCGTAGAGGGGTTGACTTTGAACGTGACTTGCGCTACCCTTAGGCCGCTGAGGTGAATGTGATCCGACGAAGACAGAACGAACAACGCCGTCGCGCCCTGAGCATCGCATTCCTTCTTGGTATATCAATCGCGGTGAGCGCGACGGGATATTGGTGGTACAAGAGCCGCGTCGAGTCTTCTCCACTGGCTGAGCGCGTCCATATCTTAATCCTAGGAGTAGATTACGTACCCGGGGCGACAGCGCGCCGCAGCGATACGATCTTTGTAGCCAGCATCGGTGAAGGAGAGGTGCGCGTCCTCTCCATCCCCCGCGATACCCATGTGAAGTTCCCTGATGGACGCGTCGAGAAAGTCAATGCGGCATATGCGTTTGGCGGGGCTGAGCTCGCCCGCACAGTCATCTCCAACTTTCTAGGCGTCGAGATCAAACACTATATCGTTATAGATTACGACGGGTTCGAGAAGCTCATCGATCTTGCAGGGGGAGTGACCCTGACAGTGGAGAAACCCCTCAAAGACGAGAAGACCAAGCCCCCCATTGACATCCCGGCAGGCACGCAGAAGTTCAACGGGAAGATGGCTCTAGCGTACGTGCGCTATCGCGACCCCGTTACGGGGGATTTGGGGCGGCTGCAGCGCCAGAGACAGCTTCTCGAAGCCCTGCTGCGCCAGAGGGCTCCCACTCAATCCCTCCATGACCTCCAGCAATTTGTGACGACAGCTCAACGATATATCGAGACGAACCTTGCACCGGTCTTGCTCTATCGCATAGCTCAGCGATTGCAGAATCTGCGCCCTGAGCACGTGCAAATTAAACAGATCCCTGGGGAGTCCGTCTGTAAATCTGCCAAAGAAGGAGGCTGCTATATCGAGCCCGATCCGGTGCGCACAGCCCAGCTCGTCAATAAGATGCTCCGGGGGATGGATATCGTCACCGCTGACGAGGTGCGCATCAAGGTGCTCAACGGCGCTGGGGTGACGGGGTTGGCCCGACGTGTCAGCGAACTCCTGCGCAATGAGGGGTTCTCCGTGGTCCATGTGGGGAACGCCGATCGATTTGATTATACTCAGAGCTATATTATAGACATTACGGGCAATCCCAAGAAGATCGAGCTCCTGCGGGAGCGCAGCCTGCGCAGCTTGCTCAAAGTTGTCAAACCTGAAGAACTCTCTGCTACGATGAAGGGGTTAGCAGCCAAGGGGGTCACCGGCGACGGTGCCGATGCGATCATCATCTTGGGCCAGGACTTCAAAATCCCAGAATGAAGCTTTCAGCTCCTATAGAAGAGACTCTCCGCGAGCTCCTAGCGCTCATCGCCGAGAAGAAGGGCGAAGAGCCCGTCATTCTCGATATGCGCGGGTTCTCTATCCCCACAGATTTCTTTGTTATTACTCACGGGGACAATCCCAAGCACGTCAAGGCTATTGCTGATAATATCTTAGCAAAGCTTCCCCGTGAAGTGCTGCGCTCCGAGGGGTGGGAATCGAAGAATTGGATCGTCTTAGATTACGGGGATTTTATTGTACATATCTTTCAGAAGGAGCTGCGCCGCTTCTATGACCTAGAAGGGCTGTGGGGAGACGCCCCGGTGCGCCTTGATCCTATCTCCGGCTAAACGCAGAAAAAGCGCCTCCTCCGCCCGCCTTGACAAGCTCCCCCTCCCGTGCTATAATACAGCCTGCCTCACGCTCTCGATCCTTGAAAAGTGAATAGAGTGCATCACGTCGCGCAAGCTCAGTACGGGCGGATGGTGGATGCCTCGGCAGCTGGAGGCGATGAAGGGCGTGGCAGACTGCGATAAGCCACGGGGAGCCGTCGAGCAGGCGTTGATCCGTGGATTCCCGAATGGGGTAAACCCACCGCACGGAAGGTGCGGTATCCCTCCCTGAATCCATAGGGGAGGGAGGCGAACCCGGGGAAGTGAAGCATCTCAGTACCCGGAGGAAGAGAAATCAAAAGAGACAAAGCTATCTTCCCTGCGCTCTCTCGAGCGTAGCGAAGATGGCTTTGGAGATTCCGTCAGTAGCGGCGAGCGAACGCGGAAGAGCCTAAACCGTGCACACGTAGAAGACTGCCCTCGTTGTGTGCGCGGGGTTGCAGGCCGGCCCATCCACGGGGGGCAGCCCGTGGCAGAGGTCACAAAGATTGGCTCTAGCCGAACAGCTAGTAAAGCCACTGGAAAGAGCGACCAGAGAGGGTGATAGTCCCGTAGGCGAAAGGGTCAGTCCCTCTGGGGCCGTGCCTAAGTAGCGTCGTACCCGTGTTACGGCGTGAAGCTGGGAGGACCACCTTCCAAGGCTAAATACTACCAGCTGACCGATAGTGGACCAGTACCGCGAGGGAACGGTGAAAAGAACCCCGGAAGGGGAGTGAAAGAGAACCTGAAACCATCCGCTCACAGACAGTCGGAGGGTCCCGCCGACCCTTTGCCCTGGGCATCGCAAGATGCCCAACGGCAGAGCCGGCGGCCTGACGGCATGCCTTTTGCAGTATGATCCTGCGAGCTACCGTGCGTGGCCAGGCTAAGCCTCGTCGGTGGGGCGCAGCCGTAGCGAAAGCGAGTCCGAATAGGGCGACAAGTCACGTGCGGTAGGCACGAAGCCGAGCGATCTACCCATGGCCAGGCTGAAACCGAGGTAACACTCGGTGGAGGGCCGAACCCGTGAACGTGGAATAGTTCTGGGATGAGCTGTGGGTAGCGGTGAAAAGCCAGACGGGCCTCGGTGATAGCTTGTTCTCCTCGAAATAGTTTTAGGACTAGCCTCGGCCGTTAAGCCGTGGGGGTAGAGCCACTGGATGGATGCGGGGCAACCCAATTCCAACCAAACTCCGAATACCACGGCGCATCGGCCGGGAGTCAGACGGCGGGGGATAACCTCCGTCGTCGAGAGGGAAACGGCCCAGATCGTCGGCTAAGGCCCCAAAGCCCGAGCTAAGTCAGGAAGGATGTGTTCCCGCCCAGACAGCTGGGAGGTTGGCTTAGAAGCAGCCATCCTTTAAAGAGTGCGTAATAGCTCACCAGTCGAGCGGGAATGCGCCCAAGATTCAGCGGGAGTCAAGCTCGGCGCCGAAGCCACGGGAGAGCTCCATGGTGCGCCCTGGAGCTACGGTAGAGGAGCATTCCGCTTTAGGCTGAAGTCGTGGCGGAAGCCACGGCGGACGAAGCGGAAGAGAGAATGCAGGAATGAGTAGCGCGAGGTGAGTGAGAACCTCACCCACCGAATGCCTAAGGGTTCCTGGGGAAGGCTCATCCACCCAGGGTTAGGCGGCCCTAAGCTCAACCCGCAAGGGGTAGGCGATGGAGAGCCGGTTAATATTCCGGCCCCTCTCTGCGGCGCTGACCAAGGGGGGACGCATCAGGTCGCTTCAGCGGGCGGACGGATGTGCCCGTGCCTAAGGCGAGGCGTCTGGCTGTAGGCAAATCCGCAGCCAGGTCAAGTCGAGCCGCGGCGGAGGTCCTACGGGACCGAAGGAAGAGCGATCAGGTGCCGAGAAAATCCTCTAGGGAGCCGCAGAGAGCCCGTACCGCAATCCGACACAGGTAGGCGGGCAGAGGATGCTCAGGTGGGCGAGAGAACCATGGTCAAGGAACTCGGCAAAATGCTCCCGTACGTTCGCAAGAAGGGAGGCCCCGCGTAGGGCCGCAAGGTCCGAGGGGGTCGCAGAGAGCAGGCTGGGGGGACTGTTTATCAAAAACACAGCACCCTGCTAACTCGAAAGAGGACGTATAGGGTGTGAGACCTGGCCACTGCTGGAAGGTCAAGGGGAGGGGTGCAAGCCCCAAACTGAAGCCCCAGCGAAGGCCGGCCGTAACTATAACTCTGACCGTTGTAGTTACGTAAATAAACCCGACTATATGCGGGAAAGTCCGGGGTATCCGGCGGTACTCGCTCTCCCCCAAAGAGCAGTAACAATCCGACCGGTGCGGACAATCCGCAGGAAAGGCCTTGGCCGTGCCTAGAGAGGAGGCACTATGAGGGCAGTCAGAAAAGTCCCTCCTCACATCGGGTGGTATCTTGCTGGGTTTGCTGACGGCGAGGGAAGCTTCAACGTCGTCTTCAGACCGCGCAAAGATTACCACATTCCGTGGAAGATCTCCCTGTGCTTTAACATTTCGCAGCGCGACCGCGTCATCTTAGCGCTCTTTAAGCGCTATTTGGGATGCGGCACGATGCGCCAGCGCCAGGATGGCGTCTGGTACTACGAAGTCAATAACCTCAACGCGATCTTGCAGAATGTCATCCCGTTCTTCAAGAGATTCAAGTTTCTCTCGGCGAAGAAGAAGCGGGACTTCTCAAAATTCTGCCAGATCGCGGAGCTCATACAGCAGGGAGCGCACCTTCACCAAGAGGGAATCACGCGCATTTTAGAAATTCGTCGCGATATGAACGACGGTGGTAACCGTCGCTATAGCGATGAAGAGATCATGGCACGGCTCGAGGAATCCTCAGAGACCATACGTCGGGCGCCCCAAAAGGGTGATGATATGGTCCGGTCTCCGTAGCGATACGGAGGGCTCGTAAGAGCCGCACCTGCTTCGGCAGTGTGCAACAGAGACAAACGGTCCTAAGGTAGCGAAATTCCTTGTCGGGTAAGTTCCGACGCGCATGAATGGTATAACCACTCCAGCGCTGTCTTGACCATGGGCTCGGTGAAATTGAAGCACCGGTGAAAACGCCGGTGACTCGCGGCAGGACGGAAAGACCCCGTGGAGCTTTACTGGAGCTTGGCATTGGGTCTCGACGGGTGTTGTGTAGGATAGGTGGGAGCCGGAGAAGTCTCCGCGCTAGCGGGGATGGAGGCGTCCTTGAAATACCACCCTTCGCCCGTTGCGGCTCTAACCGACGGCCGTACAGCGGTCGCGGGACCGTGCTAGGCGGACAGTTTAACTGGGGTGGTTGCCTCCTAAAGAGTAACGGAGGCGCGCAAAGGTCGGCTCAGCCGGGTTGGCGATCCGGCGGGGAGTGCATGGGCACAAGCCGGCTTGACTGTGACCCCGACAGGGGGAACAGGTGCGAAAGCAGGCCCAAGTGACCCGGTGGCTCTGCGTGGAAGGGCCATCGATCATCGGATAAAAGTTACCCCGGGGATAACAGGCTAGTACCGCCCGAGAGTACACATCGACGGCGGTGTTCGGCACCTCGATGTCGGCTCAACTCATCCTGGGGCTGAAGCAGGTCCCAAGGGTCCGTCTGTTCGCCGGTTAAAGAGTTACGTGAGCTGGGTTCAGACCGTCGCAAGACAGGTCGGTCCATATCCGCCGCGAGCGCAAGAGGCTTGAGGGGCGCTCTCCCTAGTACGAGAGGACCGGGAGGGCTGGACCGCTGGTGTACCAGCTGTCCTGCCAAGGGCACCGCTGGGTAGCTAGGTCCGGACGGGATAAGCGCTGAAGGCATCTAAGCGCGAAGCCCACCCCAAGATGAGGCCTCTGAGAGCCCTGGGAGAACACCAGGTTGATAGGCCGCAGGTGTACGCAGAGCAATCTGCTCAGCCGAGCGGTCCTAATCGCTCCGTCGTTTGCGCGACGCACTCTATTCACTTTTGAGGGATCGAGAGATTCCAGGTGGCTCACTAGCGGCGGGGAAACACCCGTTCCCATCCCGAACACGGCCGTTAAGCCCGCCTGCGCCGATGGTAGTGGGCTCGTGAGGGCCCGCAAGAGTAGGGCGCTGCCTGGGTCTATTTTTCTTCATGATCATTGTGCCATAGTTGACTTGCCCGGGTCTTACCTGCTATAATATAGCGGATTCCTCGGTAGCTCAGCGGTAGAGCAACCGGCTGTTAACCGGTGGGTCGCAGGTTCGAATCCTGCCCGAGGAGCCAATCTATTTATTTGAGATTTGCGTGACGCAACGCGCTCTCGATCTCCTGTAAGGTTACAGGGTCATCGATAGTCGAAGGCACGGTATAGGGCTGCCCATCAGCGATCTTGCGCATCGTGCCTCGGAGGATCTTGCCGCTGCGCGTCTTGGGCAATCTGGTGACGATGAGCACGTCTTTCAATGACGCAATCGCGCCGATCTGCGTGCGCACCATCTGCTTGATCTCAGAGACGATCTCACTGTGATCTCGGCGCACTCCAGCCTTGAGCACAACAAACCCCAACGGCATCTCTCCCTTGAGGCTGTCCGCAACGCCAATGACTGCACACTCGGCAACGTCTGGGTGCTGCGCGACAATCTCTTCCATCTCGCCTGTAGAGAGCCGGTGCCCGGCAACGTTAATAATATCGTCTACACGGCCCATCACGTATATATAGCCATCCTCGTCGAAGTACCCGCCATCGCCGGTGAAGTAATACCCAGGGAAGGGATCGAAGTACGTCTTCTTGAAATCGTCATCACGCTGCCAGAGGGTCATAAACGTCCCTGGCGGTAAGGGTTCCTTCACAACGATGACGCCACTCTGTCCCCGCGGCAGTTCTTTGCCGGTGCTGGGGTCGAGGATGCGCACGTCATAGCCGGGCATGGGCTTCGTCGCTGAGCCGGCCTTAATAGGCAACAGTTCCAGCCCGCAGAAGTTCCCTGCAATAGCCCAGCCCGTCTCCGTCTGCCACCAGTGATCTATAACGGGCTTCTTCAAGAGCTCAGAAGCCCAGTAATACGTATCCGGATCGGTGCGCTCCCCAGCAAGAAAGAGCGCCTGGAAGTGCGAGAGATCGTATTTTTTCAGATATTCTCCTGTGGGGTCTTCGCGCTTGATCGCGCGGAATGCCGTGGGGGCCGTAAAGAGCACTTTGACTTTGTGCTGGGATATGACGCGCCAGAACGCACCGGGATCAGGGGTTCCGACGGGCTTGCCCTCGTACATCACGGTCGTTGCGCCCACCAATAATGGGCCATAGACAATATACGAATGCCCTACGACCCAGCCCACGTCCGAGGCCGCCCAATAGACATCCCCTGGCTCAATCCCATAGATATATTTCATGCTCCAAGAGAGCGCGACCGCATGGCCGCCGTTGTCGCGCACCACGCCCTTGGGTTTTCCGGTCGTCCCTGAGGTGTAGAGAATATATAACGGGTCAGTTGCAGCGACGGGAACACATTCAGCAGGCTGAGCTTTTTGCTCTAACGAAGCCCAGTCGAGATCGCGCCCCTCAATGAGCTCGGCGCGAACTTGCGGGCGCTGATAGATCACACACGTTTGGGGCTTATGGGCTGCCATCGCGATCGCCTCGTCCAGCAAGGGCTTGTACGGGATAATCTTCTTGACTTCGATCCCACAGGAAGCCGAGAGCACGATCTTGGGCTTGGCGTCATCTATACGAATCGCTAGCTCTCTGGGAGCAAATCCACCAAAGACGACGGAGTGAATAGCTCCAAGGCGCGCACACGCTAACATGGCCATGAGCGCTTCGGGGATCATCGGCATGTAGATGACAACCGTGTCGCCCTTCTGGACGCCAAGCTCTCGTAAAAAGCCCGCGATCTTCGCCACACGGTCACACAGCTCAGAATAAGTGAACTTCTGGATCGTATCGGTCACAGGGCTATCGTAGATGAGCGCGAGCTGATCGCCCCGGCCGCGCTCAATATGGCGATCTACAGCGTTATAGCACGTATTGAGCACGCCCCCAGTGAACCATCTGTAAAACGGGGGATTAGATCGGTCAAGCACGCAATCCCAGCGCTTATACCACGTGATCGCCTCAGCAGCTCTGCCCCAAAAACCCTCAGGGTCTTCCAGAGATTCACGAAAGGCTTGCTCATAGGCAGACATACCATGCTCACCCCTACAATCTTAAAGCATGCGGGCAGAGGAGCACCATGATCTGTATCAAGGCTCTGAGGTTGCTAATCCGGCCCACAGGCACCGAACATAGACGATCTGCCCCGCGTGATAGAGATAGTGCTCTAAGAGCATCTGAAAGAGTTCTCCGAGGGTTTTCTGGGTCTTCCCATCAGGGACGATATAGGTGCGAGCCAAATCAGCATCGGTCAGGGTCTTCAAATGTTGCTGCAAAGCTGAAAAACTCTCGTCGAGGAGCTTTCTTGCCGCTTCCAGATCGCCTCCAGCGCGTCGGAAGCGCTCTTGCAGCTCTTCCCAGGTGAGCGAGCGCTGCCCAAACGCATAGTCGAGCTGATAGAGCGTATCCCCGGCAACGTGAAAGAGAATCTCTACAATAGAGCCGTGCGCCCAGGGGAACCCTTTGTAGCGCGGCGGCTGCCACGTCGCTTCGTCAGGTTTTATGCCCTTGATCGCCCCTTTGAGGGAATGCCACGGGCTTCCCTGATAAGCCGCCTCACATTGCTGCTGCAGATGCGTCACCAGTATGCGTTGGGCGCTCATAGCTAAGAATAATCCGAGCCCTGGGCTTCAGGGCTCGGCGCTCTTGTGGTCGGCCTCCCTCTTCCCCTAGCTCCCGCAAGGAGGTTCTGTATATGTCTAGAAGATCGCTGCCATCATACCGAGGACTTCGTTCCAAGTACATACAGAGATCGTGAAAATTAGGTGACTACAACTCGCGGCTGAAGATCACCCGCTCCAGCGAGATCGGTCCTGGGCCAGTGAGCAAAAGTGCAAGGCAGCCAGCTAGAAGAGCTAGGTCGAGCTCATACCCGGGGCGCCCTCCCGCTCCAAGCAACCCCCCTTGGAGCTTCACTGTGAAGATCGCTACGATCATCACTATAGAGAGCAGAAGCGCCCAATAGCGCGTAAAAAACCCTAAGATCAGGCCGATCCCCCCCACCAGCTCTACGAAAGCAACGACGAACGCCGAAACCTGCGGCAAGGGAATCCCCACACTTCCGAAGAATTGGGCCACACCGTCAAGCCCGTTGGCAAACTTCTGCCAACCGTGGGCGGCAAAGATAATCCCAATAGCTACCCGCAATGGGATCGTCGCCCAGTGACTGAACCCGCCAAAGATGCGCTCGAACATCAGACCACCTCCACGCAGAGTGGGTAATATCATAGCAGAACTTGCAGAACGACACAAATCTTAGCGCTCCAGGAGCCACCACAGCTTGCGCAGCGCTAAGTCAACGAGAAAGAGCCCTAATGCACTCAGAAGCAGCCAGGGCCACAGTGCTCGATATGTCTCTTGAGCCACTTTGCCTGACGGCGGCGGCAGAACCGCCCGTTCTAAGACCTCCCCGCCCGTGATACGCGTGATCTCGCTCACGAGATCACTGTTGAGCCCAATCTGACGATACTCCTTGGCATACGGAGTAGCAACGGGTTTGATCACTTCACTGAGCAGTTGGCCCGCGCGCTTAGCCTCTATACGAAGAGTATACTGCCCTTGAGGAATGCGCAAAAGTTGGGCGCGATAGCGCCCTGGAGCTACAGGCAAAAGCACTATATCTCTTTGACTTGGGCCGATCAGCTGGGCATATAGCTCTGCGTCCGAGATCCAGCGATCTTGCTCGCGTATATCAGCAATGATCTCTAAGCTTTCATCGCCTAAGACAGTTTGTACTGTGAGCTCTCCTTGACGCGGGATGGGGCGATAGAGCTGCCCGAGACTCTCTGCAAAGAGCTGACTCAGCCCTGACCAGCGTAGCCATTCGGGCGCCCCATCACCTTCAAGATCTGTATTGAGCACGGCAACGTGTCCTAGGCCGTAACGTTTAAAAGCCAAGAGCGGGTTCTCGTCGGGAAGAGCGACAAGCACTGTTTGCGCCCCTGGGCGCTCATGTGTGAGCACGTACCCGCGCACGGGAGGGAAGTCCTCTGCCTTCATAGGGGCGAGGGCGCGCACAAGGCTCTGCCCTTCGATCCAGCGCAGCCGCGCGATGCGCCGTACCTCGCGCAGCGAAAAGACGGGCAGATCTGAAAACTCGCGCACGCGTTGATACCGTCCGCGCCCGGCAGTCGCCAGCTCCATGAGAAACTCTTCGTTAGGCGCCCGGTCAATCCCCAGCGCGGAGACACGCACGGTGCTCTTTTGGAAACGCTCATAGAGCTCGCGATACTCGCGCTCGCGTCTGGTATTATTATGCCCGTCGGTGAAAACTAAAATATGCTTGACGCGCGCCGGCGTCTTCTCTAAAGTCTCAAACGCCGATCTCAGGGCGAAATAGAGATCGGTGCCGCCGTTGGCGTTCAGCCGTTGGATGCTGCTTTGGAAATCGCGCCGGTCCCCAAGAGGCTTGAGCGGGACGATCCAGTCAAAGTCAGTATCAAACGCGATGAGCCCAACCCAGTCTTCGGGATCAAGGACGTCCAAGCTCCGGAGAGCCGCGCGCTTGAGAATCTCTATCTTGGGGACGCCGCCAGCGGGATCGCCCATGCTCCCTGAGCGGTCCATCACGAAGACCAGAGCCAACCCCGGAATCTGATAGGGCTCAGGGGCCAAATACGAAACGGGCAAGAGCTCTTCTAAGTCAGCGAGCTCTGGGCCGGTCTGCTCTTCTAAGCCCGCGACGGCCTCACGCCCTTGAATAACCCACAGCCCTCCCCCAAGATCAGCGACGAAATTCTTCAGAGCCCGACGCTGCTCCTTCGTGAGCTGCCCCATCGGGATATTGTTGAGAATAATAACTTTATACTCTGCCAGCGGGAGCGCTGTCAGTTCAGAGAGCTCACGTTGCTCGAAAGAGAGCCCGCTGCTGCGGACTAGGCGAGCTACCGTGCTCTCGCCCCCAGAGCGCTCTACGATGAGCACCTGCGGCCCGCCAGGGACTATCGTCACCCCATAGAGCTCGTTGTTTTCCCTAAGCCGATCACTATCAGCTTTCAGATACACTCTGTACGCAAAAGCGCCTGGCGTCTCAAGCTGATCTGTCAAGCGCACTTCTTGGATGCCAGGAGCATATTCGATAGAGACCGTGTGGATAAGCTCGCCGTTTCGGTACAGAAGTATTGTGCCGGTCCCGCGCGTGGTCGCGCCGACTTCCACACGCAAGGAGAAGGGCACTCCTACAGGGACTTCCGCGGGCACCTGCAGATCATAGAGCCAGACTTCTAAGAAATCTCCTCCGAGGGGCCAGACGTGAATGGGGACGCCCTCACGACGCGCGCGCGCCAAGACAGAATAGATCTCCCCAGAAGTCATCTGCCCGTCTGTAAACAGAACGATCTCCCGGCGACCGGTGCGCGGCAAGGTCTCTAAAGCTAAGCGTATCGCGCTGGCGATGTCCGTCGCGGTTGCGTTAGGCTCCGTTTGGAATTCGGTCAGAGAGAGCGTTGGGGCAAAGCTCGTCTCGATTAACGGCTCCGCACCAAAGCTGATAAGCCCGTAGGAGACTCCCTCAGCAGGCTGAGCCAGCGCCTGTACGATTTGTAAGAGCTCCGAAGGCTCTGCGCCCACGCTGGCCGAGCGGTCGACCACGAAATAGATAAATCGTTCGGAAGCGCCAGAAGCGAAGCGTGGGCCAGCGAGAGCAAGACAGAGCAAGGCGAGCGCCCCGGCGCGTGCAAGCAGAGCTACCTGATCTCCTCTTGGGAGATTGCGCCAGCGCTTCCGCGTCGCCCAGACTCCAAGAACGATCACGACGATCCCTAGCAGAGCCCAAGGCGCGTCAAGGAGCACGCTCATAGCTCCACCTCCGGCGACGGAACACACCCCAATAGTACCAGAGCAATTCCCCAGCAAGCGCCACGAACGCTGCCCATGCCCCAAGATACCAGATGGGTGTATAAATTTGGCTTTTTGTCTCTCTTGTTGGGCTTTCTTGTGGGACGAAACTCGGAGAGCCAAGACGATTGATCTCAGACTCGGTTGGGTCTAGATTGATTGCCGTCTGATCAGCAAAACCCAGCGTAGCAAACTCGTCTGATACGAACCGCTCCGATGGCAACCCTAGCTCAGGAATAAGCCAATAAATACTATTGCGTATGAGAATGGGAAAGCTTGGAGTAAGCACCAAGGGAGAGCTTTTTAAGTCAACACCTAGATAGACGAAACGTAAGCCCTGCGATCTGTACGCTGCTAAGATGGGCTGATCCCCTGACGCAATAAGTGTCTGTACACCTGGAGCAAGCTGAGCACCGGAGAGCGTTGTTGGGCGTAGGTGCTCCCCGCGCACATGCTGCACGAGTGGGTGGCCGGGAACCAATACTTGAAGTGAGCCAGGCTCGCTGATGCTCCCCGCGCGCACCACCCAAGGCTCCGCAACGCTGTTAATCAATAACACCGCACCGACAGGGCGTATCGCTGTGTTATGAGCAATAACGAGATCATAGCTTGCTGTCTCGTCTGTTTGTATAGACACTTCAGCGAATGTGCTGAGCGCGCGCATCAGAAAGAAATTGCGCTCCCCAAGCCAGAGAATCTTTAACTGCGGACGCCTCGGAATGACCGAGTACCGAATGTTATCGAAGGCGAAGTCGTCGATGACGTCCAGTACAGCACGGAAGCGTGTATATAAAGGCGCAAGCGCTTCGACCGAGCGCTGCTCTCCAGGGCCAAGAGATATGCGCTCTTGGTGGATCTCAGTCTCTTCAGCAAAGAGCTTTAGAGTCCCTTCGAGCGCCTCTGATGAAAAATTCTGGACGCGAGCCCACACTATAGCTTGAGACGTCCCATCAGGCACCGGGCGAGCAGCAAAACCCGTGATCGCGAGATTCTTCCTAGGCTCGCCTACGGAGACCCACGGTATGGGCAGCGCCGGCGCGTGATCGCTTATATAGATCACTTCGTGAAAGTTTTCAAGCCCGCCTTGGCTGCGCACGAGCTCAAGAATATCAGAGGGCTTTGCGTCGCCCTGGAGTGTCGGTTGAGAAGCTTTCAAAGTGAAGAGAGCACGCGGTCGGTCTTCAGTCAGGGGCACAAGGAGCTTCGGGCTCTGCTGCGCTTGGATGATTGTCAATCGATTGGGACGTCGTTGCTCGATCAGCTCCGCAGCGCGCGCGATCGCAAGCTCATAGCGTGTCTTTCCCTGCTCAGCTGTTTGCATACTCGCACTGCCGTCAATGATGAGCGCGAGCGTGCCGCCTCCGATAAATTCTCGAGTCAGAGTCGGTTCCGCGAGGCTGAAGACGAGCGCCGCGAGAGCTGCTAATTGCACGAGCAATAACCAGATCTTCGTCCATAAGAGCGTCAAGGCGCTGCGCGGGCGTTCGTGCTCTTCTTCCCAGAGCCAGATGGCCGAGACGACCAGGCGTTCCTCACGTCGTCGCAGGAAGTATAAGAGAGCGATCACGCTTGCTACCCCCAAGAGTCCAAACGCCCACGCACTGAGAAAGATCATACGAAGAGCACCCCGCGCAAGTCTTCAAAAAGGGCGCGCTCCAGCGGCCGCGCCGCTGAAAGCACCTTATGCCGAATCTGATGCGTGCGGCAGAACGTCTCTAAGCCGTGCTCATACTGAAGCAATCTCTGGCGATAGCGTGCTACTGCCCCAGCCGATACTGAGAACTCCCCAAGCCCTTCGCTATCGACGAGTCGTGCTGCCTCATGTATTGGCGGCTCGAGATCTTCTGGGGCAAGGATTTGGACCAACGCTATCTCATGGCGCTTGATAAGCAGATGGAAGAGCCCTTGCTCGTATCCTGCAGGATCGAGCATATCGCTCAACACAACCACTAAACCCCGACGCACCGGAAGCTTGCTGAACTCTTCTAGGGCTGTGCTCAAGGACGTCCGATCGTTCGGCTGGAGTCCTTCGAGAAAGCTCAAGATCTTCTGGAGGTGAGATAAGCCGCTGCGGGCTGGCACCCCTTGGACGAGAGCACGCGCAAACGCAAAGACACCTACACGGTTCATATCTTTGAGCCCGATATACGAGAGAGCTCCGGCGAGCTCCCCAGCGTAGGAGAGCTTCTCCCCTACGGACATCGACTGGCTCGTATCGATGAGCACATAAACAGGGATGTTCTCTTCCCGATGGAAGACTTTCACAAAGAGCCGATCGAGCCGACCATAGAGATTCCAATCGACGTAGCGAAAGTCGTCCCCGGGGTAATACTCGCGATACTCCGCAAACTCCAAGCTCATGCCGACGCGGCGGGTCGTCCACGGGCCGGCTTGGCCCTCCGCCCGGTGGCGCACCAGAAGCTGCAGCGCGGAGAGTCGCTTCCAGAAAGATTCGTCGCGCTTACGTAGGCTGGATCTGCTCATAGACCTGCTGCAGAATCTGCTCGACGGGGATGCCCTCGGCTTCCCCGCGGAAATTCCGAATGATCCGATGAATCAAACTAGGATAGAAGACGGCTTGGATGTCGGCAATGCGCGTGTTGAGCTCTCCCGAGAGAAATGCATGAGCTTTAGCGCCCCAGATGAGCGCAAGCGCCGCACGCGGACTCGCCCCGTATTCCACGTACTTTTTGACGAGCTCTGGTGCGTCTGGGGAAGACGGCTGCGTCGCGTAGACAAGCCGCGCCGCGTAGCGTCGCAGTGGCGATGCCGTAGGCCATTGTGCCACAAGCTGCTGCACTTCTAAGAGCTCTTCACGTGTCAAGACTTGTCTCACAGCCTGAGATTCTTGGCCGCCCCCGTGACGCCGGAGAATCTCTTCGAGTTCGCCCAGCGACGGATAGCGCAAGAGAATCTTAAAAAAGAATCTATCGATCTGGGCCTCCGGCAATGGGTAGGTCCCTTCCATCTCAATGGGGTTTTGCGTCGCTAAGACCATGAACGGCTCTTCGAGCTTGTACGTCTCCCCGCTCACAGTGATGCTACGTTCCTGCATAGCTTCCAAGAGCGCTGACTGCGTCTTAGGGGTCGCACGGTTGATCTCGTCAGCCAGGACCAGATGCGCGAAGACCGGGCCGCGAGCAAACTCAAAATGGCGTCGGCCTGACTCGTCCTCGACGAGAATGCGCGTGCCGATGATGTCCGCGGGCATCAAGTCTGGGGTAAACTGAATGCGCGCAAATTTTAAACCCAAAGCTCTTCCTAGGGTGCGCACCAACAGCGTCTTGCCCAGCCCCGGTACACCCTCCAACAACAAGTGCTGCCCACAGAGCAATCCAATCAGCACGTGCTTGATAACTTCTTCGTGACCAATGATGACAGAACGAATCTCTGCTATGAGTTCATGGAACTTCTCTTGCAGCTCGCGAATTCTCTTCTCAGTGATCATAACTCTCCTTTAGCGTTGACGGCTGAGACTCAGAAAATACTGGCGCACTGCGTCGCGGAGTTCTTCAGGGATTTCGAGCATATCGAGCAGGGCTTCGACTTTGCCGTAGTCGATCTGCACAGGAGTAGTACTCCAAGGGGTCTCACTCCCTTGAGGCAGCTCCATAGTGACGATCTCAAAGAGAATTTCGAGATCGTCTTGTTGGGAGCCTGGAACGGAGAGCTCGCGCGAGCGTTCACGCAACTGGGAGAGATCAGGCAGATCTTGAGCAGCTTCCGGGTCGAGCGGGGCTGTACCGCGCCCTGCTCCGGCTGACGTCTGCCCCTCTTCTTGTCGTTCTTGTGACTGAATCCCGTGAGCTTCGGAAGCTAAGCCCTGCTGGCCCTCTTGCTGGGCTTGGGGAGAGCTTTCTTCACGTGGGGTCATCGCGCTAGGGAAGCCCGTGGGAGATTCTTCGCGCTCGACTTGCGGCTCAGATGGCATGAGAGCTGACTCAAGCTCACGCTGCAGATTCTCTAATTGTTCTCGAAGAGCTTGGCGCGCTTCAAGCTTGCGCAAGATCTCTTCGAGGCGCTCGCGAAACTCTTCAGGGGTTTGCGTCATCTGTAAGAGGTGCTCGGCGAGGGCCGCAGCATCGGGATTCGTTTCGCGGAGCTGCTCCAAGAGCTTTTGTAGCTCTTCTGGGGAGAGACTCTGCGCTTGCTCAGAGACGCTGCGCAAGCTCTGCAAGAGCTGATTGAGCGCTAGCGCCTCAGAGGTGCCTCGCTGAGGAGGACGCGGCTCGCCCGGAGAGCCTTCGACAAGAGAGGACTCAGGGCGTGATCTCTTCGGTTGCTCTTCTTCAGCCGAAGGCAGTGGAGGCGCAAGGCGCTGCTGTTCTTGGATGAGCTCAGCGTGAAGCTGCTGGAGCGCCGCGCGAGCGCGCGGATCATTAGGATTGAGCGCGAGTGCAGCACGGGCTTGCTCAAGGCGCTCTCGCACTGACAAAAGCTTTTGAGCAAGCTCTGCGGAGGGCGTCTGCAACCATTCTAGCAGCTGCGATGCCCGCTGAGACTCTCGGCTTGCTTGAGCAGTCGCCCCTGAGCGATCTGGCTCGGTGCGCACAAAGAGCGCCCCTAACTGAACGAAGCTTGTCAGGCTCACGCAGACGAGCGCTAAAATCACGACGACCACCCAGCGCCACTTGTCCCGTGATGTGCAAGGCAGAGCTTGAGCTGCGTTCACAGAGAGCCGATTGAGCTGGCGCTCCAGCAACGGGAGAAACTCTTGAGGGCCATAGCCCAGACTGAGCTCATAGAGCGTTACGAGTCTCTCGTTCGTGCGCCACTGGCGATCCGCACGAAAGAGCAATTCTATAGTATTAATCGGTCGCAGCCATCCCACCATAAACGCGAGCGCGCCAACTAAGAGATTCCCGATCACCCAAGCAGATAACGGGAGAGCACCCCAAATCCCAAGGGTACTCCCTAGCAGCATAAGCGCAGTTATTCCGAAGCTGCCCAGCAGAGCCCAGCTCGCCAGCGCGCTCCCTTGTACCAAGCGCTTGCGACGCTCTAAGCTAACGCGTATCGTCTCGAACGAGTGCATTCTTTCCTCCTTGAATTCCCCACCAGGAGAGGGCACCTAACGCTGCTATTAGCGATAAGTAGCCCATGATCAAGAATCCCACTTGCTCGCGCAGCGCGCCCTCGCCAAACCACAGCGAGAGCATCAAGAACGGGTTCAGAGGCCTGAGCACGAAGAACGTCACACCCATGCCCACAATGAGCAACGCGTATTTCATATGAAACTGGGCGATCTCTGTGGGCCAGCGCCGCCCAATGGGCACGCCCAGCACGGCCCAACATGCCCCATAGAGCCCTAAATATCCCAAAGCCCCACAGAGACGGCCTAGTCCGTGCCCAGTGATACCAGCAAAGACCGTCCAATAGGGCAGACTCAGCACCACCAAAAAGAGAACATGAGCGAACAGATTGATACGGATCTCTGTGGGGGGAAGATCGAGCCGTGCGTGGGCTAGCCCAAAGTTGAATGAGTACACGGCAAAGAGCGCCGTAGCGATGATCATAAAGCCAGTAGCTAGATTCAAGCGAGGCTCGATAAGCGCATCGACTCGAGCCGGCGACGGCAACACCAGCAACAATGGAATCCCAGTCAAGATTAGATAGCTCACATACGTTGACCATGATCTGTTTAAACTCAGCACAGCGCGCATACTCAATCTCCCTCAACAAGCACGAGCCGTAAGACCGTCCTACTCTCACCAAGAGCGAGACGAAGAGACGAAATATTTATGTCTTCTATCCACCCGATGAGTCCCGTCCGGCTCGATATATTCCCCCATTGTTGCCATATCCTCCGACGCTCCGATGTGAGAGTATTTACCCATTCAGTCTTGCTGACGCGCTCCGTTAGCGGGCGCACGAGCTCCGTCTGAGCTGGGATCGTCCCTAGCTGATAGAGCGCATCCCCACTATACGCGATCACGTCCTGCAATGCCACAGAGGCTCGGTTAGACACCCAAAGTCTAGAATCATTGAGCGAGAAGTGGACAAAGGGCTCCATGAGACGCTCTGTTTTGAAAAAGCTGACGGAGTCGCGCTCGCCATAAAAACGGAGCTGCCAGTCCCCACTCAGGGCAAGCTCCCTCACAGTCTCTCCTTCAGAGCGCAGAGCTTGACGCGATGGCTTCAGCGTGCTCACCATCTCGGCAGACCCTAGAAGCTGTTCCTCACGAGAGCGACGGAAGAAGACCCCATACCAGCTGCGTTCCCACGCTACTGCCCCACCAGACCAGCTCTGTATGACTCCAATATCAAGCGAGTATTTCTCACTCGAGAACTCCGGGCTGCGCTGGTAACTGAAAAGCACGCCCGATAAGATAAGAGCGAGCAAGCCAACTCCAAGGGGCAGCTTCTTCCACCGCTCTACGAACATCCCGCTGAGCCCTACCCCAAGCACAAAGAGTATCAAGAGCACCCCAATGAGCTCCCGTGAGGGGAAAGGCACTGGCAGCGCTCCAAGTGCCCTGACGATCACGAGATCGTCTTCTACGGTCTGACGGCTAGATAGCTCAGAAAGTTCTAGATCTTCCGGTAAAGTCGCTATAGCGACAAGCACAACCGTACCGTTCCCTATAGGGCGCTCCCACGCAAGGGGGCGTCCCTGATAGGTGAGCGTCACCCGCGCTCCTGCACGCAGATCGCCTTCAAGCCACAGGACTTCCTGACCGTTGAACTCAGAGCGCACGACGCGCCCGCCCGTGATGGGCAAGAGCTGGGCCCACCACGCTTGGGGAGAGAATTGCTCGTACCAATTAGCCCCAGAGAGAATGACGAGCTCGCCTCCGCGCACCAGCCAGCCTTGCAACGCTCGGCGCTGCTCTGTACTGAGACGCGCGGGATCGGCTCGCCCCCACAAGATGCGTCTTACGCCATCGTAGCTCGACCAGCGCTTGGGAAGCTTCTCTACGTCTATCAGTCCTAGAGAGGGCCTCGGAGCGACTGCGACCCCCAAGACCAACGGGGTCTCGCTCCACAGCTCGCGCACCTCTATCGTAGAGCGAGCAAGCTCCTGAGGGCCGTTCATGAGCCTAAGCTGGAGCGGCGTGCTCACACTATAGATGGGGAAATCGAACGAGATGACTTTACGCGCCCCCGCAGCAAGGCTGACCGGCACTCGTAATCGTTCTACGGCGCGGCGCTCCGTGAACTCCCGGATCTCCTGGGAGACTTCCAGAGTGAAGTTCTGAGCCGTCGCGGCAGAGCTAAGTGTAACAGCAATAGGGGTAAATGTGCCTGGGAAGAAGCGCCCATTGAACCCCAGCTCGATATTCTCAATCTTGAGCTGGGCGAGCCCGGAAGCGCCCGCCAAGGCCGCCGCGAGAAGCCCACAGACACACCCACGCCACATGAGCCCTCCTCTTCGTTAAGAGAGTACGGACCGGCGCGGGCTTTGTCAAGGGCTCACGTTAGGGAAGATAGCTCTCGATCAATTCGCGCAGGCGCAGATAGTCTGCGCCACGCACGAGCTGACCGTTGACGATAAAGCTAGGCGTAGAGTTGACGCCTTGGGCTTTGCCCTCACGCAGCTCGTCTTGGATCTTCTGTCTATATCTTCCAGAGTCAAGGCAGCTCTGGAAGTCTTCTGCTTTCAGGCCAAGCTCGCGAGCAAAACGCACCAAGTTGGGCTTGCTGAACGCCCCACGATTTTCCCCACGCTGGTTGGCAAATAACTTATCGTGATAGGCCCAGAAGCCCCCTTGCTCGGCCGCACAATAGGCGGCTTCAGCCGCCCACACCGACTCCTGTCCCAGAAACGCAAAGTTCTTAAAGACCAAGCGCACTCTACCCGTCTTAATATAGTCGTCTTCGATCTTTGGCTTATATTGCTTAGCGAAGTAGGCACACGCTGGGCATTGATAGTCCGCGTATTCATAGACAGTTACAGGGGCATTGGGATCGCCCATCTCTGGCAAAAAGTCTTGTCCGATGGGGCGCGTGACCTGGAAGCTCTCCCCAGGACGCGAAAAGATCGCTATGAACACGACTAAACCCACAACGACTACCCCGCCGATGGCGATTCCCAACACCATCGGCTGGCGATACCACGGCAATTTCGATGAAGTCTTCTTCTCGAGTTTTGTCGGGTTCTGTTGGCGCTTGGCACTCACACGTATCTCCTCCTGTAGTCTTGGTTCTCTAGATTATAGAGGGCGTGATCACTCTGCGCCATGAGCGCAGTGATTGAGCATCTGCACGCACTCCGCAGCGACGGTGCGCGCTCGTTGCACGAGGCCGGAGCTCACATACTGAGCCATGGACTCAAGCTTCGGCTCATCAATGACCTGCGCTGGTTCAGTGGGTCTCTGCACAACATCGATCTCCAAGTCGACATAGCGCACGCGATCTGCGTAAATCTCTATGGGCGTGTTAATATTCACATAGATGCCCTTGAGCAAGCCGTTCCGCGAGTAGTAGCGCGTCTCATAGTGCCAAGCGCCTTGAAGAAATTCCGTTACGGCATAGTCACCCGATTCTTTGGGGATATTGAGCCCATCGTAGACTCCCGTGCCCTTGATCTCGCGACGCACAGTAATACTACTAGGACTTACGGCGATCACGCGAGCGCGCATCAGCACGCTCAGCTCGCTAGGCACCTTGACGTGCTCGATGAAGATCGATTGGCCTACGCGCGGCCAGGCTCGATCTCCCACTTGACTCTGATGATATCCTGGCTCTGTTGGGATGAGACGCGCACGCCATTGATCGAGCACTTGCTTGCTCCCTCCGGGAAACTCACAGATCAAGGTCATTTGGCCCGAGCGCAACTTCCCAGGGATGCCTTCGTCAGGGTGTCCCTCGAGCGTGGGCAAGTCGCGCTGTAAGATCTCGATCTCACTTTTGAGATCGCGAAGATCCTTTCGATACGCACTAGTGCGCCAGATCACCCCCCAGCCGTTGGCGCAATATCTTCTTCCAAGACTCAAGAGCCGCTTGCGCTCATCAGGGTCGATGATCTCTTTGCTGATGCCCACACCTTGCTTTTGGCAGAGCACCACGAATCGTCCAGCGAGGCTGAGCTGGGTCGTCACGATCGGCTGAACATGAACGATCTCTCTGATTTGCACGCGAATAGCCTCGCCCTTCTTGAGTGGGTGTGTGAGCTCCGTCTTGGGCAGAAACCCCATGAAATTACCTAGGTCTATCTCATAGCCTAGGGCACGGCGCTTGTGCACGATCCCCAGATAAATTGCACCTAACTCTGTCAAGGCTGGCACACAGATGACATCGGGGAGCTCAGCCAAGAGCAGTCTTTTGAAAGCACCGACAGCATTCGTATCCCCGAGGACTAGCACGCCTTGGCGGTCATCACGATCCCGGACCTCAAGATCAAATGGGGCAAAGCGATCTTCTGGGTTCACACGAGACTGAAGCTCTTCAGGGGGCTGCGCCACGCGCCAGCCGTGCTCGAGCGCTACTGCCGCCAACGCCGTCGCGTAGATGCCTCGTAATCGTATGCTGTACATACTTACTCGACAAACGCTGTCCTTCAGAGTAGGATAACAACAATATCACAGAGAGGGCACTATGGCAAGCGAAGGAGTGCTTGTTCTAGATGGTGCTATAGGGGGCGGCTCGGTCTTACGGGTTGGGCTAGGCTTGGCTATTGCCTTGCACAAATCTATCAGAGTAATAAATATTCGGCAGGGGCGGCCCAATCCGGGGATACAAGCCCAGCACCTCGCGGGCGTACGTGCCGCAGCCCAGCTCTGTCAAGCGCGTCTTGAGGGCGCGCAGATCGGTTCGCGCGAGCTTGTCTTCTCCCCAGGCCTGATACAAACCGATTCCCTCACGATTCGGATCGAGACGGCGGGCTCGGTAGCGTTGGCGCTTCAGCCCATTCAGATCGCGCTGGCGCGCTGTGCCCAGAGAGTCAGCGTCGAGATCGAGGGCGGGGGCACGTATGGGCAGTGGGCACCGCCGATAGCCGCGCTGGAGCACGTCACCTTCGCCCTCCTGAGTCGTTGGGGATTCCCAGCGCATCTTACTGTTGAGCGCGAGGGCTTCTATCCCAAGGGCGGGGCGCGAGTGTGCGCGCGCTTTGGCCCCGCCCATATTGCGAAACCATTCGATTTCCCTGAGCAAGGGCAGCTTCACAAGATTGCGGGGGTTTCGCTGGCGTCACACCATCTGCAAAAGGGCAAGGTCGCTGAACGTCAAGCCGAAGCCGCACAGGCGCTTCTGCAGCGAGAGCTTTCTGGGATTTCTCTTGAAATCGAGACGCGTTACGTCGAGACGCTCTCACCAGGGTCAGCTGTCGTGCTCTGGGCAGATTGCGCAAAGACTATCTTGGGAGGGGACGCACTGGGGGAGCGCGGCGTGCCTGCCGAAAGAGTCGGTGAGCGTGCTGCGTCGGCATTACTGAATGAGTTGCGCCGCGGTGCGACGCTTGACCGGCACATGGCTGATCAGATCATCCCGTTTTTGGCACTCTTTGGTGGAAGGTTCTTTTGCACCGAACTGACAGATCACATTAAGACAAATATTTGGGTGGCGGAGCAGATCGCGGGCTCTCGGTTCACAGTGATCGAACGCGCGGGGATATGGGAGATCGGTTGTGAGCCAGAGGCTGGCTCGCAACCACCCAAATCTGTGAAGCCAAGAGCCGTGAAATAGTCGATACGGCAAGCGATTTGACCCCCAGTCCTCCTTCTGCTATAATGCCCGCCAATATGTAGCTTGAGGTGATCCGGCTCAAGCCGTGCCACGGCATATCTGTATAGTGAAAGAAATCATGGGCCAGCCGCCGCAGAGGCGGCCTGGCCCATTTTTTTTGTGTCGGGGAGGGTGCCTATGGCGCTCCTAGCCCTCGAAGATGGCAAAGTCTTCTACGGGCGCGCCTGGGGCGCTCACGGGATTATCTGTGGCGAAGTCGTCTTCAATACAGCCATGACAGGCTACCAAGAGATTCTCACCGACCCATCATACGCTGGCCAGATCGTTTGCATGACCTACCCCCATATTGGGAATTACGGGGTCAATTCTGAAGATATTGAATCTGCTCGGCCGTGGGTGAGCGGGTTCATCGTGCGAGAATTCTCCCAAAAATTCTCGAACTGGCGCGGCCAAATGGACCTAGATCGTTATTTGAAAGAGCACAATATCATTGGGCTGTGTGATGTGGACACGCGCGCGCTCACGCGACACATTCGCGAGCACGGCGCGATGCGCGGATGTCTTTCTAGCTTTGACAGTGATCCCGATGAATTGGTCGAGCGCGCTCGGCGTGCTCCCACGATCTCTGAGGAGAACTGGGTCTATCGCGTGAGCTGCACCGAGCCGTATGAGTGGTGCGAGGCTCTCATCCCTGGACCCTATTCTGTCTTGACGGACGGGAGAGGGGTGCCCCAAGGGCGGGGTAAGGGCCTACACATCGTCGTCGTGGACTTCGGCGTGAAGCGCAATATTCTGAGAAACTTGCGATCACGAGCGAGAAGAGTCACGGTCGTCCCGGCGTTCTGGAGCGCCGCAGAGATCTTACAACTCAAGCCCGATGGGATTCTGCTCTCCAACGGCCCCGGAGACCCGTCTATTCTCAAAGACGCGATACGCACAGCCCGTCAGCTTATCGAATCTGAGCGCTGCCCGATCTTCGGGATCTGTCTGGGCCATCAGATTCTGGGGTTAGCGCTGGGGGCGCGCGCGTATAAATTAAAGTTCGGCCATCGCGGCGCGAACCAGCCCGTCAAAAATCTCCTGACCAATAGAGTCGAGATCACTTCGCACAATCACGGGTTTGCCCTTGCAGACCTGCCCCCAGATCTAGAGCTGACCCACATCAATCTCAACGACGGCTCAATTGAAGGTTTTCGACATAAGAAGCTCCCAGTCTTCGCGGTGCAGTTTCACCCGGAAGCCTCGCCGGGGCCCCAGGACGCGCTCTCGCTCTTCGATCAGTTCTTCGCTCTGATAGAAAGTTCACAGAGATGCCAAAGCGCGCTGACCTAAAAAAGATTTTGGTGATCGGCTCCGGGCCGATTGTCATCGGCCAGGCGGGAGAATTTGACTATTCCGGCAGCCAGGCGTGTAAAGCCCTGCGCGAAGAGGGCTACGACGTTATTTTAGTGAATAATAACCCTGCGACGATCATGACCGACCCGGAGAGCGCGTCGCGTGTGTATATCGAGCCGCTTGTCCCAGAGATTCTAGAAAAAATTATCGCGCGCGAGCGCCCCGACGCGCTCTTGCCCACCGTGGGCGGCCAGACGGCACTCAATCTCGCTGTCGCGTTGGCTCGCTCACGAGTTTTAGAACGCTACAGCATTGAGCTGATCGGCGCGTCGCAGCGTGCCATCGAGATCGCTGAAGACAGATTGCTTTTTCAGAAGACGATGGAGCGCGCGGGGCTGCCCGTGCCTCGCGGGGGCCTTGCGCGCTCTCTCGACGAAGCTCTCACTCTGTCGCAGAAGTTGCGCTATCCCATCTTAGTGCGCCCGTCGTTCACGCTGGGAGGAGAGGGCAGCGGCGTCGCCCACACGGAAGAAGAGCTGCGCGCTGTCGCGCAGCACGGACTCGAGATAAGCCCTGTGCATGAAGTCCTGCTCGAAGAGTCCGTGATCGGTTGGAAAGAGTTTGAGCTCGAGGTGATGCGCGACCGCAACGACAACGTCGTCATTATATGTTCTATCGAAAACTTCGATCCCATGGGCGTCCACACAGGAGATTCGATCACGGTCGCGCCAGCGCAGACGCTCTCTGACAGAGAGTATCAACAGATGCGTGACTGGGCCATCAGAGTAATTCGTGCTGTTGGGGTCGAGACCGGGGGAAGCAATATTCAGTTTGCCGTGAACCCTAAAGACGGAGAGATGCTCGTCATCGAGATGAACCCACGTGTCAGCCGCAGCTCGGCTCTGGCCTCTAAAGCGACAGGCTTCCCCATCGCGAAGATTGCCGCGAAGCTCGCGGTGGGCTACACCCTCGACGAGCTGCCCAACGATATCACTCAAAAGACTCCGGCGAGCTTCGAGCCGACGATAGACTACGTCGTCGTCAAGGTTCCTCGATGGAACTTTGAGAAATTCCCAGAAACTGACACGACGCTCACGACGCAGATGCGCTCCGTGGGCGAAGTGATGGCCCTGGGGCGCACGTTCAAAGAAGCCCTCCAGAAAGCGATTCGCTCGTTGGAGATCGGACGGTTGGGCCTGGGCGGGGACGTCGAGCTTCCCCTTTCGCCTGAGCTGATCCGTGACTATCTCGAGCGCCCTAATCCTCAGAGAGTCTTCTATCTCTATCGCGCGTTGCAGTCAGGGATCTCGGTCGAGGAGCTAGCCCGCTGGACCGGCATAGACCCGTGGTTTCTCGCCCAGCTCGAAGAGATCGCGCATCTCGAGAAGAAACTGCGCACCCATGATTTTGAGAGCGTCTCTAGGGAGCTGCTTTGCCAAGCCAAGCGCTTCGGCTTCTCCGACGCCGTCCTAGCGAAGATATGGGGAACTTCCGAGTCGGTCGTGCGCGCGAAGCGTCGAGAATTTAAGATTTACCCGGTCTACAAGAAAGTCGACACATGTGCAGCCGAGTTTGAAGCTCAGACGCCCTATCTCTACTCGACCTACGAAGCCGACGAGTGCGAAGCGGCTCCAACGACGAGAAAGAAAGTGATCGTCCTTGGCGGTGGCCCATATCGAATCGGCCAAGGGATCGAATTCGATTATTGCTGCTGTCACGCGGCGTTCGCCCTGCGCGAGCTGGGCTATGAAGTCATCATGATCAACTGCAACCCGGAGACGGTCTCAACAGATTACGATACTTCAGATAAGCTCTATTTTGAGCCGCTCACGCTCGAGGACGTCTTAAATATCATTGAGATCGAGGAGCCCAACGGTGTAATCGTGCAGTTCGGCGGACAGGCTCCGTTGAACTTGGCGCTCGCTCTGAAGGCGCACGGCGTGCCCATCTTGGGCACCAGCCCTGAAAATATTGACTTGGCTGAAGACCGTGAAAAGTTCAATCTGATCTTGGATGAACTCGGCGCGAAGCGTCCGCGCAGTGGCCTCGCGTTCTCAGCCGACGAAGCCCTTCGAGTTGCTGAAGATCTTGGATTCCCAGTGCTGGTGCGGCCTAGCTATGTGCTCGGCGGGCGCGCCATGGCCATCTGCTACGATAAGAGCGAGCTAGCGCATTACATTGAAGAGGCCGTGCGCGTCTCACCCGCGCAGCCTGTGCTCATTGACGAGTTCCTCCAAGACGCGATTGAGCTTGACGTGGATGCCGTCGCCGACGGAGAAGACTGCGTGATCGGCGGGATTTTAGAGCACATCGAGCGCGCGGGGATCCATTCGGGAGATAGCTGCTGCGTGCTGCCGCCCTTCACCCTCAGCGAAAAGATTCTAGATGAAGTGCGCGCTGTGACGAAAAAACTCGCTCGACGGCTCAACGTCGTCGGGCTAATGAATATACAGTTTGCTGTGCAAAACGATACGCTGTATGTACTGGAAGTGAATCCGCGCGCGTCGCGCACCGTGCCGTTCATCAGCAAAGCTACGGGTGTCCCCCTCGCGAAGATCGCTGCCAAAGTCATGGCGGGCATGACGCTGAAAGAGCTAGGATTCACAGCAGAGCCGAAGGTAAAGGGTTTTCATGTCAAGGCCCCGGTCTTCCCCTTCGATAGATTTTTCGCTGACCCAATCTTAGGTCCGGAGATGAAGAGCACTGGCGAAGTGATGGGATCAGGGCGCACGCTTGGAGAGGCGTTTGCCAAGACGCAGCTTAATCTCAAGAGCCAGCTCCCTACTGAGGGCACGGCGTTCATCAGCGTCAACGATCGCGACAAATCCGCGATCGTGCCCATCGCTCGTGCCCTGGCAGAAATGGGCTTCTCTCTCATAGCGACGCGCGGCACGGCTCACGTGCTCCAGCAAGCAGGGCTTGCCGTCAGTGCTATCAACAAGGTGAGCGAGGGCCATCCCCACGTTGTCGACGTGATTCGTCAGGGGCAGATTTGTTTAGTTATCAATACGCCGTCGGGCAAGCGCGCGCATCACGACGAAGCTGCGATTCGCATTGAGGCCGTCAAGCACCGCGTGCCCTCTGTGACGACGCTCGAAGGGGCGCAAGCACTGATAGGAGCGATCCGAGCATTGCAGACGGGGCTCCTCCAGGTGTACGCGCTTCGCGACGAGCGCCTCTAGCCTACTGAGAAATGACGGCGATTCTTCAAAACTCAAAGCGAGGCCGTGCCTAATCGTGTGTCCGCCGATTTGCCCTGCCTCGCGAGCATTGTTATAATGCAAAAATGGGGGTGGCATGGTGCAGGGGCCTAAGCTCGACTGGCGTGGCAAGGATATCATCTCTATTCGTGATCTCTCCCGCGAGCACATCGAAGATGTACTTTATCATGCCCAACAGATCCGCCCAGACCCCAATCTCCTCCAAGGGCGCGTCATGGCCTCGCTCTTCTTTGAGCCTAGCACCCGCACACAGCTCTCGTTCGCTACCGCGATGCAGCGCTTGGGCGGACGGGTCATCGGTTTCTCGGGAACCGAGAGCACCAGCATAGCCAAGGGAGAATCGCTCCAAGACACAGTGCGCACCGTCGAGAAGTACGCCGATATCATCGTAATGCGCCACCCCTTAGAGGGCAGCGCCCGCCTCGTCGCAGACACTGTCAGCATCCCCGTCATCAACGCGGGCGATGGCGCAAATCAACATCCGACACAAACCCTGATGGATCTGTTCACTATCAAGAAATTTCATAATAGACTCGACGATCTCAAGATCGGGCTCGTCGGCGACCTCAAGTACGGGCGCACTGTACATTCACTAGCTCTAGCGTTCACGCGGTTTCGGAAGATCCAGCTCCGCTTGATCTCCCCACCCAACTTGCGTATGCCCCCATCAGTCCTACAGGAACTCACCGGCATCGTCTCCTACAGCGAGACGGATCAGCTCGATCTCTCTGATCTCGATGTCGTCTACGTAACACGCATCCAAAAAGAGCGCTTCCCCGATATCGAAGAATATGAGAAAGTAAAGGGGGCGTATGTGATCACTCCGAAAGTCTGCGAGACGCTCAAACCTACAGCAATCCTGCTCCATCCCCTCCCCAGGGTGGACGAGATTACTCCCGAAGTCGATACACTCCCTCAAGCGAAGTACTTCGAGCAAGTGCAGAATGGGGTGCCCGTACGTATGGCGTTGCTCAAGCTCTTACTGCTGGGAGCGTGAGAGGAGTGAGTGACGGCGAACTGAAGGTCTCGAAGATCAAGAACGGCACCGTGATCGACCATATTACGGCAGGAATGGCCCCCGCCGTGCTGAAGATCTTAGGGATTGAGCAAGGCTGCCACGATACCGTGATCGTCGCGATGAACGTGCGCAGCCAGCGCTTGGGCTTGAAAGACATGGTCAAGGTGGAAAATCGTGTTCTCGAGGCGGAGACCGTGAAGAAGATCGCTATTGTCGCCCCTCACGCCACGGTGAACATCATCAAAGATTTTGCCGTGGTGCAGAAGATCCCTGTGGAACTCCCCCAAGAACTGATCGGCATCGTGCGCTGCTCCAACCGCAATTGCATCACCAATATAGAACGAGTTACGTCGTATGTTGTCGTGGAGAGTCGGGAGCCCCTGCGGCTCCGGTGCCATTACTGCGAGACCCTCATAGAAGGCCCCTATGCGTCTGTTCTACTGCTGTGAGTTGCCCCAAGCCGTTCGAGCAGAGCTGGACAAGATTGCTCAGCGGTTCAGAGCCCTAGATGCGCGCGTGACGTGGGTGCCTCCGAAAAACTTCCACGTCACTCTTAAATTTCTCGGCGAGGTCGCCCCGACAGCTCTCGACGCTCTGAAGATCCTGGGAGCACAAGCGGCCGCATCAGCTCAGAAGTTTGAGCTAGTGTTCGACACCGTGGGCGCGTTTCCCACGGTGCACCGGCCGCGGGTACTTTGGATCGGCACAAGCCAAGCTCCCCAAGCAATTCTCTCGCTCCAAGAACGTCTAGAACGTGAACTGATCAAGATGGGCTTTGAAGCAGAACGACATTTCACGCCGCATGTGACTGTAGGGCGTATCAAAGACGAGCGCCCGACGCGGGCAGGACAGCTTGCCCAGATCTTTGCCCAGATTGGGGAGTTTGCCTGTCACGCGCCGATCACCCATCTGACGCTTATGGAGAGCCAATTATCGCCGAGTGGCGCGATCTATACCCCCGTGGCAACGTGGGAGCTAGGATGAGCCCCTATGCCCTTTGAGTATTTTGACGTGACAGCAGAAGTAGGGATTCGTGCTTGGGGCGAGACGGTCTCAGAAGCATTTGCCGAAGCAGCCCGCGCGCTTTTCTCCCTGATGGTCAATATAGAGACTGTGCTCCCGCACAGGACGATCGCCGTTGAGCTGCGTGCTGAGTCCCTTGAGGTACTGTTAGCGGATTGGCTCAACAGACTGATCTTAGAGCGCGACCGCACGGGATGCGTCTTCTCAGAATTTCACGTAACTGTCATCCCTCAAGGGCAAGACTTGGCTCTGAAGGCCAAGATCGCGGGCGAACCCTTAGACCGCTCACGGCATGATCCACGCATAGACGTCAAAGCCGTGACGTACAATAATCTCCGTGTGCTCCAGCAGCCTGATAGGGTCCAAGTCGAGTGTGTGTTAGATATTTAACGTCTCTGCTCATTTGAGCTATAATAGAATTACGTGAAGGGGGGATCTCTATGCGCATCCCCACGAGGGGAAGCCAGTCGATCAGCTTGGGCCTGCTTGTCCTCGCGCTCATACTCGCCATCGGACCGACGCTCTTAGCTCCAGCTCAGAGCAGAACTCTCGAGCTCGAAGTCAGCGCGACATGCGAGAACGCTGCGCTATTAATCAACGGACGCGTCTACTCCGGCCGCCCCGTGACGATCTCCGTCCCGCTGGGAGAAGCAGTCACGCTACAAGCTATCTATAGACAGCTCGACAACTGTGGCGTCCACCAAGCCTTGCACTACTTCGATCGGTGGGATTTCAACGGCGAGCCATATTCTAAAGCGCCACAACAGTTGCGCGTGCGCGCGGGCCAGGTGCCCTTCGTGGCGAACGCGCGCGTCCAGGCGGTCTATCGCTCTCAGCCTGCTGAGCTGTGCGCCATCGCTGTAGACGCCCAGGACAGCTTAGGGCAGTATCTTTCTGGGACGTTCATCGACGTGCGCCCGCTCGATATCTTAGGCGATGGCGGCGGCTCTACCCCGTTTGTGCGCACCTTTGACACCCTAACGGACGTCACACTACAAGCTAGCTCTCAAGTCTCTTTCGAAGAGAAGAGCTATCGCTTCGCACGGTGGGAAGTCGAAGAAGCCCAGCTCTTACCAACGTTCAGTGCTGACCCTGCTCTTATAAAATTGCGCTGCCGTGCTACGCGGGCCGTCGCCCGTGCGATCTATGTGATCGCGGCTGCCCCCAGCGGCTGCCCCGATCTGACTATCCGCCATCTCTATGCCGAGCTCTCTCAGATCTCCCCGTATACGTGGTTGCTCAAGCCGCGCGCCTACGTAGAGAACATCGGCACCGCTCCAGTCCCTATACCGACGACGACAGCGTTTCTCCTCAACGGACAACTCATTGCTGAGGTGACAACATCGCCTTTAGCACCCAAGGCCGGCGAACAAGCGAGCACCACTCAAATGATCACTCCAGGGAGCTATATTCTGACTGTCATTGCTGACAGCAAGACCCAAGTCCCCGAGTGCAACGAAGATAACAATCTCAAGGAGAAGATCATTCAGGTCCCATGACCGGCGCAGGAGCGCGCAGGCTTTGCCCGGGCTCGACAGCTACTCCCACAGAACGCAAGATGTCTTCAATGGCGAGGAGCGTCGGCACGATAGCGTCGCGGGTGGCCGTCGGCCCCATGTGCCCGATACGAAAGATCTGGCCAGAAAGTTTCTCTATCCCACCCCCAATGAGAATCTGATACTTCTCTTTGAGGGCGCGAATCAGCGCGGCCGCAGGGAGCCGCGCATGGCCCTTGGCAGCCGTTACAGTATTCATCGCTTCGCGGTCATTGGGGACGAAGAGCTCGAATCCTAGATTTTTCAGGGCGTTTCTCACGAGCCGGGCCATAGCTGTGTGCCGCGCCCAGCGTTGGGGAAGCCCTTCATCTAAGATATTTTGTAAGCTGAAGCGCAGGGCTTGGGTTAGCCCTGTGGGCATGGTGACGGGATGGGGATGCCAGTCGCCCCACTCACGGGCGAAGTGTTGCCACGTGCGCAGATTAATATACCATCCTGGACCCTTGCTGCGCTCGATCAACTCCCATGCGCGCGGACTCACCCCTATCGGCGCTAACCCTGGAGGACACTCTAGACACTTCTGCGTGGCGCTCACCCCAATCCCTATATGCCAATCGTCAAAAGCGATCTCGATGCCCCCAAGCGTCGAGATCATATCAACTACCAAAACTGCCCCGTAGCGATCACAGACTTCGCCGATCTCTTTCAAGGGATTGAGCACACCTGTGGACGTCTCCCCGTGAACCATAATGACGGCTTTGATCTCTCTGTCACGTTTGAGGGTCTGCTCGACAGCGTCAACATCACACGCGCGCCCCCACGCACTCTCCAGCACGATCACCCGTGACGAATAGAGTCGTGCTATGGTCACCCAGCGATCTCCAAAGAAGCCGTTGGTAAGCACAAGGAGCTTATGAGTATCTCCGGCAAGACTAGCAATAGCCGCTTCCATGGCGATGCTCCCTGGCCCCGGCATGAGAAAGACATCGGCTTCGCGAGTTTGCCACACGCGCTTCAGCAGCGTTATGGTTTCCGTGTAGAGCTCGACCCACTCCTGCCCGTAGTGAGCGATGAGCGGCGCACTCATATACGCCAAGACTTCAGGCTCCAGATCGATAGGCCCAGGGATACGCAAGCGATAGCGTCTCATAGCTCTCCTCCTCTCCACAAGACCTTCTTAAAGACCTCCGGGGCACTCGCGGCGATCACTCGAGCCAGTTCCTTAGGGCTATGCTTGACTGTCAGGGCTTGTGTGACCGAAGGCCAGCGCGGCAGAGTCACAATATCTAACAGATCCGCACGCACAATCTGAATGCCCCATTCGTTGGGCTCACTAAGGTCGTCAACCACGGGAACAGCGCCCTCCTGCGCGTATTGAGCGAGGAGCTCTTGGGGCACTGGCTGCTTGTTGAGCACTACGACATCGAGAGTGCGAATATCGAGATAGTCACTGAGAGCCTTCAGGTGATCGTATGCTGTAAAATTATCGGTCTCGCCAGGCTGAGTCATGAGATTCATAATATAGAACTTCTTTGCTGAGGAGCGCTCAATAGCTTCACGGACCCCTAAGACAAGCAAGTTGGGGATGATGCTTGTGAATAAGCTTCCCGGTCCTAAGATAATAAGATCAGCGCGACGGATCTCATCCAAGGCCTTGGGGTATGCCGACACGTTCTCTGGCGAGAGCCATATTTTGCGAATTTGCCCGCCTGCTTTGGGAATCTCACTCTCCCCTCGAACGATCCGCCCATCCCAGAGCTCTGCCATAAGCTGGGCATCGACCAGCGTGGCAGGCAGGACCTGGCCGCGCGTGTTGAGCAACGTACTCATCTCCTCGATAGCTTTATCGAAGCTCCCTGTCATCTCTTTTAGCCCTGCGATAACTAGATTCCCCAATGAGTGTCCCTGAAGAGCCCCCTCTTGAAAACGATGATTGAACAGCTGCGAGATCCGCGACTCATCTTCAGCCAGAGCGATAAGACAGTTTCTAATATCTCCAGGGGGTAAGATGTTCAGCTCTTGACGGAGCTTCCCCGAGCTGCCCCCACTGTCCATCACCGTAACCACAGCGGTGATGTTTGTCGTAAGCTGTTTTAGCCCGCGCAAGAGCGAAGATAACCCCGTTCCCCCGCCGATAGCGACAATCCGTGGCCCTTGACTCAACAGTCTCTTCTCGAAGAGCATCTCGCCGACGCGCCCTTCGGCAGGTGCGGCAATCGCTCGCACTATTGAGCGACTCACCCGATGCACTCCTAGAAAAACACCCCCTATGCCGAGGCCGACGAGACTCACCCCTAGCAGCACAGTAGAGAGCGCTGACGGTGCTACAACGTTATACACGGCGCGCACAAGGTCCTGCCCTACCAATACAAAAAGCCCCAAGATAAAGAGCGCCAACGAGAAGAGCACAAGCGCAACCCAGCGCTTCACTCCGATCCCCGGATGGAGCCAGGGCACTAGACGGCTTATCATCTTGATTATAGCCATCGGCCTCCCTTGCGCGTGATGCGCTGAATCTTTGTGGGATCGCCCAGGAGCGCTTCGAGCTGCTTCAGCAGAGCTCTCGTCACCCCGACCTTCACCCCTAGGTGCACCATGACGGGGTCATCCCCCCTCAGGCGCACGTAGACCGATGAAGCCCCTGGCGAGGTCTCAAAGATCTCCTTCAGCCTCTGCACAAACGGCTCCGTGACTTCCTCAGGATCAACAGTGAGATGGAGCTGCACAGAGCACTCGGCCTCCTCCAGAGCCAGAAGCTCTTCCGCGATGAGTTGTACGCCGTTGGAGCGCTCTGCTCGTCTTTCCGTGCGGCCACGCACCCATACGAGCTGATCTTCTTTCAGGAGTCGCTTGGCTTGCTCATAGACGTCGGAGAAGAGCGTGACTTCGACCTGCCCAGAGAGATCCTCCAAGCGCACAAAGGCCATGCGCTTGCCACTACTTGTCGTGATCACGCGCACGGAGTCAATGCGCCCCCCAAGGGAGATCTCCTTGCCTTCCGGCTGGCCTTTAAGCTGCTGAATAGTGCAGGTGCGCAGGAGGGCGAGCCGCTCTTCTATGGGATCGAGGGGATGCCCGCTCACGTAGAGGCCCAAGAGCTCTTTTTCAAAGCGCAAGAGCTCAGCTGGGGCAAACTCATCATGACCATCAGGGGATTTCAGCAAGGGCGCTGTGGGATCAAAGAACGACTTCTGGCCGCTCTTGCGCTCTTGGTGCGCGTGAGCAGCAAGAGCTAGGCCCGCTTCGACCTGAGAGAGCAATCCCTTGCGCGTGCCAAAGCGATCGAACGCCCCACATTTAATTAAACTCTCTAGGACTTCACGATTGAGGGCATCGCTGGCGACGCGACGACAGAAATCCGCGAAATTTTGGAACGGCCCGCCCCGCTGCCGCGCCGCTAAAATAGCTTGTACAGTTGTGCTCCCAACGTTCTTGATTGCCCCCAGCCCAAAGCGAATGTGATTGTTAGGCAAGGGTGTGAAGTCCGCATCGCTCTCGTTGATATCCGGAGGCAATACTGTGATGCCCAGCTCACGACACTCTTGGATATATTCAGCGATCTTTTCAGTGTTGCCAGCGACGCTCGTCAGCAACGCCGCCATATAGGGCACAGGGTATTTTGCCTTGAGATACGCCGTCCAATATGAGATGAGCGCATAGGCCGTCGAGTGCGCTTTGACAAAGCCATAGCGCGCAAATTTCTCGATATCAGCAAAGAGTTCCTCAGCCTTGGCACGGTCAATACCGTTTTGGACGCACCCCTCAACGAAGCGCGTGCGCATCTTCTCCATGACATCTTTTTTCTTTTTGCCCACGGCGACACGCAGAATATCAGCTTCGGCAAGAGTGAACCCGGCAAGCCTGCGCGCCATCAACAATAACTGATCTTGATAGATGGGCAGCCCATAGGTCTCCTTGAGCACCTCTTCCAGATCAGGGTGGGGGTAGGTCACGGGCTGGTGCCCGTGCTTGCGCTCGATATAGTCGTTGGCCATGCCGCTCTCTAAGGGCCCAGGGCGATAGAGCGCCAAGATCGCGATAAGATCGCGAAATTCCGTGGGCTTTAACTTTGTCAGTAACGCTGTAATCCCTGATCCTTCGAGCTGGAAGACCCCGGTCGTGCGCCCTTGCTGTAACATCGCATAGACGTCGGGGTCGTCTAAGGGGATCTTCTGCAGCTCGAGCTCTTCGCCGGTGAGCTTCTTGATCGCTTTGAGGGTATCGTCAATAGCAGTTAAGTTGCGCAGCCCGAGAAAATCGATCTTGAGCAGCCCGATGGCCTCGAGATCTTTCATATTGTACTGGGTGCGCACAGAGCCGTCGCTCAGGCGCAATAGCGGGGCAAAGTCAGTCACATCGCCGGGGGTGATGACGACCCCAGCGGCGTGCGTGGCAGCATTGCGCGCAAGTCCCTCAAGCTTGCGCGCCACGTCGATGAGCTTGCGCACGTGCGGATCGGTCTCGTACCGGCGACGCAGCTCGCTCACGCCCTCGAGCGCGGCATCGAGCGTCGCCCCAACGGGGATGAGCTTGGCGATCTTGTCGGCATCGCCGTAAGAGAAGCCGAGCACGCGCGCGACGTCGCGGACGACGCTGCGCGCTTTCATCTTGTCAAAAGTCGCGATCTGAGCGACGCGCTCGCGCCCGTACTTCTCCTCAACGTAGCGAATGACCTCATCGCGGCGGCGCATGCAAAAGTCTATATCGATATCAGGGAGGCTGACACGCGATGGGTTCAAAAAGCGTTCGAAGATCAGCCCATACTTGAGGGGATCTACATCAGTGATGCCCAGACAGTAACACACTAAGCTGCCGGCGGCCGAGCCGCGCCCCGGCCCTACGGGAATATTTTGACTCTTCGCGAACCGCACGAAGTCCCATACGATCAAAAAGTACCCAGAGTATCCCATCTGGGCGATCACGGAGAGCTCATATTCGAGACGGTCTTTGATCTCTGAGGAGAGCCTGCCGAAGCGAGCTTGGGCCCCCTCATAGGCAAGCGCTCGCAGGTACTCGTTGGCGTCTTGATACCCAGAGGGCAAGGCAAACGTTGGGAGATGGGCTTTAGAAAAGTCTAATTTCAGATCACACTGCTCGGCTATGCGCACAGTATTCTCGAGTGCTTCAGGCCAACGCTCGAAGAGCGGGGCGAGTTCGTCATAGCTCTTGAAGTAATACTCTTCGCCCTCGTAAGAGCGGCGATCTTCGTCGGCGAGGGTCTTCTCGCCCTGAATATTCAGTAAGACCTCGTGGGCTTCGCGGTCCTCGCGAGAAAGATAGTGCACATCGTTGGTTGCGACAATGGGAGCATTCAGACGCCGTGCGATCTCCACGAGCTGCTCGTTGCGGGCTTCGTCTTCAGGGAGACCATGATTTTGCAGTTCCATGTAGAAATTCTCCGGGCCAACGATAGCGCGAAGTTCTTGAGCTACTGCAAGAGCGCTCTCGAATTTATTCTGCCCTAATAAGCGACAGATCTCGCTGCTGCGACATCCTGAGAGAATAATCAGCCCTTGACTATAGCGCTGGAGTAACTCTTTGTCTACGCGCGGCTTATAATAAAAGCCCTCTAGATACCCCAAGCTCGTCAGCTTCACTAAATTGCGATAGCCCGTCTCGTTGCGAGCCAGCACGGTTAAGTGAAAGTACTTTGCCCCGTCTTCTTTAGACTTCGTGTGACGGCTCTTGGGCGCAACGTAGAGCTCGCACCCAATGATAGGTTTGATCCCGTGTTCTATAGCGTGCTTGTAAAACTCTATAGCCCCGCAGAGATTGCCATGATCAGTGAGCGCCAGGGCGGGCATCTTCTGCTCCACGCACTTCTGCACTAATTGCTCAGTGCGACACATCGCGTCGAGCAAGCTGTACTCAGAGTGCGTGTGCAAATGCACAAACGGGCTCATCGCTCGAGATCACCGTCTTCTACCAGAATATACAGTTCCTCACCGGGCTTGACCATGCCCAGCTCCTTGCGCGCTAGATATTCTAGAAGTTTAAGATTTTCTCTTTCTGCGAGTCGAGCCGATAGGCGCTCAATCTCTTTCTGTATCTTGGCTTTTTCAGCCTCGAGCCGGATCAGCTCCGCTCGCAGGTAGCGGATAGTGAGGGCTCGAGATATCAATAGCCCAAGAATGATCCCTACAACTATGAAGACCAGCGCGAGTCTCCAACGCTTCATACTCTCTCCCCAAACGGCCGCGCCAAGGGAAGCTTATAGCGCTCTTCTAGGCGCAATAATTGATTATATTTCGCGGTGCGCTCCCCGCGGCTGACCGAGCCAGCCTTGATCTGCCCCGCCCCAGTGCCCACAGCAAGATCTGCTATAAACGTGTCTTCGGTCTCCCCAGAACGATGCGAGATAACCGTCTTATAGCCCGCCTGGCGCGCAACTTCGAGCGTGCGCAGCGTCTCGGTGAGCGTGCCAATCTGATTCGGTTTTATTAGCACAGCGTTGGCGATCCCTTGACGAATCCCTTCACGAACAAGCACGGGATTAGTCACAAAGACATCATCGCCGACAAGCTGCACGCGCTTCCCCAAACGCCTGGTGAGCTCCTGCCAGCCCGCCCAGTCGTCTTCAGCGAGGCCGTCTTCGATGGAGACGATGGGATATTTGTGCAGCCATTCTTCGTACAGATCGATCAGCTCGGTCGCAGAGAGCGAGCAGCCTTCCAGACGATAGCGACCTCGGGAGTAGAAGGTGCTCGCAGCAGCATCGAGAGCTAACGCGAGATCTCGGCCGGGCTGGTAGCCCGCCGTCGAGATCGCTTCCACAAGAAGACGGAGAGCTTCTTCGTTGCTTTGGAGCTGAGGAGCAAAACCCCCTTCGTCGCCTACAGCCGTGCTGAGCCCACGGCTCTTAAGAATCTTTTTCAGAGCATGAAACGTCTCGACGGTCGCGCGCAGCGCTTCAGAAAAAGACACAAACCCCACAGGGACGAGCATGAACTCTTGTATGTCAAGATTATTATCGGCGTGCACGCCACCGTTGATCACATTGACCAAGGGCGTGGGCAAGAGCGCTCGATCGCCAATATACTGAAACAACGGCTTTTTCAGTGCTGCAGCGAGCGCGCGCGCATACGCGAGCGACACCCCTAAGATCGCGTTGGCACCAAGACGACTCTTGTTAGGAGTGCCGTCGAGCTCAATGAGCAGTCGATCTAACTCGTCTTGCGAGGAGAACTCATGCCCTATAAGCTTTGGTCCAATCTTTTCCGTGACAGCGCGCACGGCTTTGAGGACGCCTTTGCCGTTATAGCGTTGGTCGCCGTCGCGCAGTTCCAGGGCTTCTTTTGAGCCCGTCGAGGCCCCTGAGGGCACAGCCGCACGCCCGCATGCCCCATCTTCGAACTCGACCTCGACTTCGAGGGTTGGGGTACCACGCGAGTCTAAGATCTCTCGGGCACGCAATGCGTGGATTTTCATAATTTCAGTATAGCGGAGAGCTCGGGGCCTAGACAAGCCCTCCTGTCCCCTCACACTCACTCATGGAACTCGAGCAGATCGCCATCCTGAACGATATAGGTTCGTTCCACGCGTTGCCCAGGAAACTCCGACGACCCCCATACCCTCGCGTAGGCGAAGCTTTGCGCTAAATCTTTATGGATAGCGCGAGCCACGTCGGTCACAGTGCTGCCCGCGGGCAAGACATACGGCAGATCTTTCTTGATGGGCTGACCAGGCTTCTTGGTATAGACGCGCACAAGGTTAAGCCCCTCAAAGAGCGCCCGGCCCAAATCTCCTAGCCCCTCCGCAGAGAGAGTCGAGACGGCAATGACGCGAAACTGCGCATCGACGAGCGAGCACAATTCTTGAAGGTGTTGGGCAGCATTGGGGAGATCGCTCTTTGTCCCGACGATGAGCGCCCGTTTGACTGTGCCAGGGCCCTCAAGCTCCCGCGTCTGATGGTGCACCAGGCGAATGCGCGCTTTTTCAAGCCACCCTAGTGCTGTGACGAGATCATCTCCTGGGGTCTGCGACGAGAGATCGATCAAGAGCGCAACAAGATCGCACTGTCTGATCAGACTATAGACCCACGGCTCGGTGAACTCCGACAACGGGGGAAGGTCAATCAACTGGAGCTGAACGTCTTCAAAGGGCATCATGCCCACGGTGGGACGGAACGTCGAAAACGGGTATTCTGCGATTTCGGGCTTGGCGTTGGTCACGGCTGCTAAGAGCGAAGATTTTCCGCAATTGGGCAGCCCAACGAGCGTGATCTGGCCGGCGCCCTCGCGCTCGATGTGATCGTAGGCGAGCCCCCGCGAGCCCTTCTGTTTCTTCTGATGCTGCTGGATCTCTTCTTGGAGCTTGGTCCACTTGCGCTTGAGCTCGACGCGAAGCTTTTCGGTGCCCTTGTGCTTGGGCACGAGGGCCATGAGCTCGCGGAGAATTTCTAGCTTCTCTTCAGGGCTTTTGGCCGCACGGAAGCGCAGCTCAGCTTCGATATACTCTGGGGGCAGATTTGCCGGCATCGTCGACCACCGAACTAATTAAACCGAGCCGGCAAGCCCACGTCAAGGCTCGACTTCGTAGGGGAGGAGGGCCATCTTGCGAGCGCGCTTGACTTCACGGGATAACTGCCGCTGGTGCTTAGCGCACAAGCGCGAAGCGCGGCGGGGCAATATCTTCCCGAGCTTATTCATATAGCGTTTGAGTTCGTCTGGCTGCTTATACGTCAGCATGAGATCGTGCTCACAGACCTTACACTCGGTGCGGCTCTTTGCCCTCCCTCGCGGTGCCTCTTTCCTTGGTGTTGTAGGCATCTTATTCATAGCAGTTTAGAATGGGACTTCTTCCTCTCCTTCTTCTGGGGGAATCTCTTTAGCTTCTGGTTCTAGGGCAGCCTCACGGCGATCAAGGAACTGCACAGTGCGGGCGACGACCTCGGCGACCTTGCGCCGCTCCCCTTCCTCGGTTTGGTACGTATCGATGCGCAAGCGCCCTTCGACAGCGACTGTGCTGCCCTTGCTCAAGAAGTTCACGCAGTTCTCTGCTTGCTGTCCCCAGACCACGATGGGCACAAACGTCGTCTCTTCTTGGAGGTTGCCGTCGCGATCGCGCCAGCGCCGGTTCACGGCGATAGAGAACCGTGCGCGGGCCATCCCGTTCTGGGTATAGCGCAGTTCGGGATCGTCCGTGAGATTACCAATTAAGACGACATGATTCAGGCTAGGCATCTTGGCGCACGATCTGATACCGCAATATATTCTCGTCGAGCTTAAAACGCTCGTCGATCTCTCTGAGCTGGTCCGGGGTCGCCGTGAATTCCATCAAGACGTAATAGCCCTTATCGAACTTCTTGATTTGATACGCGAGCAAGCGTGTGCCCCACTCGTCAAGCTTGACGAATTGGCCACCGCTCTCGTTGACGGCCTTCTGAAACTTCGTGATCGTCTGCTCGATCTGGGCCTTGTCTAAATCCGGTCGCACGATATATAACACTTCGTATGAACGCGTCGCTGCCACACGATCCTCCACGTGATGACCTCTTTGGGTTTTTGAGTATAGCAGACACTGGGGCAGCTGTCAAACCCTCTCGGCCATCTGGGCCAGCTGCGCGAACGCTTCTGGGTCGAGGGATGCCCCGCCGACCAGTGCCCCGTCTATATTGGGGTGGCGTAAAAAGCCCTCGAAATTTGCGGGCTTGACGCTGCCCCCGTAGAGAATCCGAACCGTTGTCGCAGTCTCTGCATTCCAGAGCTGAGCTAAAAGCTCACGAATAAACAGTGCGCTCGCTTCGGCTTCTTCGGGCTCAGCGTTGATCCCAGTCCCGATGGCCCACACCGGTTCATACGCAATCACAAGATGTGGCCCCCTCACCCCTGCCCCCCTCTCCCTCGAAGGGGAGAGGGGCTGGGGGTGAGGGTGGACCCCTGCAAGCGCCCCGCGAACCTGCGCTTCGAGCACCCTTTGGGTCTTGCCCGCGCGACGCTCTTCGAGCGTCTCGCCGACGCAGAGAATCGGGACGAGCCCAGCATCGCGCGCGGCTTTAAGCTTTTTATTGATAAGCTCGTCTGTTTCGCCAAGGAGCCGTCGGCGTTCCGAGTGCCCCACGATTACATACGAGCAGCCCAAGTCTTTCAGCATTATGGGCGAGATCTCCCCTGTGAATGCCCCCTCGCGCTCATAGAAGAGATCTTGAGCTGCTAATCTGATCGCAGTGCCCTCAAGCGCACGCCCAACTGTTTCTAAGAGCGTGAACGGCGGCGCCAGCACGAGCTCCGTCTTGTGCACCCCCCGAACGCGCTCCGTGAAGACTTTCAGATACTCTGAAGCTTGGGCGCGCACGAAGTGCATCTTCCAGTTGGCGACGAGCAATTTTTGTCTCGCCATAACACGCTATTATATCAGAATTTGCTTTCAGCCATCAGCGTTGCTAAGATTACATTAATGAGACAACGACCGAGTCAAGGGTGGACCGAAGTTCTAGGAACCTTGGGGTTTTTAGTTGTTCTCTTTGTCTCTATACTGGGGTGGGATACGCTGCTGAATCTCATAGGAGGTCTCGCTATGCCGACAACTGCGCTCATCATCGTGCTAGCCATCATCGTGCTCTTTTTGCTCAACGCCATCAAGATCGTTCGCGAATACGAGCGCGTCGTGGTCTTTCGTTTAGGACGTCTGCAGGGGGCCAAAGGCCCGGGGCTCTTCTTCATCATCCCTATCGTTGATCAGATCGTTAGAGTGGACTTGCGTGTGGTGACGTTCGACGTACCGCCCCAAGAGGTCGTCACCAAGGACAATGTCACGGTGAGCGTCAACGCGATTGTCTTCTTTAGGGTCATGTCGCCGGAAGCGGCGATCACCCAGGTCGAAGATTATCTGCAGGCGACGTCGCAGATCGCGCAGACAACGCTGCGCAGCGTCCTGGGCCAAGTCGAGCTTGATGAGCTCTTGGCTGAGCGCGAGAAGCTCAATAAGAAGCTGCAGATGATCATCGACGAGCAGACAGATCCCTGGGGCATCAAGGTGAAGGCCGTCGAGATCAAGGACGTGAGAATCCCGCAAGAGATGCAGCGCGCGATCGCGCGTCAAGCCGAAGCAGAACGTGAGCGCCGCAGCAAGATCATCAACGCTGAGGGCGAGCTCCAGGCGGCTGCCAAGCTCCGCGAGGCTGCCGAGATTCTCACGCAGAACCCTGCGTCACTTCAACTGCGCTATCTGCAGACACTGATAGATATCTCGTCGGAGCGCAACACGAGTACGATCGTCTTCCCGCTCCCAGTAGACTTGGTCAAGGCGTTCATGACGCGGGATGAGAAGTGACACTACTATAAGCAGTATTCTGCTAAGGTCGCTCATGGCGTGGAAGCAGCGTTGGTCGCGATGGTTTGCTAGACACGTCCAGGATTGTCATAAATCTTCTGGCCTGAGCCCTGTATGCTTTGCGATCCGTGCCAGCATACAAGGGCCAATTTCCTCGTCATCTCGAAATGCAAACACATAATCGGGCCAATTAGGACGAGAGAGAACTCTGTGTGAACCACTTCTATGACGCTTGATGCTCCATCCGATACGCAGCAGTGCTGCCAATACGTTTCTTGCCTTTGTAGTCGGCCATTGGCTCATGCAGCTACCGAGAAGACGTCGAACATCTCTGGAACAGTTTCTCCATGTTCCAGACGATCGGCCAGCACTCTTAGAGACAAAGCCTGAACACGCGCGATGGCTTCTTCACGGGTTTGGCCATACGCAAGCACTCCAGGAAGGTGAGGCACTTCTGCAATCCAGCGCCCATCTTCCTCTTGTTCGACTTCAATAGTTAACTTCATTGTGTCACCTTCCTCCGTCTGCGCTCATTATACCCCACGACTCTACAAGGTGCCCAACGGCTCGCGACCTGCTACGCCTCGACTTTAGCCTTCCCTACAAACTCGAACTGAGCTCTTCCTAAAATATTCTTCAAGAACTGCCCCGTGTACGACCCCGGCACACACGCTACTTCTTCGGGCGTCCCCTCAGCGACGATCTGCCCGCCGGCGTCGCCGCCCTCGGGCCCTAAATCAATGATATAGTCTGCTGTCTTGATGACATCGAGATTGTGCTCGATCACGATAACCGTGTTGCCTGCATCGACTAATCTATGGAGCACGTCGAGAAGCTTCTCGATGTCTGCCAAGTGCAGCCCCGTCGTGGGTTCGTCTAAGATATAGAGCGTTCTTCCGGTGTCGCGCTTGCTCAGCTCTGTGGCAAGCTTGACGCGCTGCGCTTCCCCACCAGAAAGCTGCGTCGCCGGCTGCCCCAACTGAATATACCCCAAGCCCACGTCGTAGAGCGTCTGCAGTTTTCTTTTGATCGCCGGATGATGCTCAAAGAACGAGAGCGCTTCTTCGACGGTCATCGCTAAGACGTCAGCGATGTTCTTCTCTTTATAGCGAATCTCAAGGGTCTCGCGATTGTAGCGTTGGCCCTTACAGACTTCGCAAGGAACGTACACGTCAGGGAGAAAGTGCATTTCTATCTTGATTAATCCGTCGCCCTTGCAGGCCTCGCAGCGCCCGCCCTTGACGTTGAAGCTAAACCGACCGGGCTTGTAGCCGCGGGCGCGCGCTTCGGGCACGAGCGCGAAGAGCTTGCGAATATCGTCGAAGACCCCCGTGTACGTCGCGGGGTTGGAGCGCGGCGTGCGCCCGATGGGCGACTGATCTATTTCAATAATTTTGTCTATCTGCTCTAGACCCAAGATCGCATCGTGCTCACCAGGGCGCTCCACGACGTAACCTAGCTTCTGGGCGACGCCGCGATAGAGAATCTCGTCAATGAGCGTGCTCTTGCCCGACCCTGAGACCCCTGTGACGCAGACGAAGACCCCTAACGGGATCTTTACGGTGAGATTCTTTAAGTTATGCTGGCGCGCGCCGACGATAGTCAAGAAGCCCTTGGGCGTGCGACGTCTCGTCGGCACGGGGATCTGGCAGCGCCCACTCAAGAATTGCCCTGTAATCGAGCGGGGATTGGCACAGATATCTGCGACGGTGCCCGTGGCGACGATATAGCCCCCGTGCTTGCCCGCGCCCGGCCCGATGTCTACAATAAAGTCAGCTGCTCTGATAGTCTCTTCGTCATGTTCCACAACGATCACAGTATTGCCCAAATCGCGCAGCCCTTTGAGCGTATTTAAGAGTCGCTGATTGTCGCGCGGATGGAGCCCGATGCTCGGCTCGTCTAAGATATATAGGACACCGACCAAGCCAGAGCCGACTTGCGTTGCCAAGCGAATTCTCTGGGCTTCGCCGCCGGCGAGCGTCCCCGCCGGGCGATCCAGCGTTAGATACTCCAGCCCGACGTCAATGAGAAACTTCAGTCTCGTCTTGATCTCCTTCAAAACTTGGTGAGCGATCAGCCATTCGCGCTCGGTCAGCTTCAGCTCCGAGAAGAATTTATACGCGTCTTTCACAGAGAGCGCGCAGACGTCCATGATGCTCTTGCCCGCAATCGTGACTGAGAGACTCTCTGGGCGCAGACGTTTGCCGTTGCACGCAGCGCAGGGGCGCGTGCTCATATACTGTTCGATCTCTTCGCGAGCCCAGTCGGATTCGGCTTCGCGATAGGCGCGCTCCAGCGCCGGGATCAGCCCTTCGTAATAGTCCATGAAGTACCGCGTGCGCCCGTAGCGGTTGGTATAGGGGAACGTGATGGGGATGCCGTTTGTGCCGTAGAGCAAGACGTCGAGCTGTTCTTTGGGGAGCCTTCCCAAGGGCTTATCGGGATCGATCTTGTACATCTTGCAGACGCCAAAGAGCACGCCCCAGAGCCATTTGCTCTGACGGTCAGCCCATGGGATCAGCCCGCCCTCTCTCAGCGATTTTTTGGGATCGATGACTCGCTCTGGATCGATCTCCATCTTGAAGCCCAGGCCCGTGCACGTGGGACACGACCCGAAGGGGCTGTTGAACGAGAAGAGCCTCGGCTCGATCTTTTCGTAGCTGATCCCGCAATCGGGGCACGCAAACTGCTCACTGAACAGAATCTCTCGCTTCTGGTCAACGATATCTACAAGCACTAAGCCGTTGGCCTTCTTGAGTGCAAGCTCGACAGCGTCAGCGATTCTGGTCTTATTGTCTTGTCGGATGACGATGCGATCCACGACGATCTCGATGGAGTGCTTTTTCTTCTTGTCGAGCGCGATCTCTTCTTCTGTCAAATCTTTGATCTCGCCGTTGACGCGCACGCGGGCGAAACCCTCTTTTCGTAACTCTTCAAAGACTTTCTTGTACTCGCCTTTGCGCCCGCGCGCGATGGGCGCCAGTATTTGAATCTTCACGCCCTCGCCGAGCTCTAAGATCTGATCGACGATCTGCTGTGCCGTCTGCTGGGCAATGGGGCGGCCACACTTATAGCAATGGGGCTTGCCGATCCGAGCAAAGAGCAATCTCAGATAGTCATAGATCTCGGTCACCGTGCCCACGGTCGAGCGCGGGTTCTTATGAACCGTCTTTTGATCTATGGAGATCGCGGGCGAAAGCCCTTCGATGAAATCGACGTCGGGCTTGTCCATCTGACCGAGGAACTGTCGAGCGTAAGCTGAGAGCGACTCGACGTAGCGCCGCTGGCCCTCAGCGTAGATCGTATCGAACGCGAGCGAAGACTTCCCCGACCCAGAGATCCCCGTGAAGACGATCAGTTTATTTCTGGGGAGCTCGAGATCTATATTTTTGAGATTATGCTCGCGTGCGCCGCGAATGATGATCGTGTTGGAAGACATAATCTCTCTTATAAACGATAAGCGTGCTCCTGCGTCTTGATTGCTATGATTTCTACAATCTTGTGTTCAGTATGCACACGGTAGACAATGCGCAATTTCCCTTGACGAAGACGGGGTAATCCCTCCAAACGTCCATGAAGCTTCTTAATATCATGCTTGCTGAAGTCAAACGGGTTTTCTTCCAAGATTCTGAAACTACGATCAAGCTGTTCAGCAATCTTTTGAGTGACGCGATCATATGTTTTCTAGCTGTGTCCGAAAGCTTGACTTTATACATCTGTGCGCTTGATCTTGCGCCATTCGACAGTACGACCTGCCTTGACGTCTCGCAATCCTTGTTCTATCTCCGCGGAGAACTCTTCATCCTCGACGATCTCGCGGATGGCCTCCCACTCCTACAACTTCTGCATGAAATCTAATAAGCTCTGCACAACTTCATCGGGAAGCTCGTCTATGACGAGCTTTGGCTTGTCGCTTGACCACGCTCATGGATTCCCCATCTCTCAAAAGTTCTTTGTTAAGTTTGCCACATCTTACTCTCCCTTGCAATCCCTGCCCAGTCGTTTGATATAATAAGCAAAAGCTCAGCGAGGAGGGAGATAGATGAAGCGATCTATCAGTATAATTCTAATGATTCTCTTGACAGTCTTTCCAGCGCTGGCGCAAAGACCCCGAGGGCTGACGCTATCTACCCCGTATCCAGCCCAGTCCGTCCAAGTCGGCGAGGCGGTGAATATCTCGCTGACGCTTTCTAATCGTGGGTTGGCACCGCAGATCGTGCGCGTCAGCATGAAAGAGATCGCTGAGGGCTGGAGGGCTACGCTCACCGGCGGAGGCCGCCCCGTCCAAGCCGTCTATGTCGATACAGACGACTCCGTTTCGCTCAATCTCAAGCTGGAGCCCCCTTCGGGTGCGCAAGCGGGCACGTATCGCTTCGTCGTGCGCGCTGTAGGTCAGGGGGTGCAGAGCGAGCTCCCCATAGAATTGACAGTCGAAGCACAACTGCCGCCCCAACTGCAATTCGAGACGGAACTGCCCACGCGCCGCGGCTCCCCTTCCACGACTTTTCGCTACTCGGCAACGCTCACCAACAAGGGCGAGCAAGAGACAACGGTCAATTTAGAAGCTGACGCCCCGGAGGGCTTCCAAGTGACGTTCAAGCTGCGCTTTGGCAGCGAAGAAGTGACAAGCTTTCCCATCAAAGCCGGCGAGTCGAAAAGCTTAGACATCGAAGTGCGCCCGCCCAAGCAAGCCCAAGCCGGTGAGTACCCCATCACCGTGCGCGCCTTGGGTGGTCAAGCCCAAGCTCTGCTGGCGCTGAGAGCGGTCATCACCGGACAAGCCGAGCTCAATGTAACAACGCCTGACGGACGCCTATCATCCCAAGCAACCGCAGGCCAAGAGAATACTCTCAAGCTCAAGATAGAGAACCGGGGCACTGCTCCCGCGCGCGACATTGAGCTCAGCTCTTTCCCTCCCGTAGGCTGGACCGTCGAGTTCGATCCGAAGACTATCACTGAGATTGCTCCAGGCAACTTCGCCGAAGTGACGGCCAAGATCAAGCCGTCAGATAAGACCGTTGCTGGAGATTACATGCTCTCGATCACGGCGCGCAGCGAAGGCATCTCCGACTCCGCAGAGTTTCGCATTACGGTCGTTACGTCGACGCTGTGGGGCATCGTCGGGATCGGCATTATCGTCATCGCGCTCGGCGCGGTGGGTTGGGCTGTCTCACGCTTTGGACGCCGATAAACTATGAGCGAGATCGTCATCGAGACGCAGAATCTCACCAAACGCTACGGCGAGATCGTCGCTGTAGACAATCTGAATCTGAAGATCCGCGCCGGGGAGGTCTTCGGGATCCTAGGTCCCAATGGCTCAGGCAAGACGACAACTATTCTGATGCTCTTAGGGCTGACCGAACCGACGGCAGGCTCGGCGCGGGTGCTGGGCTTCGATCCGATGCGCCAACCGTTGGAGGTCAAATCACGAGTTGGATATCTGCCCGACCAAGTCGGCTTCTACGATGACCTTACGGCCCGAGAAAATCTGGCCTACACAGCCAAGCTCAATGGGCTTTCGCGCCCGGTCGCGCAGCGCAGAATCGCCGACGCGCTAGAGCGCATGGGCTTAGCTGACGTCGCCGATCGTCGCGTAGGGACGTTCTCGCGCGGGATGCGCCAGCGCCTCGGCGTCGCTGAAATCTTGCTCAAACACCCCCAAGTGATCATCTTAGATGAGCCGACGCTGGGGCTTGATCCTGAAGCCGCCCGCGAGTTCTTACAGATCATTCGCGCGTTCAAAGAAGAAAAGATCACCGTGCTGCTCTCGTCGCATCTGTTACATCAAGTGCAAGCCGTTTGTGATCGTGTTGGGCTCTTCTCGCACGGAAAGATGGTCTTAGAGGGCACGGTGCCGGAGCTGGCGCGCCAAGTCTTAGGCGGGGCTTATCGGGTGCACGTGCGCGCTGTCGGGCCCGATCTGACCCAAGCTCTCCACAAAGTCCCCGGTGCGGTCAGCGCGCAAAAGCTCGACAGCGATCTCTACACAGTCGAAGCCCAAGAGGACATTCGCGCGGAGGTCGCGCGCGCTGTAGTCCAAGCCGGGGCGAGCTTGCTCTCGCTCAGCCTTGAAGAGCCAAGCTTAGACGAAGTCTACCAACGCTACTTCCAGGGGGTGATGGCTGTATGAAGCCCGTCCGCGAAGGCTCGCCGTGGCGAGGGCTGTGGGCCGTCGTCGCCAAAGAGATGGCCGATCACTTGACGAGCGTCCGCATGGGGATCTTAGAAGCGATCGTGCTTTTGACCGCCGCGGTGACCCTCTATATGGCCCTGCAGAATCTGCCCTCCGGGACGAGCGAGTTTCTCTTTCTCAGATTATTCACGACGTCACAAGATCCCTTGCCAGCATTCGTGGGCTTTCTAGGGTTTTTGGTGCCCTTGATCGCGATTGCGTTGGGGTTTGACTCTATCAATGGGGAATTTAACAGACGGACGCTCTCGCGCGTCTTGGCACAGCCGATCTATCGCGATGCGCTCTTGCTGGGCAAATTCTTAGCGGGGCTGTTTACGCTTGCGCTCGTGCTGACGGCGATCTGGCTGATGATTATTGGGCTTGGTATCTTTCGCTTGGGGGTGCCGCCGACGGGAGAAGAAGTCGCGCGGGGGCTGCTCTTCTTGCTCGCGACGATCGCCTATGGGGGGATTTGGCTTGGGCTGGCGATGGTCTTTTCAGTGCGGTTTCGTCAGCCGGCGACGGCGGCGCTCGCGGCTATCAGCGTGTGGCTCTTCTTCACGGTCTTTTGGGGGATGCTGGTGGGGCTGATCGCGCAGGGTCTCGCGAAGGGGGTTTTCAATCAGATACAGCTAGAGTTGTTCTTGGCGCGGCTGTCGCCCAATACCCTCTACGCTGAGGCGATCTTGGCGTTTCTGAACCCGGCAGTGCGAGCGTTCGGGCCGCTGGTGCCGTTGCAGCTCATTCAGCTCCAGTGGGCGGTGCCGACGCCGCTGCCGCTCAGCCAAAGCTTATTATTAGTCTGGCCGCAGCTGACGGGCTTGATCGCCGGGACGATCGTGCTCTTTGCCATCGGGTACGTGCTCTTTCAGAGACAGGAGATCCGAGCGTAGGATTTTTATAGCTCATCCAACGCCTGCAGCACCTCGCGGCTATGGCCCTTCGGAGAGACTTTGGGAAAGACTTTCGCAATCACCCCGTCTTTAATAATAAACGTCACGCGCTGCGCAAAGCCGAGAAAATTCAAGACGTCATACGCGCGGCAGATCTTCTTGTCCGGGTCCG
>JAUQPG010000003.1:61381-70902 GCA_030550495.1 Candidatus Bipolaricaulota bacterium | reverse complement strand
ACGATCCAGTACATCGCTTTGCGCAACGCCTCAAAAATCCCGATGAGCACTATGACGATCGTGAGCAACGCTAAATATCCAATGGGGTCAATGAGATCTTCAGCGATGAGAGCGGGTATGAGAGAATTCACAAGCCCGACGATCCATTGACCGAGCCAGTGCGCAGCAGTGGAGATGAACGTCAGTGCTTGGTCGAGCCAGCTCTTTTCTTGTGTGGGTGGGGTATGTGCGCCGTTGAGATATCCCATGGCAAAATTGTAGTGTCACTCGCGCGGTAAAGTCAAATTCGTGCTTGCTTTCTTCCCCTGCTCCACGCTAAGATAGTCAGGGTGATTGCTATGGAGCTCAAGACCGTCACAATCGAAAAGCCCGCGGACGTCAACTTCATTTTGGGTCAATCGCACTTCATTAAGACCGTCGAGGATATTCACGAGGCGTTGGTGACCGCCGTGCCCAAGATCAAATTCGGGCTGGCGTTCTGTGAGTCGTCGGGGCCGGCGCTCGTGCGCTGGAGCGGCACCGACTCGGAGATGATCGAGCTTGCCAAGAAGAACGCGCTCGCGCTCTCGGCGGGGCATAGCTTCATTATATTTCTTAAAGAGTGCTACCCCATCAACGTTCTGAACGTTGTCAAAAACGTTCCCGAAGTCTGCCATATCTACTGCGCCACGGCCAACCCCGTCGAAGTGATCATCGCTGAGACGTCCCAGGGGCGTGGGATTCTCGGGGTCATCGATGGGATCAAGACCAAGGGCATCGAGGGCGAGAAAGAGATCCAAGAGCGCAAGGAGTTCTTGAGAAAGATCGGGTATAAATTGTAGGCCCTCACCCCAGCCCTCTCCCGTGCTGACGCACAGGAGAGGAGCTGAGAGCCTTACTCTTTCAGCAATTCCCGTGCGATGATAAGCTTCTGAATCTCGCTGGTGCCCTCATAAATGCGCGTGATGCGCGCGTCGCGATAGAGCCGCTCGACTTTATAGTCTCTAATATAGCCATAGCCGCCGTGAATCTGGAGAGCGATGTCGGCGACCTCGCTGGCGATCTCCGCGGCATACAATTTGGCAATTGAAGAATCCATGATGTAGTCGAGCTTGTGGTCCTTCTTCCACGCGGCCTTGTAGGTGAGCAAGCGCGCCGCTTCCACTTTGGCCTTCATGTCCGCGAGCTTGAACTGAATATCTTGGAACTCGCACAGGAGCTTGCCAAAGGCCTTGCGCTCTTTGGAGTATTTAAGAGCTTCGTCCAGAGCTGCTTGGGCGATGCCCACGGCTTGAGCCGCAATCGCAATCCTCCCAGAGTCGAGCGTGACCATGGCAATCTTGAAACCACGGTTGAGCTCCCCTAACAGATTCTCTTTCGGGACGCGACAGTCCTCAAAGAAGAGCTCGCAGGTGCTCGTCCCACGAATCCCGAGTTTATCTTCTTCTTTGCCCACGATGAACCCCGGAGTGTTGCGCTCGACGATGAAGCAGCTGACACCGCGGTTGCCCGCAGCAGGATCAGTGAGCGCGAAGACGAGAAAGATATCGGCGAAGCCGGCGCTCGTGATAAACCGCTTGGAGCCGTTTAGAATAAAGTAATCCCCCTTAGCGACGGCCGTGGTCTTCATGCCGGCGGCGTCGGAACCCGACTCGGGCTCGGTGAGCGCGAACGCCCCAAAGCGCTTTCCCGCTGCAAGATCCGGGAGATATGTGCGCTTCTGCGCTTCAGTGCCGAACTCGACCAACGGCGTATTGCACAGCGAGTTTTGGACGCTGAACGCCGTCGACGTTGACGCGCACGAGCGCGAGAGTTCCTCCATGACGAGAATATAACTGAGCATGTCCGCGCCGATGCCCCCGTACTCTTCTGGGACGGTCATGCCCAGATACCCCAGCTCAGCGAGCTTCTGTAACGTTTCAAAGGGGACGCGATGCTCACGGTCTACCTCCGCCGCAATGGGTTCCAACTCCTTGAGCGCGAACTCGCGGGCCGACTTGCGGAAGAGCTCTTGTTCGGGGGTCAGAGAGAAGTCCATAGGCACCTCGCTTTGTGTTACTGTTGTATAGTGATCGATTCCAGAATAACAGGGACGACGGGGCGGTCGGCGGGGCCGACTTCGACCTGCCCGATGGCCATGACGACGTCAAGTCCCTCGATGACTCTCCCAAAGACCGCGTACTTGCCGTCAAGATGAGGAGCTGGGGCGAGGGTAATATAGAACTGACTGGTAGCGCTATCGGGATCGTTTAAGCGGGCCATGCCCACGACACCGGCGCTATCGTGCTTGAGATCAGGATGGATCTCTAATTTGATGGTCTTGTCCGAGCCCCCGCGGCCCGTCCCTGTGGGGTCTCCGGTCTGGATGAGAAGGCCAGCGACGACTCTGTGAAAAATCATATCTTTATAGAAGCCGCGCTTCACAAGCTCTATAAAATTCTGTACGGTGGTGGGAGCTTTGTCCGCGAAGAGCTCGATCTTGAACGTGCCCATGCTCGTCTCAACGAGAACAACAGGGTTCTTGCTAGCAGGTGAGGGGAGCGGTGGAGGGCTAGGGGGCGGCGTGACTCTTTGTGGGGGCGTTGGGGCTTGCGCTCCTGATGGCTGTTCTGTCTTTTGGCCGCCACACCCTATAAGAGCGAGAACACTTGAGAGAAGGACGATGAAAACTATGCCGCGCCTCACGGCCGTACCTCCTTATGCCAGTCTCTCGCTATCTTACGAGAGCGCATGCTCTTCCGTCAAACGTGATGCTATTTGACGCGGCAGCCGTTGGGCATGGGGCGCTGAAGAGTCACGAGCGCTAACTGTGACTGATCGTCGGTACTGGCAGCAAGCAGCATCCCTTGGGACTCCACCCCGCGGATGACCGCAGGCTGGAGGTTCGTCACGACCACGATCTGCTTGCCCATTAATTCTTCTGGAGCATAGTGCTTGGCGATGCCAGCGACGAGCTGGCGCTGCTCAGTTCCCAAATCTATCTGGAGCTTGAGCAACTTATCAGCTCCAGGGATGCGTTCGGCACTCAGAATAGTGGCGACGCGCAACTCGATCTTCTGAAACTCTTCGATGGTGATCACAATGGGCCTCCTTTGCGCTGAGTCTCGCGGATCTCTTCGAGCATCTCTACGGCTCGTCGCAGGTGGGGGATGACAATCGAGCCCCCCACAACGAGCGCGACGTTAAACGTTTCAAAGAACTCGTCGTCGGTGACGCCGTGCTTGGCGCACTGAACCAAATGATACGAGATACAGTCATCGCAGCGCAAGACCATTGAAGCCACCAAGCCCATCAGCTCTTTAGTCTTGGCGGGGAGCGCGCCGTCTGTGTAAGCTTGGGAATCAAGCGCGAAGAATCTCTTGATCTGGAGATTCCCTTGAGCGAGGATCTTCTCATTCATCTTTTGTCGGAACTCTTGGAAGGCTTGGAGACGACCGGGCATAGGACCTCCTTGCTTTGCGTGCTCTTGAGTATTGTAGCGCATTGACTCTGGGAGAGCCATATCGTAAGCTTTTAGAGTGAAGGGAGGTGCTATGAGCTGGGAGGAGCTTCGGTCACCCGTCTCGTTCTTAAAACAAATGCTGCGCACCGTCGCGTGCGAGCAGACCCTGAGAGCGTATGAGTCTTTTTGGGAGCACGAGGGCAAAGCGATCTCTGAGATCGTAGATCGTGCCGGCACGCCGTGGCTGCGCATGTTCGATCGCTTTGGGAAGCGCGTAGACGAGATTCTCTTTCTCCCGGAGTATTGGACGTTGCTCAAGCACGGCTATCAGACAGGGATCGTCTGGCGCGTCTTCGAAGAGCAATCTTTGATCTCGTCATATCTGTTGGGTTATGTGACGTCGTTCTACGATCCGGGGCTGTACTGTCCGTATACTGTGTCGCTCTCGACGGCGGTGCCGTTGGAAAAATACGGGGCTGAGAGCGTCAAGGCGCGCTTTCTGCCGCAGCTTCTGAAGCGAGATAGCTCCGTCTGGCAGGGTGCGACGTGGATGACCGAAGTCAAGGGCGGCTCGGACTTGGGCGCAGCCGTCGAGACTATGGCGAAGCCTGCGGGAGATCATTGGTTGCTCACGGGCGAAAAGTATTTCGCGAGCAACGTCGGGGCAGAGCTCGCGGTTGTCGCGGCGCGTCCTGAGGGCGCTCCGAAAACTGTCAGGGGGCTAGCGCTCTTTCTGCTCCCCAGGTACCGTCAAGACGGGAGCTTGAATTACACGATCAGAAGACTGAAAGACAAGATCGCGACGCGCTCTGTCCCCACCGGCGAGGTCGAGCTCAAAGAGAGCGAAGCGTATCTGTTGGGCAAGCTCGAATGGGGCGTCTATCTGATCTTAGAAGTCTTGAATCTCTCACGGATAGCGAACAGCATCGGCAGCGTCGCGCTGACGCAGCGCGTGCTCGCGGACGCGCTGAGCTTTGCTCAGGGGCGCACAGCGTTCGGGAAGCCCATTCTCGAGCATCCGCTCTTGCGCCAGCAATTCGAAGATCGTATCGCTCAGTTGGAGAGCGCGTTCGCGCTCGCGTGGGAGGCCGTCACGCTCTTAGATCGCGTCTGGCGTCAGACGCCGCCGTATTCCGAGCAATATCATCTCTTTCGGTTGGTCGCGCATCTAGCTAAGTACTGGACGGCGGAGCTTGCTGCGCAGACGGCGAAGTGGGGCATGGAAGTCTATGGAGGCATCGGGACGTTGGCGGAGTTCGGGATGGATCGGTGGTTGCGCGAAGCGATGATCTTAGCGATCTGGGAGGGGACGCCGCATCGGCAGATGCTCGACGGCTTAGAAGTGATGGAGCGCAAGGGCGCGCATCGGCTGCTCTTGAAGCATTTAGAGCCATGGGCTGACCCCAAAGCCCTGCGCGAGATGGAGGCTCGCATTGAAGCGCACTTGAAGCTCCCTTCTGAACAGAAAGAAGCCCAAATTGAAGGGCTCTTTCGCGATCTGGCGCGCTTCACGGCGACAGTGTTACGAAGTAAGCTGGCATGACTCATGAAGATCGCCTCGCTCTTGCGCGTGAGCTCGTGCAGCGCATTCTGAGAAAATACGGTGATGCTGTGTTGGGTATCGCTCTGTACGGCTCGGTCGCCCGCAGGGCTGATACTGCTTATAGCGATATCGAGCTGCGAGTCATCACAGATGATTCTGTAGTCGAGCATGACGTTGAGTATGTGCACACGTCAGGAGCGAAGATCGAGATCAACTACGAACAAGCTAAAAGCTATCTGCGCCGCGCAGCGAGCGTAGACACGGAGTGGCCCATCTGGGCAGCGATCTATCGTCAGTATCTCGTGCTCTTTGAGCGAGAGGATTTCTTCGCTCAAGCTCAGCGAGCAATCGAAAATCTTAAAGACGAAGATTTTCGCGCCGCGCAAGCCCAGCTCATCTCCGAAGATCTCTATGAGTTAGTGCAAAAAATTCGCGGCGCATGGGAGCAAAAGAAAGAAGAGAACTTACGGTGGTGGGCGGGGCGCTTTCTCTGGTTCTCCGTGCTGTGGCTAGGGCTCGCGAATCGAAAATACTTCACGACCGGCGGCACAGTGTGGGACGAAGTACGACACTTCGCGATGCTACCGAAGAACCTCGAGCACCAGCTGACTGTGCTGGCTGGCTTTAAGCCTAGCAGCGTGAGCGAGGTCTATCGTGCTGTAGAAGATCTGTGGTCCGAGATTCAAAAACTCGCTGAATCTCAGGGCGTAATCTGGAAATCCGATGAATGGCTCGTCTAACAGTGAAGAAGCTCTTTCCACGTGAGCTGCGCAAGGGGACTCCAACGCCAGAAGAAGTCGCGTCTATCCCGCGCCAGCCCATCGTCTTCGTGCTCGACGACGTACAAGACACGTTTAACGTTGGGGCGCTCTTTCGCGTCGCCGACGCTGTTGCTGCTGAAAAAATCTATCTCTGTGGGCAGACGCCTGCCCCGCCCAACCCCAGAATTCACAAAGCCGCCGTGGGCACCGAACAGTGGGTGCCCTGGGAGCATCGCGCCCATATCGCTGAGCTGATCGTAGAGCTTAAAGCTCAAGGGAAGACGATTATCGCTGTGGAGCAGCACCCCAAGAGCATCTCCTATGTGGAGCTCTCCGTCGCGCTTCCGGTGGCACTCATCGTAGGGCATGAGACGCGTGGTGTTTCCCAGCAAGCTCTGGAGTTGGCTGATGTGATCGTCGAGCTTCCGATGTTAGGCGTGACGCGCTCACTGACGGTCGCTGCGGCGGCAGCCGTCGTCGCGTACAAAGTGCTCGAAACGTCACGGTAGATGTTCTAAATCGTCCAAGTCTTTGTATCTGCCAGCAGCTTTTTTGTTGGCTTTCAGATGCTCAAGGCTGATAATATTAACCTCAACGTCATCAATGACAGCCTGGACCCGTGCTGCGTAGCACTCTTCAAAGGTTACCCCAGAAGCTGATGTCACGATCTCTATGCGGAATGGCGGAACGCCCATGCGAATCACTTGGTTTTCTTTAAGAAACAGCTGTGGCGAAAGCTCTGGGACGTTGAAGCCGAATTCTTTCAGGACAGTGACGAGCTTGGCGGCGTTCTGAGGGGTTCGAGCGACCCAAATATCCATATCAGCCGTGGCGCGTGGGTAGCCGTGATAGCCAACGGCGTATCCACCAACGAGCAGATACTCAACGCCGTGGGAGTTCAGCAACCTCAAGAACTCTTTGAAGTCGGGCGGTAGCGAGGGTATAGCCATAGAGTGTCTGTCTGATCAGCTCGAGGGCTTGGAGACGTTCTTCAGGGGTCTTGGAGAGCCAGTAGGTTTTCTCATCCGGGTCGTCTCCCAAGGTTGAGATCACAATCACCGTTCTATCTACTTTGGGCGTGTCAGTGCTCATTGCTGCTTTCTATTGTACACGCCGTGAGAGCGCCGTGCTATTTCTATACTTCGGCGCATTAGAACTCTATTGGGTTTCTCTTGACTTTTGAGCTGAACTCGTATCATAATAACGAGCCAAGTTTAGGCAATCAAAAGCAAGTGTAAGCGAAGGAGGCGAGAGCGATGCGCTGGCGCGTGTGGCTCGGCTTGGGGTTGATCGTGTGTGTGCTGGGGAGTCTCGGCTCGGTTGGCTATAGCGCACGGGGGAGCGTTCAAGGGGGAGTATGGCTTGAGAACGCAGTCTGGCTCAGGACATATCTTAGTGGGCAGAGTCTGGCGTATGCTGCGAGCAGCAAGCTCATCGCGACTCCAGGGGGATTTGGTCAGATCTTTCTCTACAATGCTGTAGACGGCGCGCTTGTGCGGGTCTTGCGCGGCCATGAGGGCGCGGTCACAGCTGTGGCGCTTTCTCCTGATGGTGCGAAGCTAGCCTCTGGAGACGAATTCGGCATAATCAAGATTTGGAGCGTCGCTGAAGGCACGGTCAGTCAGGAGTGGCGTGCCCATGAGTGGAGAGTCACAGGCGTGCTCTTCTCCCCTGATGGAAATCTGCTTGTTTCCGCAGGATATGAGGGCAAAGTCAACGTGTGGAAGACTGAAGATTGGAGCTTGGTGCGACAATTCGCACAAGGCGCCACAGCTGCTTCTATGGCCTTCTCGGCCGATGGCAAGATACTAGCCATTGGGGGATTTCCAACAATCCTTGTTCGAGTTTCGGACTGGAGTGAGCTACAGCGTTTGCGAGACTTTAGCCAGGCCCTCGCGTTCTCCCCTGATGGGCAATCTCTCGCTTTATCTGGGTTTAAGAGAGAGATCGCTCTTGTGCGCGTGTCTGATGGCCGGACGCTGCGGGTCCTGCGTGGCCATGCAAGCTCTGTGAATTATTTGGCGTTCTCACTCGATGGGAAGCTCTTGGCTTCCGCGTCGCAAGACAAAACAGTTGCCCTCTGGTATCCATCGGTGGGAACTGTGCTGCGCACCATGACGCGCCACAATGCGCCAGTCAGGGTCGTGCTCTTCTCCGAAGATGACCGACAGCTCATTTCTATCGGGGATGATCGCACAATACGGTTCTGGCGCACTGCCGATGGCATCCAGATCGGACAGATTCAAGGAGACTTGGCTGGCCCAACGTATACGATTGCCGTATCGCCTTCGGGCTCGCTGGTGGCGGCAGCACAAGATAATGAAATTCAGATCTTGAATCTCGCCGATGGGAAGTTAGTGCGCACATTGACGGGCCATCAGGCGCTGGTCACTGATCTTGAGTTCTCTCCGGATGGGAAGATCTTAGCTTCCAGCTCCTGTGCTGTAGAGCTTCTCCCAGATCAGGGTTGTCCGCAGGGCGAAATTCGCTTTTGGGATCTCTCTAGCGGGCAGCTCATCAGCATTTGGGGCAAGGGGCATGGCGAGCTCGTTGTGGATATCGCGTTCTCACCGGACGGGAAATTCCTCGCTGCTGTTGATAGATGGGGAAGAGCCATGCTCTGGCGAGTTGCTGACGCAACGAGCGTGTGGGAGCTATGGGGGTGCAGCAGACCGGTGGTCTTCTCTCCCGATGGGCAGTTCCTCGCCCTGGGGAGCGAGGACGGCATCGCTATCCGCCGGGTCACCGATGGCGAAGTATTTATTATTCTCGGAGACCACGGGTCCAGCGCCGTCTTCTCCTCAGACGGACGGATTCTGATCGTAGCTAGCAGTGATTACATCAGGTTCTGGGACATCGCTACAGGCAAGCTGCTCCGCACGCTGACGTGGCATACTGGGCCAGTGTTTGGGCTTGGGATTTCTCCAGACGGCAAGCGCCTCGTCTCAGGGAGTGATGACCGCACCATCAAGCTGTGGCGCGTCGAGGACGGCAGCTTGATCGGCTCGCTGCTCGGATATACAGGGCGGGTGACGTCTGTCGCCTTCTCGCCCGATGACACGTTCGTGATCTCTGCTGGAGAGGACGGTGTGGCAGCCTGGAACGTTGACCAGCTCAGATAAGATTGAGATTCTTTACGAAGACGCCGATCTGCTGATTCTCGACAAGCCCGCGGGCGTGCTGATGCACGGGGATAAGCGTCATGTGGGCGAGCCGACGCTCTTAGCATGGGCTTTGGAGTATTTGCGATCTTCGGGATTTGTCTCGGACTTTCAGCCCGCGTTCGTGCATAGATTAGATAAAGAGACTTCAGGGGTGGCCGTGCTTGCGAAGACAAAAGAAGCCCTGCGCTCGCTCAATCGCCAGCTCAAGCTCAAGAAGATTCAAAAAAGATATCTGGCGCTTGTAGTCGGAGAGGTGCGCCCGCATGGTTCGATTCGGCTGCACTTACAGAAGCAGATGGACAGAAAACGCTGGCTGGCGCTAATGGTCCCCGTCAGGCGCGGCGGCATCTTCGCGCAAACGGACTACAAACGCTTAGAGCTTTTTGAGCTTCTGGGCGAAAAGCTTTCGTATATTGAGGCGTATCCGCGCACGGGACGCACCCATCAAGTTCGGGCGCATTTGGCGGGGATCGGCTGCCCCATCGTCGGGGACGATCTCTATGGAAATACTGAGCTGAACGAAAAGCTTCGTCGCGAGCTTGGAGTGTCACGGATGCTCCTGCACGCGGCAGCGATAGAGTTTGCTCACCCGACGACAGGGCAAATAGTGCTCGTGGAAGCGCCGCTGCCAG
>JAUQPG010000003.1:0-61281 GCA_030550495.1 Candidatus Bipolaricaulota bacterium | reverse complement strand
AATACTGAGCTGAACGAAAAGCTTCGTCGCGAGCTTGGAGTGTCACGGATGCTCCTGCACGCGGCAGCGATAGAGTTTGCTCACCCGACGACAGGGCAAATAGTGCTCGTGGAAGCGCCGCTGCCAGAGGATTTTCAAGAAGTGCTGCAGTTGTTGCGTCAGGAGCATGACCGGCCCTCACCCCGCCCTACGGGCACCCTTCTCCCGTAGGTGAGCTACGGGAGAGGGGTCGGGGGTGAGGGCCTTCGGATAGGGGCACAGATCAGCGATAACGCACTGGTCGCACAGGGGCTTTCGAGCTTTGCACGTCTGCCGCCCGTGCCATATTAAGTGTAGGTGCAGCTGATATTTCAGTCTGTCCGGGACAAGTGCGTTCATGATATCGTGCGGGTCTTGGTTCTTCTGCACAAGCCCAAGTCTTTGAGTGATTCGGTGAATGTGGGTATCTACGGGAAAGTACGGCTTATTGAGACTGAACGTGAGCACGACGCCGGCGGTCTTCTTCCCCACGCCATGAAATTTCAAGAGTTCTTTCACAGCTTCGTCGGTGCTCAAGTCCTTCAGATAGCTGAGGTCGTAAGCGCCGCGCTCTTGTTTGAGGCGCTTTAAAATCTCTTGGATACGCTTGGCTTTCTGCTGGTGCAGCCCGCCGACCTTGATCGCTTCAGCGACTTTTTCGGTGGGCGCGCGCACGATGCTCTCATATGTTGGGAATCTTCTCTTCAGAGACTCGTAGGCGCGATCTCGGTTCTGATCGTTGGTGTTTTGGGAGAGGATCGTCAAAATGAGAACATCGAGGGGGTCGCCGTGGCTGAGCCATCTCAGTTTCCCAAAGTGCTTTTCGAGGCGTTGGGCGATCTGCAAGATTTTTTCGCGCGCGGTCATAGCTTCTAGCATACTCGAGTACGCGAAGGCTCTGCAACTTGACGGCGTCGTAATCCCCAAAGTAGTATAGTTGGCTGAAGAAAAGAGCCAAGGAGGAGATCATGAAGAAAGTGTTTCTAGCAGTGCTCGGGCTGACTGTTCTTTCTTTGTCTGCTGTCGCGCAGCAGGAGACGTGCCGCACAGCCAATCCCAAAATTGTCCCAACGTTCTGCTCGACCATTCAGCAAGCTGTTTCGCTCTCGAACGAGGGCGACGTGATTGTGATATTGCCCGGCGTCTATGAAGAGAACGTCGTTGTACAAAATAGGGATCGTGTCATAATCCAGCCAGAGCAGCCCGGCACCGTGACGATCAAGGCGGCACAAAGCACCCAGAATGTCTTATCGTTCCGGAACGCGCGTAAGTGGACGGTGCACATGGGGATCACGCTTATCGGCGGGGCGCGCGGTATCGAGATCAACGGAAGCACAGATATTGTGCTCAAGGATCTCGTCATCACAAAGAACAGCGCTGATGGGATCATGATCTTCAGCGGCTCGGTTCAGGTCGAGAATCTCAAGATTACAGAGAACGGCGGGATGGGGATTGGCATAGACCGAGGGCAGCTCACTATAAAGAAGACAGTCGTCGCGAATAACGGCGGCACCGGCGTTCTCTTCACCAATCAAGCGCGGGGGGAGATCGAGGAGACTCAAATCGCCAATAACAAGGGCGTAGGTATCAGCGCCGAAGGCGGGACGCTGCAGATCGAAGCGAGCTTAGTTACCGGCCATCCTAAGGGCGGGATGCTCTTCTCCAAGGGCGCAGCGGTGACGGTGACGCGTACGGAGATCCGCGACAATCAGGGCGATGGCGTCGCTCTCCAGGCGTCGACGCTTACCATGACGCAAAGCACCATAGCGAAGCATCCCGGCTATGGTTTGACCATGACCCAATCGCAAGCGGATCTCTCAGCAACTGTCATCAGCGACAACGGGGCCAAGGGCGTCAACGCTCTTGAAAAATCAACCCTGAAGCTGAGCAATAACTCTGTTGTCTCTGGACATCCAGATGACGGGCTCTTTGTGCAGAACAGCTCCGCTGAGGTGCGCCAGAGCGAGATCAAGAATAATAATAAGCGTGGCGTCGGCCTCGAGAGCGCTAAGCTCACGATGACAAATGGCAAAGTGCTCAGCAACAAGAGCCATGGGATCGAGCTGCGCGCGGCTTCGACGGCTGAGATCGCGTCCAGCCAGATCAGCGACAACGGCGCCAAGGGCATCAACGAGCTAGAAAAATCCACGCTTTTGCTGACGGACGCTTCGGTGGTCTCTGGACATCCCGACGATGGGCTGTTTGTCCAGAACAGCACAGCGACGGTCTCGCAGAGCGAGATCAAAAATAATAGCAAGCGCGGCATCGCGCTCGAAGGCAGCACGTTGACTCTGACAGGAAGCCGTGTCCTTAGCAATGGTAGTCATGGGATTGACATGAAAGCGTCTTCGACAGCCGTTATTACTAACAGTCGCATCACTGACAACGGGACGATAGACAAATCTGCGAAAGGAATCAACGAGATCGAGCAGTCTACGGTGACGATGACAGCTAGCCTGGTTCAGAATCATCCCGACGATGGAATTTTCATACAAAACAGCGCAGCTGACGTGCGACAGAGCGAGATTCGAAACAATAGGCAGCGCGGTGTCGGCATGGAGAACTCCAAGCTCACCATGGCCAGCACAAAAGTCGCGAGCAACGGCAGTCACGGCATCGAGATGAAGAACTCTTCCGCGAGTATCAGCGATAGCCAAATCACTGACAACGGCGCCAAAGGGATTCACGAGATCGAGAAGTCAACGCTCACCATGGCAAATAGCTTGGTGCAGAACCATCCCGACGATGGGATCACCCAGATCGATTCGAGTGCGGAGATCCAAAATAGCCGCATCTTAGATAACAAGAAGCGCGGCCTGGCAGCAACTAACTCGACGCTTACCATGGGCGCAAGCACCGTCGCGACCAATGGCGACGATGGCTTGAATTTTCAAAATTCTTCGGGGGTCATCAGTGACAGCAAAGTGCTCAACAACGGCAAGCGCGGCATTTATGCTGAAAAGTCAGGGCTCAATATCTCAAGCACTCAAGTCTCTGGCCATCCCGAAGATGGCATTGAACTCAAGAACAGCGCGATGGACTTGCGCAATAAGAGTCTCGTCTCGGAGAACAAGGGCGACGGCATCTCTGGGGACTCTTCGTCTATGGCGATCTCGACGACGACGGTAACCAAGAACGGCCAGAACGGTTTGTTACTGAATCTCTCGGCAGCCGATCTCACCGAGAGCGAAGTGAGCTCTAATGGGATTCGCGGCGCTGATCTCAAAGACTCGGTGCTCACCGCAACTAAGACGACTTTCGTCAATCACTCAAGCGACGGGGTTCGCCTAGACACAAGCTCCAGCAGTCTGAGCGAGTGTCGGATGAGCGACAACGGCGGTGAGGGAATCAATGCCCAGACGTCGACGGTGGCGCTCTTTGGCTCGGTCCTGACCAAGAATGGCGCAGATGGCTTAAAGCTGCGGAACTCTTCTGGTGACGCTGTTGCTAGTGAGATATCAAACAATAAGCTTAAGGGTATCGACGCTGCTGATCGGTCGACGCTGGCGCTTGTGGACACGAGGGTCGTCAATAACAGTAATGATGGGATTGTGCTTGTGCAAGGCTCGCTGGTGGTTCGTGGCGGCTTGGTGCAGGGGAACAAAGGGCGCGGCATAGGCGCTCAGGAGCGCGCGACGGTCGCGATCGTCGGAGCGAGCGTCACGAGCAACGTCGCCGAGGGGATTCAGCTTGTGCTCTCGACGCTCAGCGTGCGTGACGCCCAGATCACACAGAACGGCGCACGCGGCATCGACGCCAGCAATCGCTCTGCGATCAGCGTCTTCAACGGGACGATCTCGGAGAACGCGAAAGACGGGCTCGCGCTCAGTCTCTCCACAGCGGTCTTAGTCAATAGCCGGGTGCAAAACAACAAAGCTGCGGGGATCATGGCAGACCTAGCTTCCGTGGTGACGTGCATCGGGACGACAGTATCGGGCAATAACCCAAACATCGTGGGCACGGGGCCACAGATCCAGTGCAAGTGACGCTGACGCGTGAAGGGGAGACAGGAGCTTAATGGTGCAAGATCTGTGACAAGAAGAGCTTGGTGCGCTCGTGTTGTGGATTTTTGAAGAACTCATCAGGAGTATTCTCTTCAACAATGCGCCCCTGATCGAAGAAGATAATACGGTCCGCAACCTCGCGGGCAAACCCCATCTCGTGGGTGATCACAATCATTGTCATCCCGGAGCGCGCCAGCTCTCGCATCACATCCAGAACTTCTTTGATCATCTCCGGGTCGAGGGCGCTGGTCGGCTCGTCAAAGAGCATGATCTTCGGCTGCATTGCTAACGCTCGCGCAATCGCAACTCTCTGCTGCTGTCCTCCGGAAAGCTGCGCCGGGTATTTGTGCGCTTGCTCGGCAATCCCCACTCGTGCCAGAAGCTGCATCGCTAAATCTTCAGCTTCGGAACGCTTCATCTTGCGCACCCAGATCGGCGCTAGCGTCACGTTCTGTAAGACCGTCAGATGGGGGAAGAGATTGAACGACTGGAAGACCATGCCGATCTCGCGCCGGATCGCTTCAATGTTTTTGATGTCGTGAGTGAGTTCGATCCCATCAATGATGATCTGCCCGCGCTGGTGCTCCTCGAGACGATTGAGCGTACGAATGAACGTAGACTTCCCCGACCCCGATGGCCCGCAGATGACCACGACTTCGCCCTTGCGTACCGTTGTGGTCACGCCGCGTAAGACGTGAAAGTCCCCGAACCATTTGTGCACATCCCGACAGATAATAATCTCTTCACTCATTATCGTTCTCCCACGCCTAAAATCGTTTCGAGCCTCCGGCTTAGGTGCGCCATCGCGTAGGTGAAGACCCAGTAGACGAACGCCACAAAGAGTAGGACTTCACGGTCGGTACCAAGCCATTGCGGATTTGCGAGAATGCTGCGCCCTATGTTAAAGAGATCGAGCAGCGCGGCGACGAAGACTAGAGAAGTATCTTTAAAGAGGCTGATGAACTGGCCGACGTTGGCAGGAATGACTGCGCGCAATGCCTGAGGCAGTACGATAAAGAGCGTCGTGAGCCAATGGCTCAGCCCCAGAGCTTGCGCGGCTTCGATCTGGCCGCGCGAGATAGACTGTAACCCCCCGCGCACGTTCTCAGCAATGTACGCTGCCGTAAAGAGTGTGAACGCAATCATCGCGCGCAAGGCTTGGTCTATTCTGAGATGACCTGGCAGGAAGAGCGGGAGCATAAGACTCGCCATAAAGATCACCGTGATCAGCGGCACGCCACGCACGATCTCAATATAGAGAATACTGAACCAGCGCACGATGGGCAATGTGCTCTGGCGCCCCAGCGCCAGCAGCACTCCCAAGGGAAATGACGCAACAATCCCGATGACCGCTAGCAGCACCGTCAGCATCAAGCCGCCCCATTGAGTGGACTCGACTTTTGGGAGAGGGCCTCCTCCGCCGATCAACCAGACGACCAGTATAGGCAAAGCCAGCCACCCTCCCCCAAGAATCCAGCGAACCCTAGGGATGCGTGAGCGCGCCACCCACCTCAACCCCAGCGGCACCACGAGCGCAAGCACAATCCCAAACATCCATAAGCGCTCCGTCCAACTGAACGGCAAGACAAGCAAGACTAGCGCAGCAGCTCCAAGGGCTACAACGACATCGCGCACCAAGCCGCGCCATACCCCGGCGCTTAGCCCTAGCATAGCAGCGCTTATATACACGCAGACCCAGATACGCCACAGCTCCCCCGCAGGATACGTTCCCGCTAGAAAGAGCTTTAAATTTTCGGGAATAACCGTCCAGCACGCCCCCCAAGAACGACCTTCAGCTTGCGCGAGCTGCCGCGCCTGCTGGCACGCCGCCGCCCCGCCAGACCAAACGGCATCTCTCACCGCCCACTGAAACAGCCCGCTGAACGCCACCCACAAAAACCAGATCACCAGCACTGTCAGCAGCGTGTTGTACCACGTGCTAAAGAGATTCTCTCGAAGCCATCGAAAGATAAGACGCATAGTCTCAACGTTCTATCAATCTGACGCGACGATTGTACCAGTTCATGAACGCCGAGGTCAGCAAACTCATCGTTAGATAGCTGATCATGATTAACAAGACCATTTCGATCGCACGCCCGCTCTGGTTAATGATCGTATTGGCGACGTTGAAGAGATCAGGATAACCGATAGCTACAGCCAGACTCGAATTCTTTGCGAGATTGAGATACTGACTGGTAAGCGGTGGGACGATGACACGCAGGGCCTGGGGAATGACCACGAGCCGTAGCACTTGAAGGGGTCTTAGCCCCAAAGCACGGGCAGCTTCAGTCTGGCCCTTGGGCACAGCTAAGATCCCCCCGCGCACGATCTCAGCGATGAACGCCCCGGTGTAGACGACCAGCCCGGCAAGCAACGCAGCGAACTCCGGGCTGAGCTGCCACCCTCCCTCAAGGTTAAATCGCCCCAGCGTCGGCATCTCCCAGGCGATGGGCGCGCCAGGGAGCACAAGCCAACCCACAAAAGCACCCAGCACGAAGACCCCAAAAGCCCACAGCCCCGCAAACCCAGGCCGCTGCGCCCGCTCCAGATATATACGGCGCCCTACGTACACCGCAAGGGCCACGAGCAAACTCACTAAGAGCCCATAGCCCCATAGGGAAAACGTTTCGGTCGCGTATGGCTTTGGGAGAGCTAAGCCTCGCTGGCTGAGATAGATCGGTCCGGGCAGCACAATACTCTCGTCTACTCTGGGAAGTTTGAGGAAGATGGCCGTGTACCAAAAAAAGAGTTGGACGACCAAGGGGGTATTGCGGATCGTCTCAATATATACACTAGCGATCTGGCGCACCAGCCAGTTGCTGGACAATCGAGCAATCCCAGCAATAAGCCCTAACAGGGTCGCTAGGAGAATCCCAAGCCCGATCACTCGTAGAGTGTTGACGATCCCCACCCAGAATGCGTAGCCGTAGCTATCGGTCGGCTCGAAGGGTAGTCCCTCCGAGATGCCAAAGCCCGCGGTCGTCCAAAGAAAATCAAAGCCGAAGCGAATCCCTGTGCGCTCCAGGTTGATCTGTAAATTCGTGTAGAACCAGTTCGCTATGAGAACGATGAAGAGGACGAAGAGCACCTGGGCACCGATGCGCAGGACGCGCACGTCTCGCCAGAGCGGGATGCGAGCAAAGACGGTGCTCATAGAACCCCCCCCTTACCCTTATCCCCTCTCCCTCACAAAGGAGAGGGGAGTTTGGGGTGAGGGGACGAGAAGCTTTTACCGGAACGGTGGCGCGTAGATCAAGCCGCCATCATTCCAGAGAGCATTCGGAGAGGGCTTCCCGTCAGCGATGCGCTCCAGGCCTAGCGGCTTGACGTTGCGATCATAGATCTCGCCGTAGTTGCCGACCTTCTCGATGACGTTAGCACACCAGGCGTTATCCAGGCCGAGCTTCTTGCCGAAGTCGCCTTCAAGCCCCAAGAGCCGTCGGATTCTCGGGTCTTGGCTGGTCTTCAACTGCGCGACGTTCTTTGACGAGACCTCCAGCTCTTCGGCCTCCATGGTGCAGAAGACCGTCCACTTGACGATATCGAACCATTGGTCGTCGCCGTGGCGCACCACAGGGCCTAACGGCTCTTTCGAGATCAGCTCTGGGAGGATCTTATGGTCATCGGGCTTGGAGAGCTTAATGCGCGCGGCGGCCAACCCTGATGCGTCAGCGGTCATGGCGTCGCAGCGCCCTTCATCGTAAGCTTTGTCGCGGGCGTTGACGTCGCTGAAGACCAAGGGCTTGATGGTGATTCCCAAGCGCCGCGCCATATCGGCTAAGTTCTGCTCGGTCGTCGTGCCTTGCAGCACGCAGATTGTGGCGCCGTTGAGGTCTTTGAGCGTGTTGATGCGCGACGTCTTTCGCACCATGAAGCCCTGGCCGTCGTAGAACGTCGTGGGCGCAAAATTGAAGGGCAAGCCCACGTCGCGGTCGATCGTCCACGTCGTATTGCGGATGAGCACGTCAATCTCGCCCGATTGCAGTGCGGGGAATCGAGAAGCCGCCGTCACCGGCCGGTATTCGACTTTGTTTGGATCATTGAAGATCGCTGTGGCGAGGGCTTTGCAGTAATCTATGTCGAAGCCGCTATAGTTTCCCTGTGGGTCGACGAAGCCGAAGCCCGGTACAGCGTTGTTGACGCCGCAGATGAGCTTGCCGCGAGCTTGCACCTTCCCTAGCGTGGTCGCCGGTTGCCCCTGGCTGCTAGAGAGCAATGGCAGCACCAATAGAATCACCAAACTGACAGCAAGAATCTTCTTGCGCATGTGAACCCCTCCTCTGAGTTTTAAGTAATGTAAGTAATGAACGAATATGAGGCTATCGAATATGAAGCGATTCTCACCTCCTTTCAGTAAAATTATAATCAGATTGCCCAGAGTTGCCAAGTTGCGCTTCGATGAAGTCTCTGGCATAATTTTTTTGGTGATGCTGCTCCTATGAGTCTATCAAGGGCGGGACGCCTATGAGGGCCCGTCTCGCTAATTTTCTCGCGACAACTGCAGCAACGATTGCCGGGACGTTCATCCCACTCTACGCCCATCAGCTTGGCGCTGATGATGTCGGGGTTGGGCTGCTGGCAGCGATCGCGAGCTTGGCGGTCGTCATCACGAATTTGATCTGCGGGCACGCCGCGGATCGCTATGGGACGCGCGCCTTCATCGTCTATGGGTTGTTGGCTTCCGCGATCTCGACTCTGTTACAGATCTTCGCCTCCGATTTTGGATCGCTCGTGTTCTTCCGCGTGCTCAACGGCTTGGCGCTGGGAGTCTATCCGGCAGCGCTCATCTCCCATGTGCAAGCATCGAAAGAGCGCTTGGGGCGGTTCTCGGCGTTCGGGTCGTTGGGCTGGACCGCCGGGTCATTACTCTCAGGGGCGATTGCGACGTATTTTACGATTCGCGGGACGTTCGTCGCAGCGTCTCTGTTATTTTTTGTCGCGTATCTGTTAGCGCTGCGGTTTGGGGTGCGCCCGCCTGATCCTAACAGTAACGAAAAGCCCGCATCGCTGTGGGAAGTCTTCGTGCGCCATCGCTCAACATTTGTCTCTGTATTGATCCGACACATTGGGGCCCATATGATCTGGGCCTTCTGGCCGCTTTTTTTGCAGAAGCTTGGAGCAGATTACTTTTGGATCGGCGTCACCTCGGCTATAAACAGTGGAACGCAGTTTCTCGTGATGTACTTCTTGACAGACCGAGGGTGGAGCACGGGGCTGCTACGCTTGGGGTTGTTTCTGTCGAGTGTAACGTTTGTGACATTCGCGCTCGCCCCGAATTTCTGGTGGATTCTGCCGACGCAGATACTCTTGGGCATCTCATGGGCGACGCTCTACGTGGGGGGTCTCAGAGCAGCGACAGAGGGAAGCCCCAATCCCGGTGCAGCCTCAGCGATCTTCACATCCGTGCTTAATATCTCCATGGTGGTTGGGCCGGCGCTTGGGGCAGCTATCGTATCCATCGGTGGGTATTACGCCTTGATTTACGTCGGTGCGGCTTTGGCGTTCATCGCGTTTCTCTATCGGCACATCAGCCTGGTGCGGGCTCGCGCTTGCAGGGCATCTTCGAGCTTGCTATGCTAAAGCTATGTTCGATCCCAACACCCCCAGCTCTGTGGACGTGAAAGAAGATCCTGTGGGGCGCAAGCCCTGGCTCTCGCGATTGCTCAATAGTCTGGGCGTGCCTACGACATCCGGGATCGACTGGGTGCTCGACTGGGTAGGGACCCTGGGGCTGGCCGTGCTCATCACGATCGTCACGGTCAACTATGCCGTTGCGCGGGTCTACGTGCCCACGGGCTCGATGGAGCCCACGATCATGCCCGGCGACAGCTTCTTCGTCGATATGCTGACGTATCACTTTCGCAGGCCCAAGCCGGGGGATATCATCGTCTTCTGGCGGTGCGATATGGGCAAGTGCGATCGCTTGGTGAAGAGACTGATTGCGATTGGGCCGGCAACGGTGCAGATCAGGGACTGCACAGCGTATGTGAATGGCCAGCCCCTCACAGATGACGCATTCAACCATCCTGGCCATCCCAATCCCCGGAGGAGTTGCTACTCGTCGGCGGGGCAGGAGAGCTGGGATGTGCCCGAAGGGTACTATTTCGTGCTCGGGGACAACACTCATAATAGCTATGACAGTCGCTACTGGGGGCCGTTCCCGGAGAAAGACTTTATCGGGGAGCCGTTCTTGAGGGTTTGGCCCTTAACGAGAATTGGGTTTATGAACGGGTACTTCTGGAGTGACAAGTAAGTATGTTCGTCGCCGAATCCGGGCAAGATATTATAGTCCGATTGCAGCCGGGGGAGGACTTTTTTGAGTCGCTCGGCTCGCTTGGGCTGACAGCCGGAGCGATCGTCTGCGGAGTCGGGATGTTGCGCGACGTGACACTTGCATACTGGACTGGGAAGGAGTACAAAGAGCACAAAGTCGCTGGGCCGGCGGAGCTTCTGTCGCTTCAGGGGAATTTCTCGCTACGTGAGGGCAAGTCGCACATTCACTGCCATGCTGTCCTGGGCTTAGAAGACGGCTCAACCGTGGGCGGGCACTTATCCAAGGCGACCGTACATGAGACCAACGAGATCTACATCAGAAAGCTCGAAAGAATCGTGATGGAGCGCCGGCAAGAGCCCAGCGGGCTGTGGGGGTTATATCCACGTTCGTCTTAGAGAACTCTTTCGCTACGCTTGTAGCGAATATTTCTCTCCCGTTGATACTCCAGCACAGCTTGAAAGCACCGCTCATCGGCCCCGATATACTCTGGCGGGATGATCCCCTTCTGCGTGAAAATCCCTTCGAGTATGAGCGTCGCTACGGCCGTGCAGGTATAGCCTGTCGTGCGCGCCATCGAAGATATCTTCGTCTTGGGATCGAAGCGATCGACAAGCTCATAGACGTACTCTTTGCGCTTGCCGTTCTCGATGCCCTCAATAGTGACTCGCATGATCGTGAACTCTGGTTCGTCGGGCTCAAGCCGCCACTTGGGGAAGAGCAGCTTCGCTGTCACGTCTAGGGGGCGGATCTTCATGCCGTTGATCTCGATGGGCTCTTTGCTGAAGAACCCCGTCTCGCGCAACACTTTGATATATTCGATGTGCCCTGGATAGCGCAGCGTCTTCTCGCGCATGTTTGGGATTCTCATTGTTTGTAAGAGCGTGCGCAGCCCATCGGTGTTGAACGCCTCCAGCGTGCCGATCTCGTCAAATTCAATATACTCTGGGTCGGAGAGCGCCTCGCGCGTTATGAGTTTGCCGTCTATGACCAAGCGCGCCGGGCGCGTGTACTCCTCGATGACGTCTAGGGGCGAAAATGGGGCTTTGTATTGGTAAGGCCAGCTGCGCCTCACGGGCAGCCCGCCGACCAAACATTCGTAACGCTCGACTTGCATTCTCGCGTTATGATACCCCAAGAGAATATTGCCCATGCCGGGGGCGACGCCACAGTCGATCACGGCCGTAACGTTCTTGTCTTTGGCGAGCGCGTCGAGCTGAAACGGGTCTTCGGCGAAGAACGAGATATCAACGATATCTTTCGCGCTCTCGATGACGGCCTTGAGCGTTGGGAAGCCCAAGAATCCCGGCATGGCTCCGATCACGAGATCATAATCAGCCACGAGCTTCTTGACAGTTTCGACGTGAGAGAGATCTGCGGTGACAGTTTGGATGGGAGCTTCTTTTGCGAGCTGCGCGAGCCGATGGGCGTCTCTATCTACTGCCGTGACGTCATAGCGTTGGGCGAGATCGAGCGCAATAGCTCGCCCCACCATGCCTACGCCAAGCACGATAACCCTTGTGCTCATCCAAATCTCATTCCCATCCGAATCTTGTAGCCGTTGACGAAATCTCTCGCGCTCATGCGGCGCTTGCCCGCGGGCTGGACTTCTAGTAACTCGAGCGCATCTTCCCCGCAGCGCACGAGAAGGCGCTCCGCGTCGATCACGCAGCCTGGGGGGAAGATCGAACTACTCGGTACCACGCGACTGGCGTAGAGCTTGAGGCGTTGCCCCTCCCAGAACGTATACGCCCCTGGAGAGGGGTTGAGCCCCCGAATGAGATTGAAGAGCTTGCGCGCGGGCTGGCTCCAGTCTATCTGGCCCATCGTGCCGTCAATCTTGGGGGCGAACGTCGCCTGGGAGGGATCTTGCGGGCGCGGGGTGAGCGTGCCCTGCTCAAGCCCTTCAAGGGTGCGCAATACCAGATCAGGCCCTAGCTCAGCTAATTTGTCGTGCAGCGTCCCCGCCGTGTCTTCGTCGCTGATAGGAACTCTCTCTTGGAGCAGAATATCTCCGGCGTCCATCTCTTCGTTCAAGAGAAACGTCGTCAAGCCCGTCTCGGTCTCGCCGTTGATGATCGCCCACTGAATGGGCGCAGCCCCGCGATACTTGGGCAGAAGCGACGCATGGAGATTAATGCACCCGAACTTTGGGATCGCTAAGAGCCTTTTGGAAAGAAATTGCCCAAACGCCACGACGACGATCACGTCGGGATTTAGGGCCTTGATAAGCTCGACTTCGCGGTTGATCTTCTCCGGCTGGTAGACGGGCAAGCTCAACTCCAGAGCGACTCTCTTGATCGGGGGAGGAGTTAGTGTGAGCCCCCGCCCCGCAGGGCGATCCGGCTGGGTGAAGACCGCAAGCACTGTGTGTTTTTGCGCGAGCGCGCGCAGCGTGGGAATCCCCAGTGGCGCCGTGCCGACAAAGATAACATTCATATTTTCCCAGCGGCTGAGTCACCGGCTGGCCAAGACAGACAAATAGTTCAGGCGAAGCCTTCTACCCTGGGATCTTCCCCAAGAGCGCCCGCGCGATAATTAATTTCTGAATCTCGCTTGTCCCTTCGTAGAGTTCGGTGATCTTCGCGTCGCGATAGAACCGCTCGACATCGTACTCCTTGATGAACCCGTAGCCGCCGTGAATCTGCAGGGCTTCGTTAGCAACTTCACGGGCGACTTTGCCCGCATACAATTTGGCCATCGAGGCGAGCTTCGCGGGATTGCCGCCCTTGCTGATCTCCCACGCGGCTTGGTAGGTTAACAGACGAGCGGCTTCGATCTCTGTGGCCATCTCCGCGAGCTTAAACTGAATCGCTTGGAACTCACAGATAGGCCGACCAAACTGCACGCGCTCTTGGGAGTATTTCAACGCCTCATCGAATGCCCCCTGGGCAATCCCGACGCCCTGCGCCGCGACAGCTGTGCGCCCGCGCGAGAAGAACGTCATCAAGTGATAGAAGGCCATGTCGACTTGCCCAACAATGTTCTCTTCAGGGACTTCAACGTTATCAAGAGTGATCTCGGCGAGGTCTGACGCGCGGATGCCCATCTTATTATGAATGGGCGTGGCTTTGAAGCCGGGACGATCGCGCTCGACAATGAACGCCGTGATGCCCCCATGGCGCTCCGGGGGATTGGGATTCGTTCGAGCAAAGACGATCAAAAAGTTTGCAATCGAACCGTTGGTGATGAACATCTTCGTCCCGTTCAGCACGTATTTGTTGCCCTTCTTCTCCGCACGCGTCTTTATAGACGCGACGTCGCTGCCCGCTTCGGGTTCGGTGATCGCTGCGCCGCAGACCCAGTCGCCCTTAGCTACTGGGACGAGATATTTCTGTCTCTGCTCTTCCGTGCCGAACTCTAGGATCATATCGCTGCCAAAGATCCGAGCCGTGATGGCTAGGCCAATCCCTGGATCGCCACGGAATAATTCTTCGATCACGATCGCCGCGGCGAGGAAGTCCAGCCCCGCCCCACCGTACTTTTCGGGGATCGCTGGGGCAATCAGATCTAATTTCTTGGCTTCTTCGACGATCTCATAGGGGTACTCGCACGTCTCGTCGTAGTGTTTGGCGGCGGGACGGATTACTTCTTCGGCGAACTTCCGAGCTGTCTTACGGATGAGTTTGTGCTCCTCGCTCAGTTCAAAGTCCATAGACAAACCTCCCTTTGGGGGACAACGCCCCTCAGAATCTTAATAGAAACCGCCTCCCGTGCGCAAGTCACAAAAAAAGCCCTCACCCCCGCTGTTCCTTTCCCTCACGGGGAGGAGAAGGGGGGTGAGGGCCATTGAAGATTATCTCATGTGCGGCGGCAACTGATAGATGCTCAGCGGATCCTCAGGCTTAGCCGAGAACTCCCCTGGATAGAGGAGCTGGCGATCAAACGTGCCATCGGCAGCCAGGGGACCGATCTGCGTCCAGACCGCACGCAATCCATCGAAGATCGTGGGCTTGTCTTTCAGCCTGCTGAAGCCCCAGCCCACGTCGTGCGGGTTCTTAAAGCACAGCTCGGTGATCCCCGCCGACAGACAATTGGCGAACTTGAGCTCACCGGCTTCGGTCTTGAGGGTTATTGGCTCGGTGCGATTGAAGCCTGCCACGGGGTAGAACCAGTAGGGCCCGCCCGCGCCAATGTATGCGTTGTCATATTTGTCAAAAGACTCCAACGCTTGGACGAGCGAGTCAGCGTCGGTCTTGCCCCCGGTCTTCTTGATGGCTTCAGCTAAGATATAGATTGCGTCGTAGGTGATCCCCGCGGTGTAGATGGGGCGCACGCCATACTTCTTCTGGAACGCAGCAAAGTACGCCTTGGTCTTTGGTGTGACGGGGGCGTCGGCGGAGAAGTCGGCGATGACATAGCCCGTGCCCGCGCCCTTGAGCTCCCGGACGCTCACGTCGTCTTGCAGCAAGACGTTGATCCCGAAGACCGCGACCTTGGTCTTGGTCTCGGCCCAAGTCTTCGTGAAAACAGCTGCCAGGCCTGGATCAGAGAAGAACGTGATGACAATTGAGGCGCCGGAGCTCTTGAGCTCGGTCATCAAGGGCGTAAGATCTTTCGTACCCACAGCGAGTCTCTTAGCGTTGACGACGTCGAACCCCAGATCGCCCAGGCGTGGCCCCAGCAGCGCCATGTACAAGTTCGCCGAGCTCAGATCTTCCCCCACTAGGAAGATCTTACGATTGGGCAAGATGCCTCGCTCGACCAGGCCATACAGATAGTCGCCAGCGAAGCGCAGCGTGTCCCCCACCAGCGAGAACGTATTGAGCATGGGGCGGAAGACGTATTTATAGTTGGCGTAGTCTGTGGGGATCCTATCCGTGGCTAAAGAAGTCGCCCCGGTGATGAGGAGGGGCTTCTTCATACGCGGGATGTCAGGGAGTATGCCGAGCACGGCCTCGGAGCGGAAGAACCCCACAATCGCATCGACTTTAGAAGCGATATCTTGATAGACGCGGCGCGCGAGCTCCCCATCGCCCTCAGTCTTTATATCTCCTACAACCAGCTCGATCTTGCGGCCCATCACGCCGCCAGCAGCGTTGATCTCTTCTACAGCAAGCTGCGCCCCGCGGAGCGTATCTCGGCCGTTGGCGATCTCCAAGCCCGTCACTACTCCGATCCTGATAGGCTGCTGTGTCTGCGCAGTGAGCGGCCCCAGCAACACCAACGCTGCCACCACGACACCTAGTAAGCGAACATAATATCTCATAGTTGCAACCTCCCTTGCTAGATAGTAATATAGTAATTCTGAGAATCTTGAGAGCATGAGGCGCCCTCAGAGCTCTCTTACCCCCGTGACCAACCTCCTTTCTGCGTGACCCTCATATGGCTTATTATAGCACGGAGAACCCCACGTCTGACAACCCTCTGATGCAGGGGGTAACTGGGGAGCGCTTGAGCCGCTCACCTTTCTTTGCTATAGTGAACTAGCTATGAGCACGAAGCGCTTCTACATCTATACGTGGGGCTGCCAGATGAATGAGCACAAATCTGAAGGCATGGCCGGGGTGCTCGTCCGCGCGGGGTATCTCCCCGCTGATGACCCCGCCCACGCCGATGTCGTGCTCTTTAACACGTGCATGGTGCGGGAAAAGCCCGTCCATAAGATCATATCTGAAGCCGGTGTCATCGCCCAGCTCAAAGAAAAAAATCCCAATCTCTTGCTAGGCGTGGGCGGCTGCGTCGCACAAGCCCTGAAAGAAAAACTCTTCCGCCAAAGCCCCGCGATCGACTTCGTCTTTGGAAGCTCCAATATCTCTCAGATTCCAGAATTGATCGAGCAGGCCCGCGCGCGGCGCGCTTTAGGCAAGCCCACCTGGATCCTGGCCGTCGACAAGATCCCAGACAAGATAGAAGACCTGCCGTTCTTGCGCGCAAGTCGCTTCCAAGCCAAAGTCACGATCACCGAAGGCTGCTCGAACTTCTGCTCGTTCTGCATCGTCCCGTACACGACGGGGCTGCTGCGCAGCCGCCTCCCCGGCGATATTATCTCCGAAGTGAGCGAGCTCGCTGCCCAGGGCTACAAAGAAGTCCAACTGCTTGGACAAAACGTCGACTCCTATGGCAAGGATCTCAAAGATCCAACTATCAACTTCGCGAATCTCTTGCGCGCGCTTACCGAGATCCCCATCCCCAGGATTCGCTTCACCAGCTCGCATCCCCAAGATATCACTGACGACGTCATCGCTGTGCTTGGCGAAGAGAACAATATCTGCGAGCACGTGCACATGGCGGTGCAGTCGGGAAGCAATAGAGTCTTAGCGGAGATGCGCCGCGGCTATACGAAAGAACGCTTCTTGGAGCTTGTCAGCAAGCTACGCGAGCGCGGCGTCAATGTCACAACAGATATTATCGTGGGCTTCCCCACCGAGACCAAAGAAGATTTCCAAGAGACGGTAGATTTAGTCAAGCAAGCGCGCTTCGGTGGCGCGTTCATCTTCAAATACTCCCCAAGACCCGGAACGATCGCATACTATAAGTATCGCGACGCCGTCCCAGACGAGGAGAAGCAACGGCGGCTCGAGATTCTCCTGACGTTGCAAAAGCAAATTACCGACGAAGAGAACAGAAAGCGCGTGGGGCAAACAGTCGAGGTCTTGGTGGAAGGCCCGGCACGCACTCCGGGGCTTGTAATGGGCAAGACGCGCGATCATAGAACGGTCGTCTTCGAGGGGGCTTCAGATCTGATTGGAGAGCTGGTGCATGTCAAGATCACCCACGGCTCTGTAGCGGGCCTTGCGGGCCAGCTCGTGCGCCCAGGCGTTCTCGTATGATCATCACCGTCACCCCCAACCCAGCGATTGACAAGATCTATTGGATTGAGAGACTCGCTCTCGACGACGGCGAGCTGCCGGTCATGCGCGCAACCCGGTCATATCTGACAGCTGGGGGCAAGGGCATCAACGTCTCGATCTTCCTCGCGCGCATGGGGATAGAGAATATCGCGATGGGGTTCATCGCAGGGGAGACAGGGCGCGCTGTCGAGCGTCGCGTCCGCGACGAGGGCATCACAACGAGTTTTATTTGGGTCGAGGGCGAGACCCGCACCAACGTGACGCTCCTAGAGCGCGGGCACGAGCAAAGACCCATTCAAATTACAGAGCAGGGGCCGCCTATCCCTCCAGAAGCCATCAAACGCTTTCTGACTCAATATAAACGGGCAGTCAGTCGAGCTCGCTATGTCTTTCTTGGAGGCAGCCTGCCCCCTGGAGTCCCGGAGACGTTCTACCAAGAACTAACGCACCTGGCGCAGCAACGCCACGTGCCGGTGATCGTCAACGCTGCAGGGAAGGCGCTCATGCACGCGCTCCCTGAAAAGCCGTGGCTGGTCAAGCCCGATACGCGTCAGGGCACCGATGTCGCTGGGGCTTCCCTCAAGACCTCTCAAGAGATTGTAGAGGTCGGGAGAGAGTGGGTCGCGCAGGGCATAGAAGCCGTCTTGGTCTCCCATCATATCACTCATGATCTGTTGATCACTCGGGAAGGCGCGTGGGACCTCGAAGCCCGCGACGTGCAGTTCAAAAATCTCCTCGGGGCAGAAGATGCGCTCATTGCTGGCACCCTCAGCGCTATGGTGCAAGGGGCTTCGCTGCTCGAAGCGACGCGCTTCGGCATGGCGGCTGCTACTGCCAGCGCTGAAAGCGAGGAACTCGTCGTGACCGACCGCATGGCCATCGAGCGCGTGCTCCCTAAGATCCATATAGAACAGCTATGAAGGTCAAAGAGATCATGACAAAGGACTTGACGGCCGCAGAGCCAAGTATGACCGTGCGGGAGCTGATCGAGCTCTTTTATCGCAGCGGGCTCAGCAGCGTCCCGGTCGTCAACGAAGAAGGCCGCATCGTAGGGATCATCTCCGAGCGCGATATCATAGAGGGAGCACTGCCCGGATATTTTGAAGTGCTCTACGGGATTACAGATATGAATCACTTGTCGCAGAAGCTGCGCGAGATCGAGCACGACCGCATCGAGTTCTACATGACTCCTGAGGTCATCACGATCGAAGAAGATGAGGACGACCTCACGGCGGCAGACTTGATGATTCGCAAAAACGTCAAGTCGCTGCCGGTCGTCAACAAGGATGGCGTCTTCGTGGGGATGCTCCGGCGCATCGATCTATTGAAGGATTTGCTATGATCCCTCCGATTCAGCGTCGAGTGGCAAAAGAAGTGCGAGTCGGCCCGCTTACGCTGGGCGGCACTCATCCTATTCGCGTGCAGTCGATGACCACGACCGACACGCGAGATGTCGAAGCTACCGTGAGACAGATCAAGAGATTAGAGCAAGCCGGGTGCGAGATCGTGCGCGTCGCCGTCTTGAATATGGACGCAGCCAATCAGCTCGCTGAGATCAAGAAGCGCATCAGCATCCCCTTAGTCGCGGATATTCACTTCGATCATCGCTTAGCACTCAAAGCCATCGACCAGGGCGTGGACAAGCTGCGTCTCAATCCGGGGAACATCACGGACCGGGCGAAGATCGAGCAGGTCGTCAAGGCTGCCAAAGATCGCGGTATCCCCATTCGCATCGGGGTCAATTCGGGATCGCTGCCCAAAGATCTCTTGGTCAAATACGAGGGCGCAACCCCCGAAGCGATGGTCGAGGCAGCCCTGCGCGAGATCGAGATCTTAGAAGACAATAATTTCTCAGACATAGTCGTCTCGCTGAAATCGACCGACGTGCGGGTGATGATCGAATCGTACAGACTGATCGCGAAGCAAATTAAATACCCATTGCACTTGGGAGTGACAGAAGCTGGCTTGGGAGATGCTGGGGTCGCGCGGTCGGCGCTGGGGATCGGGGCGCTCTTATTGGAGGGCATTGGGGACACGCTGCGCTGCTCGCTCACGGGTGACCCCGTGCGCGAAGTTAAAGTCGCGTATGATATCTTAGCAGCGCTTCACATCCGCTGGCGCGGGATTCAGTACACGTCGTGTCCGACGTGTGGGCGGATCGGGATCGACTTAGAAAAAATCGTTGCTGAGGTGCAGAAACGTTTGGAGCACGTCGACAAGCCCATAAAGATCTCGCTGATCGGCTGTGTCGTCAATGGACCTGGGGAGGCGTTGCACTCCAATATTGGGCTAGTAGGCCACGAGAAGTCCGGGACGATCTATATCGATGGCAAGCCCTACAAGCGCGTGCCGGAAGAGCAGCTCGTCGATGAGCTAGTCAAGGTCGCGATGGAGTACAAGTGTGATTCCCACTAGAAGTTTTTGGCAAGACATGCGACAAGCAATACGATTAGCGATTCTTGGCTGGCTCGCTATACCTGTGACCTTGGGGCGTTGGCTTGGGCGGCCTCGTCTGGCATCTCATAGAGCGCATAATCATGACAGGGAAGGCTTGGGTGACGAAGACTTGATATGCAAGTTCTCTGGACGCTGTTCAATGCGCTGATCGGGACGCTCTCGTTCGTTGCGTCGGTGCTGATGCTCAAGCGCCTGTGGGGACTAGTGCCCCTCTCAGTGCGCAGCCTCGTACGCAACGGGATCGCGCTGGTCTTTTTTATCTTGGGTGTGCTCGGCTCGATCTTGCCGGTCATGCCCGGGTTCGTCTTCTTTCTCTTGGCGTTGCTGGTGATGGACGTCCCCCAAAAGCGCGTCGCGCTGCGACGTCTGCAGCATAGCTGGCTCATCCAAAAACTGTTACGGAATAGATCGTTTGCGCAGACGTGGCGCATCTTGCGGCGCTACGCGCGGAGCAATGGTCGAGTCTCTTCTCTCTAGAACTGTGTATGCGATTCTCGCACGCGCTCATCCCGACACTACACCATGCCCCAAAAGAAGCTGAGCTTATCAGTCATAAACTCTTAGTTCGCGCCGGGTTCATTCGCCCTCTGGCAGCGGGCATCTACACACTACTGCCATTGGGACAGCGAGTTCGACTGAAGATCGAAAAAATTATCCGAGAAGAGATGGACGCCATCGGCGGCCAAGAGATCTCCATGCCCATCGTGCAACCAGCAGAGCTCTGGCAAGAGTCTGGACGCTGGTATCAGTACGGCCTAGAGCTCGTGCGCTTCAAAGACCGCGCTGAGCGCGAGCTTGTTTTAGCGATAACGCACGAAGAGGCCGTCACAGATATTGTGCGTCGTGAGATCAGATCGTACCGTCAAGTTCCATTAGTTCTCTATCAGATTCAGACGAAGTTTCGCGACGAGCCGCGCCCACGCGGCGGCCTCATCCGAGTTCGAGAGTTCACCATGAAAGACGCGTATAGCTTTCATAGCTCCGACGAAGACTTAGATTCTTTCTACCCGAAGATCCGCCAAGCGTATGAAAGGATCTTCAAGCGTTGTGGGCTTGATCCCGTGATCGCTCAGGGCGATCCAGGGCTGATCGGCGGAAGAGATTCGCACGAATTCATGCTGCTCAGCGATGTTGGCGAAGACCAAGTCGCGCTATGTGAAAGCTGTCGCTATGCAGCCAATCGCCAGATCGCCAAAAGATTCAAAGCCCCAGTCAACCCGACAGAGCCGATGCTCCCGCTCGAAGAAGTCTCTACTCCGGGATGCGAGAGCATTCAGGCTCTTGCGGAATTTCTCCAGATTACTCCAGATCGCACGGCCAAAGCCGTCTTCTACATCGCGAACGAGACAGATTTTATCTTCGCGCTCATTCGCGGCGATCTCGAGGTCAGCGAGACCAAGCTCGCGAACGTTACGCAAGCGCGCACGCTGCGCCCCGCAACGGAAGCTGAAATTCGTTCTATCGGCGCCGTGCCGGGGTATGCGTCCCCTATGGGGTTGCCCAAGCAAAGCGCTGTGAAGATCATCGCTGACGATTCAGTCACCCGCGAGAGAAATCTCGTCTCCGGCGCAAATAAAGAGGGCTTCCATCTGAGAAACGTCAACTACGGGCGCGATTTCACTACAGATATTATTGCCGACATTGCGCTCGTCCGCGAGGGCGATCCCTGCCCGAACTGTCATAGCCCTTTAAGTCTTAAAAACGCCATCGAGCTAGGGCATATTTTTAAGCTGGGCACGCGCTACAGCGAAGCGATGGGCGCGAAGATCCTCACCCAAGACGGCAGCGAAAAATTTCTCGTCATGGGCTGCTACGGCATTGGCCTTGGGCGGCTGATGGCTGCTATCGTCGAAGCCCATCACGACGAGAAGGGCATCATCTGGCCGGAAGAGATCGCGCCGTTTCAAATCGCACTGCTTGTGCTCAATACGGATCGCTCTGAGCAAACTGAGCTCGCTGATAAGCTCTACGCGCTCTTGTGCGCCGCGGGCTTCGAGGTGCTCTACGATGATCGTTCAGAGAGCGCCGGGGTGAAATTTAACGACGCTGATCTGATGGGGATTCCCTATCGCCTGGTGATCGGCTCGCGCAGCATTACAAATAAAACTATAGAGCTGAAGAGGCGCTGTGACGGAGCCAAGCGCGAACTTTCGTACGCCCAAGGGCTGGATGCTTTCTTAAACACTCTGAAAGCAGAGTTGCAGGCTGCACCAAGCCACTGATCGCGTTTGAGGGCACTGCTACTTCCGGAACCCTGGCGGCCAGGGGTAGTCGGGAGGGCAGAGATCTTGGCCGTTGTTGTGAAACTCGTTGTTCCCCCCAAAGATATGAATTGGAGCACTCTTATCTGAAGGTGGCTCTGAATCGATAGGGCAAGCAGGATCTTGAATAACTACTCCATACCGTTCGTTCTGAACAAAACGGTTATTCCCTATCACAATCCAGTCCCCTACTCCCCTGCTTGCTAGAGAAATGCCCACACCGTTCTGCTTGAATTCATTTTCCACTATGTACCCCATGAACTCTTGCACCCCATAAGGGTTGCTAGGGTGGGAGAGACTAATGCCAAAAAACCGATTCTTGCTCACAGAACTCTGAGCAATAGTGAGTTGTCCATCCATAATGATGCCCGCTATATTCTCCTCGATCTTGGAGCGGATCACTGTGAGTGGTCCGGATAAAAAAAGCCCTATCAAATTACGCACAACATTTACTTCCTCTAAGACGATCTGAGAAGACAAAGCAACCCCTTGGTCATAATATCTTGAGCTACCTAGCATCCCTGAGGGTAATCCCCCGATTGTTACACGCTTGAGGACCATTTGCATCGGTGCGAATAGTATCCACAGCCCTGTAACTGATGAGGGTTCTGGAATTGGTGGAGTAGGAGGTAAAACCTGCTCGATGGGAAAGGTCGGATCACCGATGGTGAGGTCCTGAATATAGATCTGCAGGATGGATCTGGAGAAGAAGGAGATGATCTTAGAATCGGAGCCTTCAAATCTGCCTTGGATCTGCACGCGCTCTTGTCCTGCGCCCACGAGGCGCACGCTCTTGGTGATCGTCAAGTTCTCTTTGTACAAACCCGGCCCGATGAGCACCGTCCCGCCTTCGACCACCGCATCAATGGCTTGCTGGATAGTGGGAAAATCTCGGGGCACCCGCACGACGAAAGGCCGCTCTTGGCTGACTATCTCCTCTCCCCTGGGTGTGAGTATACCCAGGCCTAGAAGTCCCATGACAGCTGTTACTAGCAGCATGTACTTCATCATATAAATTCATCTCCTTAGCTATAAATTATAGCTCCTAGGGGGTGATTTGCACGGGGATAGATAGGGACTGTGTGCCTCCGCTGTACCATCCTCTGCCTTAATGCCAAACCCACGGCGCTCCAGCTGGGCTTTAACTGCGAGCAGCTTTGAATCTGTTAACGCTTCTTGGAGTAGGCTCGAGGATGGGGCCGGAACAGCTGTCAGCAGGAGCACTCCATGAGTATGGCGTTCGTATCACGTGCACTGGCTAAACGCTAATCATACTCTTATAATAATAACCCGTATGGCTCTGAGAATCCGAAAGTACCCAGACCCGATCCTGCGCCGACGCGCGCAAGAGATCTCAGCCATTGACGACGAAATCAAGCGTCTTGCTGATCAGATGATCGAGACGATGGTCTTGGCCAAGGGCTATGGTTTGGCTGCGCCACAAGTGGGCGTGCTCAAACGCATCATCACTATCGACGTCGAAGACGACTTCTACGCGCTCATCAACCCAGAAATTATAAAAAAGAGCGATGAGACGGAAGTCTGGGTCGAAGGGTGCCTGAGCATCCCTGGGATTGAAGCTGAGTTCCCCCGCCCAGCGAAAGTCACCGTGCGGGCGCTCGACCCCGATGGAAAAGAGATTCTCTTAGAGCGCGACGGACTCGCGGCGCGGGTCCTCCAACACGAGATCGATCACTTAGACGGAGTGCTCTTCATTGATTATCTCAGCCAGACGAAGCGCCTGATGCTGCTGAAAGAATACGAGCGACTGAAGAAAGAAGGGCCGAAAGCGCGCAAAGACACGAAAGTCTTCTAGAGAATTCAGATGCTCGAGATTGAGGAGGCCCGCAGTGTTTAAACCGTACAAGATCAAGGTCGTCGAACCCATTAGGCTCCTCTCGCGCGTTGAGCGTGAACAGAAGCTCAAAGAAGCCGACTACAACGTCTTTCGACTCCGTGCCGAAGATATCTATATTGACTTATTGACGGATTCGGGCACAGGCGCGATGAGCCACGCCCAGTGGGGGGCATTGATGCAGGGCGACGAGTCCTACGCCGGCGCCCAAAGCTTCTATCGCCTCGAGAAAGCCGTCAAAGATATCTTCGGCTTTCAGTACTTTATGCCCACGCATCAAGGGCGCGCCGCCGAGCATATTCTCTTCTCGACGCTCGTCAAGCCCGGCGACATCGTCCCCAACAATATGCACTTTGACACGACGCGCGCGAACGTCTTAGCTGCCGGTGGCCAGCCCGTCGATCTCGTCATCGAAGACGCCTATGACCCGACTAAAGAGCACCCTTTCAAGGGCAATATGGACGTCGAGGCTCTCGAAGCTCTTATCCGAAAGCACGGGCGCGAGTGCATCCCCGTGATTATGCTCACGATCACGAACAACTCTGGGGGCGGCCAACCCGTCTCACTGAACAATATTCGCGCCGTTAGCGAGATCGCAAGAGCTCATAAAATCCCGTTCTTTCTCGACGCCTGTCGCTTCGCCGAGAACTGTTTCTTCATCAAAGAGCGCGAGCCCGGTTTCTCTCACAAGAAGCCCATCGAGATAGCTCGCGAAATCTTCTCGTTGGCTGACGGCATGACCTTCTCAGCTAAGAAGGACGCGATCACGAATATCGGTGGTCTCTTGGCGATGAACGACGAAGACTTATACTGGCGCTGCGTGCAGAAGCTCATCCTCTTCGAGGGGTTTCCGACTTACGGGGGGCTTGCTGGGCGCGACTTGGAAGCTATCGCTGTCGGCCTGTACGAAGCTCTCGATGAAGAGTATTTGCGCGATAGAATTGGGCAGGCACGCTATCTGGGCGAACGCCTCAAGGCCGAAAAGATTCCGATCGTTGAGCCCATCGGTGGGCACGCTGTCTATATTGATGCATTGCGATTTCTGCCCCATATCCCCCAGAGAGAATTTCCTGCGCAAGCGTTGGTGATCGCGCTCTATCGCGAGGGCGGGGTGCGGGCCGTTGAGATCGGCAGCACCATGTTTGCCAAGCGCGATGAGAAGACGGGCCAGGAGATCTACCCCAAGCTCGAACTCGTGCGCTTAGCGATTCCCCGGCGCGTCTACACCCAAGAGCATCTCGATCACGTCGTCGAAACTCTCCAGACAATACGAGATCAGCGGGATGCGATCCGTGGAGTAAAGCTGATCTTTGGGGAAGGGCCGCTGCGACACTTTATCGCCCGCTTTGCGCCCCTGTAGGTGATCAAGATCACCATCCTTGGTGATACAGGTTCTTGCTCTGTTAAAGAGACCAAGACTAAGGTAAGCTCAAGGTGAGAGGGGATGTCCACAAGTGCGAGGGATTCTCAAGTGCTTTCTTTAAACAACCTGCGGGAAAGGGGTTTTTTTATTATGACGGGGGGAAGGGCTGGGTATTACTTGAGACTCCTCGCACACCTCCTAAAGAGCGAAGAGCTTGGCTGGGCGTGACGCCCTCCGGGGGTTGTCCAGGGTTTTGCCTGCAGCCTCGGCGGGATTTTTCCCCAGCGGCCCTCGTAGTGCGGCGCGAGCCGCAGGCCAAGCTCTTCTCCTCTTGCCCTTCTCTATCTTTTGAGAAGGTTCAACCTCCTTGAGTTTATTCTTATTATAGCACAAAAGGCCTCTCCTTGTCAATATCCCTGGCCTCCCTCTCACGAAGCCCTCAAACTCTTTCATTGCAATAGCTCTTTGGCTTTCTTCGTCGCCCTATCGACGGTCTTAATCAGGGTGACGCGAATCCCGCCGTCTTCCAGCGCCATGATCCCGTCAATCGTGACACCTGCGGGCGTGGTCACTTCGTCTTTAAGCTTGGCCGGGTGCTCGCCTGTTTCTAAGACCATCTTCGCTGCTCCAAGCAGAGACTGCGCGGCTAACATCGTCGAGAGCGACCGCGGCAGCCCAACTTTGACCCCGCCCTCAGCTAAGGCCTCGATCATAATATACGCATAAGCCGGCCCGCTCCCTGACAGCGCCGTCACCGCGTCCATCAAGTCTTCGTTATCAATCACTGCGACCAAGCCCACCGCAGCGAAGATCTCTCTAGCCAGCTCGATATGCTCTTTGGAGGCGTAGCGTCCTGGGCAGAGCACGGTCATCCCGGCGTTGACCAAGCACGGGGTGTTGGGCATGGCCCGCACAACCGGGATATTTTTCTGTAAGTGCTCTTCGATGAAGCGCGTCGTGCGGGCCGCAGCCAGCGTGATAATCATCTGATCGTCACGCACTGCATCGCGAATCTCGAGCAGGACTCTTTTCATAGTTTGGGGCTTGACAGCCAAGATAATAATCTGCGCGTCGGCGATGGCCCGGACGTTGTCAGTGAGGGTTCTGATGCCGTAGCGTTTGGCGGCTTCGAGGGCGCTGTCACGATGCCCTGTCGTACCAACGAGACGCTCTCTGGAGACAATTCTAGTGCGCACCAAGCTACTGGCTAAGGCACCGCCGATCTTGCCCAGCCCGATGATGGCGATCCTTGCGTCCTTCAGCATAGTGATTAAGAGCATAGACGAAAACCTTCATCCGCGCAAGAAGGGGGGCCATTTGACTTTGCGTGCGCGGATGCGTACAATCTTCTCGATGAGCGAATCTCACAGCAGCGCCGTATGCGTATCGGCTATCGTTCCGGCGTATAACGAAGCCGAACGGATCAGCGCCGTGCTCTGGCCGCTCTTGCATGCGCCTTCGGTCAGAGAGATCATCGTTGTAGACGACGGCTCGACCGACGGGACGGCTGAAGTCGCGCGGTCGTTTGGCGTCAGAGTCTTCTCGCTGCCCGTCAACCGTGGCAAATCCGTCGCCCTCGACCTTGGGGTCCAGAAAGCCCAATATGAGACGCTGCTCTTTTTGGATGCTGATTTAGTGGGGCTGCGCCCGGATCATATCGAGCGCATGATTCGCGTTTATTGTGAAGACAAGCGCGATATGGTCGTGGGGGTCTTTCGCGGGGGGCGGCTCAATACGGATCTTGCCCAAACGATAGCCCCATATCTGTCGGGGCAACGAGTCTTGAGCAAAGCGTTATGGAAGAAGCTCCGGCGTAAGGTGCACCAATTAGATTTTGGTGTGGAGATCGCCTTGACAAAGCTTGCCCTCAAGGAGGGCTGGAGCCAAGCGTTTGTGGAGCTTGACGGAGTGACCCATGTGATGAAAGAGGAGAAATTTGGGTTCTCTCGCGGTTTGGCCTCACGCTTAAAGATGTACGGAGATATAGTCCGTTCAGTCTTCACGCGCGTGACGGAATGACCATCGCCATCGGCTCTGATCACAACGGTGTCGCCCTGAAGGAGGCCTTGTTACAGAGCGCGTTGCAAGGCCATACGGTACGGGATTTTGGCGTCTTCACGACGGAGTCGGTAGACTATCCCGACATCGCGTTTGCGGTCGCTCATGCGGTGGCATCGGGGGAATGCGAGCGCGGGATCTTGATCTGTGGGACGGGGATCGGCATGGCTATAGCCGCAAATAAAGTGAGAGGGATTCGTGCGGCGAACTGTAGTGACGTGTATTCAGCCAAGATGAGTCGTCGCGACAACGATGCGAATATTCTCTGTCTTGGAGGCCGTGTGGTTGGCCCAGGGCTCGCTGCGGAGATCGTCACCGTCTGGTTGAATGAGCCCTTTGCCGGAGGGCGCCATGCGCGTCGCCTCGCGAAGATCCATGCCCAGGAGGAAAGTGCTCAACTATGAGTGAGAGCGAACTTGCTCGTGTAGATCCTGAAGTCTATCAGGCGATCCAAAAAGAACTAGAGCGCCAGCGCTTCTCGATAGAATTGATCGCGTCAGAAAATTTCTGCTCGCGCGCGGTGCTCGAAGCTCAGGGGTCTGTCCTGACGAACAAATACGCCGAAGGCTACCCCAAGAAGCGCTACTACGGCGGTTGTCAATGGGTTGACGTCGTCGAAGAGTTAGCCCGCGAACGTCTCAAGAAGCTCTTTGGTGCAGAGCACGCCAACGTCCAGCCTCACTCCGGCACCCAAGCCAACATGGCTGTCTACTTCGCCGTGCTCCAGCCGGGGGATACTATCTTGAGCATGTCATTGGCGCACGGGGGGCATCTCTCTCATGGGCATCCGGTGAGCGTCTCGGGTAAGCTCTATAAAGCCGTCTATTATGGGGTCTCGCGCGAAACTGAACAGATCGATTATGACGCAGTGCGACGGCTGGCTCTCGAGCATAGGCCCAAATTGATCGTCTGTGGGGCGAGCGCCTATCCGAGAGTTATAGATTTTCGGAGATTCCGTGAGATCGCCGACGAAGTCGGGGCGTATCTGATGGCCGACATAGCTCATATAGCGGGGCTGATCGCGGGCGGGGTACATCCGTCACCTATCCCGTGGGCAGACTTCGTCACGACCACGACACACAAGACCTTGCGCGGGCCGCGCGGCGGCGCCATACTCTGCCGGAAAGAATTTGCCGAGCTCATTGACAAGTCGGTCTTTCCCGGCAGTCAAGGGGGGCCGCTCATGCACGTGATCGCGGCCAAGGCCGTGGCGTTCGGTGAGGCCCTGCGCCCGGAGTTTCGGGAGTATCAGCGCAGGATCGTCGAGAATGCCCGGGTGCTCGCGCAAGCTCTCGCCAACGAGGGCTTTCGCATAGTATCGGGGGGTACTGATACGCACTTGCTCTTGGTGGACGTGCGCCCTCACGGGTTGACCGGAGCCGAAGCCGAGCGACTCCTCGAAGAAGTCGGGGTGACGGTGAATAAGAACGCCATCCCCTTCGATCCGCAAAAGCCTACGGTCACCAGTGGAATCCGCCTAGGCACCCCAGCGGTGACCACGCGGGGGATGGGACCAAGGGAAATGACAGAGATCGCTGGGATTATCGCGCAGGTGCTGCAGGAGCGCTCACAAACCGTGCAAGCGAGAGCGCGTGAGCGGGTCCGCCAGCTCTGTGAGCGCTTCCCTCTCTACGAGGCGTTGGTGGAGATGGGACTTGCCAAGTGAGATGGCACGTGCTATAATATATTTACCAAATCCAAATGCGCTACTCTCTCTTCTGCTCTGTGACAGCTTGTCGTAGTGATTCCTCCTTCCCATAAATGAAGAAGGGAGGCCCGACGCTGCCCAGATGACAGAAGTAGTACGCACAACGAAGCTCAATGAGAGGAATTTCCAAGAGAGTTTCCCTATCAGGAGGTGCCCGCCAACACCATGGCCGATGTAGAGAGAGAAGAGAAGCCTACGGGCGAATTACTCGATATTACGGAGCTCAAATCCAAGGACATGTCAGAGTTGCGCGCGTTAGCCGAGCGCTTCGGCATCAATGGGCGCGGTCGCATCAAAAAAGAAGATCTCGTCTTCGCTATCTTGAAGGCCCAAGCAGAACAGCAAGGGCTGCATTTCAAAGACGGGGTGCTGGAGATTCTCCCTGACGGCTACGGATTTCTGCGCGATAGCTCGTGCTTGCCAGGGTCCCACGATATCTATGTTTCTCCGTCGCAGATCAAGCGGTTCGGGTTGAAAGACGGGGATATCGTCAGTGGCATCGTCCGCCCCCCCAAAGAAGAGGAGAAGTACTTTGCGCTGCTGAAGATCGAAGCGATTAACTATGAAGATCCTGAGGTCGTCCGCAACCGCCAAGCGTTTGAAGATCTCATTCCCTATCACCCGCGGGAGCAGCTCAAGCTCGAACATGATCCCAATGAGTTCTCTACGCGCATTATTGACTTATTTGCCCCCATTGGGAAGGGCCAGCGCGGGCTGATCGTCTCGCCGCCCAAGGCCGGCAAGACCACGCTCTTAAAACACATTGCTCACGGGATCGCGGCCAACCATCCTGAAGTCTATTTGATTGTGTTGTTGGTCGACGAGCGCCCTGAGGAAGTCACAGACTTTCGAGAGTCGATCACGATGGGTGAAGTCGTGGCGGCGACGTTCGACCAGAAGCCTGAGATTCACTGTCGCATCTCGGAGCTGGTCATCGCCAAGGCCAAGAGATTGGTTGAGATGGGGCGCGATGTTGTGATCTTGATGGACTCGATCACGCGCTTAGCGCGCGCGTATAACTTGGCGATCGCTCCCAGCGGCAAGCTGCTCTCGGGTGGCATGGACCCCACCGCGCTGTATAAGCCCAAGGAGTTCTTTGGGGCCGCGCGCAATATCAAAGACGGGGGCAGCTTGACGATCATCGGGACAGCGCTCATCGACACGGGCTCGCGGCTCGACCAGGTCGTCTTTGAGGAGTTCAAGGGCACGGGCAACATGGAGCTTGTGCTCGACAGAACGCTCGCAAACAAGCGCATCTTCCCCGCAATCGATCTGGAGGTTTCAGGCACCCGCAAAGAAGAGCTCTTGCTCCCAGAGAAGGTGCTGCGGCGCGTCTGGGTCCTGCGCAAGATGATCAGCGATATGAATGATAAGCAGAAAGCGCTCGAATGGATTCTCTCTCGTATGGAGCAGACAAAGAACAACGAGCAGTTCTTGGAGCTCATGCGCAATGAATAGATCGGTCAAGATCGTCGCGATCCTAGGGGGGCTAGGGGTGCTCCTGTGGGCGTGGTGGGCGCATCAAAGCCCTTTACTGCTTCGATCTCAGAGCTTCCACGCTCAAGGTGGTCCCACTCTCGATGATGAAGTCCTCTCTCTGGTGCCAGCTCCCGATCTCGTCGAATATGAGGTGCAGCCGGGGGAAACGCTTGAGCAGATCGCAGCTCGCTTTGGTGTCTCGGTAGAAGCCCTTGTGGGCAGCAACGTCAGCGCCCTGGATGATCTCCATGCCCTTGAACCGGGGATAGTCTTAAAGATTGTCAGGAACGGGATCTTACACTCGGTTAAGCGCGGCCAAACCCTCACAGACATTGCGCGCACCTATGGGGTAGCGCTCTCTGAGATAGTGCGTGCTAATCGCCTCGAAGGGCGCGAGTATATCTACCCAGGTGAGGAGTTCTTCATCCCAGGAGCTGCGCGATCGCCAGCATGGACGTACTTCCAGATGGCCGGAGGGAAGAAGAGCTTCTTTGCCTGGCCGGTGCGCGGCGTGCTCTCATCGGGGTTTGGACCGAGAATCCATCCCATCAGCGGGGAGCCCGACTTTCATGAAGGGATCGATATCGAGGTCCCTGAGGGGACGGACGTCTACGCGGCGTGTGCCGGCAAGGTGCTCGCGGCCGGACGCCACAGCGGCTATGGGCTCTATATTGTCTTACAGCACAGCAACGGCTACCGCACGCTCTACGGGCATCTGTCGGAGATTGGGGTCTATCGCGGACAATTCGTCGAAGGAGGTCAAGTGATTGGGCGCTCGGGGAATACGGGGAACTCGACCGGCCCGCATCTGCACTTTGAAATTCTCCAATATGGCCGGCCGCTCAACCCCCTGGCGCTCTTGCCACCATGAAGCTCACCGTCTACGGAGGTCGGCGGCTCTTTGGCGAAGTCACGGTGGACGGGGCAAAGAATGCGGCCTTGCCCCTCCTCGCCGCGACGGTGCTCACTGACGACGAAGTCATCCTAGAGAACGTCCCTGATGTAGGGGATGTACGCACCATGATCGCGCTCCTCGAGAGCGTGGGCAAGCGCGTCTCTGCTCTTGATCCTGGGGTCTATAGCATTCGCACTGGGCGCGAGCTTGTTGGTATCCCTCCGGACTCGTTGGTGCGCAAGCTTCGAGCATCGTTCTTGCTCTTAGGGCCGTTGATGGTGCGGTTGGGGTATAGTCAGCTACCCTTGCCGGGCGGCTGCCCTATAGGGGTTCGCCCCGTCGATCTCCATCTGAAGGGCTTGAGAGCTCTAGGGGCGCAGATCGAATCGCGCGGGGGATTCTGGTGCGCCGCGGCGGGGCAGCTCCGCTCTGCAGAGATTCACTTGGATTATCCGTCCGTGGGAGCGACGGAACAGATCATGATGACCGCGGCGCTCATTCCGGGAAGAACAGTCATCAGCAATCCCGCCCAAGACCCCGAAGTCCATGACCTCGCGCGCTTGCTCATCAAGATGGGCGCAGGGATTATGATCGAGCCGGGGCGACTCCACATCGAAGGGGCGAAGACCCTCTCCGGGACGGTGCACACTGTTATTCCCGATCGCATCAATGCTGGGACGTTTCTCATTGCCGGGGCAATCGCCGGGGGAGACGTGACCGTGCGCCGGTGTCAGCCCCTGCACTTGGAAGCCTTGTTGAGCAAGCTCGACGAGCTAGGCCTCACGGTGCAGGAGCATGTGGAGAGCGTGCGCGTCATCAGCGATGGGCCGGGGAGCTTTGCGGGAGGGCGTGTCGAGGCTCGGCCCTATCCAGGGTTCCCTACGGACTTGCAGCCCCAGATGATGGCCCTGCTCAGCGTCGCTCGTGGATCAAGCGTCATCAAAGAGACGGTGTGGGAGAGTCGGTTTGCGCACGCTGCAGAACTCGCTCGCATGGGGGCGCAGATCCGGCTGGAGGGGGCGACGGCCTATCTGGAGGGGGTAAGAGGGCTTGTGGGAACGCAGGTCTGTGTGAACGACGTGCGCGCCGGGGCGGCGTTGACCCTGGCCGGCTTAGTCGCAGACGGTGCCACGGTGATTATCGATCGAGACGAGCATATTCGACGTGGGTATCGGGACCTGGCGGGCGAGCTCCATCGCCTCGGAGCTGCTATAATAGAGGAGACCCTTGAAGAGAAGGAGGTTGTTGGCACAGAGGCTCGATGAATCAGCTCATAGAGGACCGGTTAGGGGAGCGAGCGCGGGTCTTTGCTGGGGAGCGTGCGATCTTAGTGGGGTTGGATCTGGGGCAAGGGGCGGACTGGCAGGAGCGCGAGTCCATCGAAGAGCTGATGGAGCTCGCGCGGACAGCGGGTCTAGAAGTCCTACGGACGGTCTTACAAAAGCGTGACAAACCCGATCCAGCTTTTTTTATTGGGAAGGGCAAAGCTGACGAACTCAAGGAACTCGCTGCTAAATCAAGGGCTGATCTCGTTGTCTTCAATGACGCGCTCACGCCGGCGCAAGCGCGCAACCTCGAAGAGAGGATTCAGAAGAAGATCATAGATCGCGCGCAACTGATTATGAATATCTTTGCGCAGCGGGCGCGCTCCAAAGAAGCGAAGCTCCAAGTCGAGCTGGCACAGTTAGAGTATCTTTTGCCAAGACTGCGTGGATGGGCAGAGGCGCTGGGGCAGCCTGGAGCGGGGATCGGCACGCGCGGCCCCGGTGAAACTCGACTTGCTCAAGAACGCCACGCGATCCGTCAGCGCATGCACGCGATCAAAGAGCAGCTCATAAAAGCCGAAAAAGAGCGCGCCGTGCGCCGGAAGCTCCGCGAGCGCCGCAAGATCCCAGAGATTGCCCTCATTGGGTACACCAACACTGGGAAATCGACGCTTCTACGTGCTCTCACAGGAGCAGAGGCGTTTGTCGAGGACAAGCTCTTTGCCACCCTCGATCCCCTCACGCGCAAGCTCTATCTGGGCGATGGACGCCTTGTTGTCGTTACGGACACCGTTGGGTTTATCAAGAAGCTCCCCCACGAGCTCATCCCAGCGTTCGCTTCGACGCTCGAGGCTGCTAGAGACGCTGATTTGCTGATAAACGTCCTTGATGTCTCCAATCCCAATCTCTTTGACCACTGGCGCACGATCGTCGAGGTGCTCAACGATATCTTCAAGGGCGGGAATCGTCCACCCATGATCAACGTGCTCAACAAAGCTGATAAGTTACAGACTCTCGAGGATCAGCAGCGCCTCGAGCTGGCGCTCTCAACGATCCCCAACGCTGTGGTGATCTCCGCGCAGGAGGGGACAGGGCTGGAGGAGCTGAAGCGCTGCATTATGCAGACGCTTCGCGCAGCCCCTGTCGCAGTGTGAAGAGCAGGGACTCCAAGAGCAATTGCATATTCGCATTGCGCTGGAGCTTCCAGAGAGCTGTCTCCAAGGCGTATACAGCGTGGGTATTATTCACTGTGAGTCGGCCGCGATACCAATAGAGGGCTTCTTGAATAAAGAACTCAATTACATCGTGGTCACCCTTGCTCAGCGCTGCAGCAAGAGCGAGCACTTGGGCACTAGAGTAGTGTTCTAATCGTCCCAGAAGTTCTCCAGTGACTTCGTGGCGCACGAAGAGATTCTTCTCAGTGAGAGACTCCCAGAGCTCATTATCAGAGAGCTCTGAGAGTTGTTTTTGGAGCTGTGGGCGTTTGGCAAAGAAATCTTTCACGGTGTTGAGTAATGTTTCATCAGGCATTGCCCCGTGAGTGACGCTCAGGAGATACTCAATCTCTTGGGGGCTGAGGCCGCGCTCGGCCAAGATCTGTTCGAGCTGAGCCCGTGGGGGCGTGGGCAGCTTCACAATCTGACAGCGCGACAGGATCGTCGGCAAGATATTCGTGCTCTTGGCAAGCAGAATAAAGATCAAATATCTTGGCGGGTCTTCGAGGATTTTTAAGAGACTATTGGCAGCTTCAAGACTGAGATCTTCGACGCTCTCGATGACATAGATCTTTTTTGAGGCTTCGACGGGAGGATACAACGCTTTCTGCTGGAGATCGCGGACTTGGTCGATACTGATGCGTTTGCCCGACTTGCTGACCCACGTGAAATCGGGGTGGGTGCCGTGATTAAGTTTCGTGCAGTGTGAGCAGTGTTCGCATTCTTTTGGGCAGAAGAGGTGCTGCGCGAACTTTTTGGCAAACTCTGGTGCCGTCGTACCGACGACAAGATATGCCTGGGATGGGGTGCGTGCGAGGCTTTCGATCAAACTCATAGTCTCTCGAGCTTACCACACGGAACGATGGTGCGCCATCATCTCAGTTACGAGCCCTGATCAATCTTGGATAGCCCTACGTCTAAACGTTCCGGCGCGAGAATCCCTCCGGAGACGACCATCTTGAGCGCCTCGTCCACCGGGATTGAAGTAAACACCACATTTTCTTTAGGAAGAAATTGCAAATAGCCCGATGTTGGGTTCGGCGTCGTCGGCACATAGACTCGCACCCATTCGCGCCCGTCGCTTGTTTGGATCATGCCCACTTGGAACGCTATAGTCCACAAGCCTCTAGAGGGGAACTCGACTAGCACGACGCGCTGGAATGACTTCTCTTGGGGCTGGGAGAGCGTGCGCACCACCTGTCGCGCAGCATTGTAGATGCTGTTGACGATAGGCATCTTCTGGAGCAGCGATTCCCAGAACTCCAAGAGCCGACGTCCTACCATATTCGTTGCCAAGATCCCAGTCACATAGAGCGCTAGAAGCGTTAGCACTAGTCCAACGCCTGGGGGCAGCTCCCATCGTAACGTATATCGGAGCATCGCATTGAGCAGCGAGCGCAGCGGGCCGTCCAGGAGATTATAGAGCAACTGCAAGACCCAGATAGTCAATATGAGGGGCACGACGAAGACGACGCCCGTCAGCATTCGCGAATAGATATGGTGCCAGATCTGCCGGCCAAGCGATGGGGTGTTCATAGCTCTGTTATTCTATCCAAAGCGTCTTAGAAGATCACCCACAGCAGATACAGAAAGATCGCGGCGGGGATCGTCGCGGCGAGCGTGAACGGCAGTCCGATTCTCCCGAACTCGCGAAAGCCCAGAATATACCCACGCTGGCGCAGCTGCCCCGCCCCAACAATGTTCGCCGACGCTCCAATGGGCGTAATATTCCCCCCCAAGCTCGCCGCTATGAGCAGCCCGAAGAGCAACGCCTCTTGCCCCGCCCCGGGGGCCGCGAGCTTCATCACTAAAGGGATCATCGCCATCAAGTACGGAATGTTATCTACGAACGCTGACACGAGCATCGAGAGAAAGATAATTACGATATATGAGACGAGCAGATTCGCCCCAATCACCGACTTGAGCCACTCAGCAAAGAGATCGATCCAGCCCTTCTCGACAAGAGCTCCGACGAGCGTAAAGACCCCCATCAAGAAGAGCGCTGAGTCCCAGTCGAGTCTCTTCAAGATCTGCCAAGGCGTATCGGGGAAGCGCTCGCGGTCGTTGCGTCCTAGAAGCTCGTACCAGATCAGCCCAGCCAGCCCCCAGACCATACAAAGAGCTCCCAAAAGATCATGCGCTTGCAGCGACGACGCTGTCGCCAGAGCCAGCATCATCGTGGCCAAAAATACCGTCGGCCCCCAACTAATCACTCTCTCTTCGGCGACCAGTTCAACTTTCTGATTGAGAGGACGAAACGCCCAATACAAGACGGGCAGTGATGTGAGAAACCCCAATTCAATAGCAAAGAAGACCCCAAGCCCCTGGCCCTTGTACCAGAAGAAGTCGTTGAACGACGCATCAGCGTACTCGGCAAATATCATACTCGCGGGGTCGCCGATGAGCGTCGCTGTCCCCTGGAGATTCGACGAGATCGTCACTCCGATGATCAACGGGACGGGGCTGGTCTTGAGCTTTTCCGCGAGCGCGAATGCAATGGGCGCGACAATTAACACGACAGCGACGTTCTCGGCGAAGATCGAGAGAAACCCTGAAAATGCACAGACTTTGACCATGGCCCAGCAGACGCTGCGCGATCTGTTCACTAATCTCTCGGCAACATAATGGGGCACACGCGACCAGATAAATAAGTCAGCGAGAATGAGCGTGCCCACGAAGATCCCCATCACGTTCCAGCTGATAAGCGATTCTTTGCCTCCCTCGCCGAAGAAGACTAACGCTGGAGAGACCACTCCCGTGAGCATCAACGTGAGCGCCCCGGCAGCAGCGACCCACGAACGACGCTTGGGGAGAAAGACAAAAAGCGCGTAGGCCAAAACGAAAACGATTAATGCTAGGTAGCGTTCCATCCGGTTGAACCCCCGTGGGATTGTAGAAAGATTTTACTAAACAAATCGCGCACGTACAAAGAGAGCCTCTTTTGCTCGCGACGGCCGCCGAACATATAATGATTGGTGCGATGCTTGCCACTAGTTGGCTTACAGGGCTTCTGATCTTAGGGCTTTCCCTGAGTGGGGCAGTCGGCCTCGCCCAGGAGATCGTTGTTCTCACTGTCAGCGGGGTGATCGACCCTGTAATAGCTCGTTATGTTGTGGGCGGTCTCGAAGAAGCTAAAGCCCTCAAGGCCCAAGCCCTTATTATTGAGCTGAACACCCCCGGCGGGTTAGATACAGCGATGCGTGAGATCGTCCAAGGGATACTCAACGCTTCTGTGCCCGTCGTCGTCTATGTGACTCCCAAAGGGGCGCGGGCGGCCTCGGCCGGGGTCTTCATAACTTTAGCTGCGCATAAAGCTGCCATGGCCCCGATGACCAACATCGGGGCGGCCCATCCCGTAGCCATCGGCGGCGAGATGGACCCAACTATGGCCGAAAAAGCTGTCAACGATGCGGCTGCGTACATTCGCGCTATTGCATCCCAGCGAGGCCGTAACGTCCAGTGGGCTGAAGACGCGGTGCGCAAGAGCGCGTCGATTACTGCTGAAGAAGCCCTCCAGCAGGGTGTCATCGACTTCATCGCTGCTGATCTCGACGATCTGCTCCGGCAGCTCGACGGGCAGACAGTACAACTTGGAGATGAGACTCATACACTGTACACGCACCAAGCGCAGCTCATACGTCGGGGTATGAGCCTGCCGGAGCAGCTTCTCCATCAGCTTGCAGATCCCACGATTGCGTATATCTTGCTGACGCTAGGAATCTATGCGCTGATCGCGGCGTTCTACGCGGGGGAGCCCATTGTCGGCACTCTCGGGGCTATTTTAGTATTGTTAGCTTTTGTCGCGCTGGGAAGCTTGCCCTTGAACTGGGGCGGCTTGGCGCTTTTAGTGCTGGGCTTGGCTCTTGTCGTCATAGATTTGAACGTCCAAGGCTATGCGCTCTCAATTGTAGGTGCGATCGCGTTCGTGTTAGGGTCTCTCTTGCTCTTTCGGCCGTTCCGGCTGCCTGAGGCTGCAGCGCCGACCTTAGCTGTAAGTCCATGGGCTATCGGAGCGATGACAGCTGTGCTTGTTGGGTTCTTTGTGATTGCTGTGCGTGGAGGATGGCGGGCTCATCGTGTGCCTCCAGCGCAGCTTGGGCACTTGGTCGGCGAGATCGGGATCGCCAAGACCGCGCTCAACCCCTACGGCACGGTCTACGTCCGGGGAGAAGAATGGTCTGCCGAGGCTGTCGAAGGTCCGATCCCTGAGGGAGTGCGTGTGCGTGTGGTCGAAGCGCGTGGGTTGCGGCTGCGCGTCGTCGCAGAACCATCACCGAAAAAAGGAGAGTGAGGTCATGGAAGTGATCATTTGGCTGATTATTATTGGTGTTGTACTGCTTCTGGCCGCGATGGCCATCAAGATCGTGCCGGAGTATCAACGATTAGTCGTCTTTCGGCTGGGGCGGGCGCTGCCACAGCCGCGTGGGCCGGGCTTCGTCTTGCTCATCCCGTTCATTGATCGACCCGTATGGGTCGATCTCCGCGAGCGCTTTCTCGACGTGCCGCCCCAGACGTGCATCACCCGCGATAACGCGCCGATCTCCGTCGACTTTCTGATCTATTGGAAGATCTTCGATCCCATCAATAGCGTTATTCAAGTAGCGGACTTCGCCGGGGCGGCGACGGGTATCGCTATGACGACCCTGCGCGCCGTGATCGGCGATATCCCCTTAGATGACGTCTTGGCGCGCCGCGAACAGATCAACCAAGTCTTGCGCACCAAGCTCGATGAAGTAACAGACCGGTGGGGTGTGAAGGTGACGAGCGTAGAGATCAAAGAGATTCTGCCCCCTAAAGACGTGCAAGACGCGATGACGCGACAGATGTCAGCGGAGCGTTCGCGCCGCGCTATGGTGACTGAGGCTGACGGCAAGCGCGAGGCGGCGATCAAGGTCGCTGAGGGCGAAAAGCAAGCAGCTATCTTGAAAGCTGAAGGAGATCGCCAAGCGGCGATTCTGCGAGCTGAAGGCTTTGCGCTGGCGCTGCAGAAGATCTATGATGTCGCCAAGGGCGTAGATGTCAAGACCCTGAGCTTGCAGTATCTTGAAGCGCTGAAAGCCCTGGGTGCCAGCCCCGCGACAAAGTTTGTCTTTCCCATGGAGTTTGAGCGCTTCCTCGAGCCCTTGAGAGATTACGCAGCACAAGCGTTCAAGCAAGAAAAGAAGGAGGCATGATGAACAATCCGATCGTATGGGTCTTTGTGGTTCTTGCAGCGGTGGTCGCCGTAGGGCTGTTCTTTGTGATGGGGTCGAGCCCGCCCGCCGGGCCGGCTCCTGAGACGCTCATCCCTGAAGCGATTGAGGGCTTTATCTTAGTCGCCAAGGAAGCGCGCATTGAGCCGGCCTTCCCCGGCGAAGAGTACTCGTCTCATGCGTTCTACACGCCCGCGCCCGGCGGCCCCTGGAGCGGCAAGATCGAGCGCGTCGGGCTGACGATCTTCAAGTTCAAAGACCCAACGAAGATCTCCGAAGCGCGCGAGCTTCTGCTCCAAGGCGCTCAGACAGAATCTGTTGAGCTAGACGGGCGCACGGTGGAACTAGCTCCCGAACCCGATGGTGTTGGGCTCTTCTGGCAGCATGGCGCGCTCTTTATCGCGATCTTCGTGAGCGTCCCCTTAGGAGAGATGGACATGGAGGCTCCTAAGAGCGCGGCGCTCGTTGCTGCGCGCGCCGTGCTGGCGAAGATCCCGCGCTGAGTTTTGAAATCGTGCTCAGTTTCTTTTATTCTAGAGACATCGAACGAACGAAGGGTGATCTCACGCTATGGCCACAACAGTCCAGACACGCGAGGACGCAGTCAAGCTCTTTCGCGAGATGGGGCTGATCGGCGCGGGCGGCGCCGGATTCCCCACGTACTTTAAGTATCTCACCCCAACGAAGATCTTGATCGTCAACGCGGAGGAGGGCGAACCAGGCTACGAAGCCGATAAGATTCTCTTGATGAGCCAGGCCGAGGCGTTCGTGGAGGTCTTCGCCGCGTTGAAGAAGATCTTCGGGTTTGAGCAGATCATCATCGGGGCCAAGGAGAAAGACAAAAAGCTCTTGGAGCCGTTACGAGAAAGATACGGGTTCGAGATTCGCTACACGCCCAGCATCTACGGGATGGGCGAGGAGAAATGGCTCACCAAGGCCGTGACGGGCCTGGAAGTGCCGCCGGGGAAGATCCCCTTGCACGTGGGAGTGACGGTCAACAACGTCGAGACTGTTTACAATATGTACCGCGCGCTCTTTCAAAGCAAGCCCGTCACCGAAAAATACTTAAACGTCTACGGCGAAGTCGCCAAGCAGACTGTAGTGCTCGCCCCTGTGGGCACGTATCTGATAGATATCTTGGCGATGATCGGCGTGGACACGACACGCTACAATAAATTAGCGGTGCTCGACGGCGGCCCGCTCATGGGCGATAGAGTCAACGTAGGCGAGCACGCCGTCACCAAGAAGACCAACGGCTTCTTGGTGATCGAAGCTGCTAAATACGTCGCGGACCAGGTGAGCTTGCGCCCACTGCCGGGCCAGCCTGCTCCAACATGGGACGACACCCTTCCCGAAGCCATGAAGAAATTAGGTCTTGAACGCTATTTGGACTGGCACCCCACGCCCGCCGACGTCTTGGACATTCGCGACAAAGTCACGCGCGTCAAGATTTTTATGCATCAAGACGGCCCGCGCGGCAAGCCCAGCATCCCCATTGTAAAAGTCGGGGACAGAGTGAAGATCGGCGATCCTATCGCGAAGCCCTTAGATGGCCCTATCAATGATTTTAATCTCTTGAGCGTGGCACATCACGCGAGCATTGACGGGGTCGTCACAGAAGTAAACGAAAAATTTGTGCGCATCGAGAAGAAGTAGCTCATGGAGAGACCACGGCGCAAGGGCCTCACCTACGGACGCTTGTTGGTCGTGCTTGGGACAGCGATCGCTCTGGCGCTCGTGATCGCGTTGGTGCAATCGCTCTTGCTCGCCGACCAAGTCAGCTTCGATGAGATCACCTTTGCTATGCTGCAGCGCGCTGCTTACGATAAGCTAGAGTTGACACGTACCGAGCTGGATCAGCACAATCGCGACACCGGCAAGATCCAGGGGACAGTCATCTACGTGAGGACAAGCGAGGGCAACTATGCCAAAGTAGCCGTCGCATTTGGCTATCGCTTCTGGAGCCCAAAGTTACAGTTTGTCATCTACCAAGGGACGGTCTACGACCGGCGCGGGAACGAGCTGCGCAAGCTCTTTAATGTCTATATCCCCCTCAATGTGCAGTACGATCTAGACGCGGCTCTCATGGACACGGAGGGCGCTAGCGAGTTCGGGGTGGATCTGGCGTTTGAGGAGCGCGGGCCGGCAGATCAGACGCTACGGGCGCGCAACGGCGCGGCGTTCTATCTGCCCACGGCTGAAGAACTCCGTCGGTAAAACTGACAATCTCGTGCGAGCACACACTGCCCGCAGCGGGGTTTAGGACGACAAACTTCTTTCCCATGGCGCACGAGCAGCGCGTGATACTCGTTGAAGAGTTTCACGCTCTTGGGCAATCTCTGCGTAAAAAACTCTTGCAACTCTTCGTAGGAAATCGTTGGTTCAACTAACCCTAGGCGCGAGAAGATGCGCTTCGTGTACGTGTCCACGACGAAGACGGGTTTTTGGGCTGCGTAGAGCATTATCGAGTCAGCTGTTTCTGGCCCGATGCCCCAGATCGAGAGCAGCTCAGCGCGAAGCTTTTTCAGGGGCTGCGCGAGCATCGTGTGCAGATCGCCGTCGTGCTGTGCGTACAGATGCTTAACGAATGCTTTGAGTTTTTTGGCTTTCTGACGGAAGTACCCGGCGGGACGGATCAGCTCCGTGAGCTTCTCTTCAGAGAGCTTGTAGAGTCTCTCGGGCGTGAGGGCATTGTGCTGTTTGAGATTCTCAAGAGCGCGCTCGACGTTCTGCCAATTCGTCGACTGCGTCAAGATCGCGCCGACGATCACTTCAAAGGGCGAATTGGCCGGCCACCAGTGCTGCGGACCGTAGACATCGTAAAGCATCCTATAAAGCTGTAACAAACTCATCGTGGGTATTATACGAGCCCGTTGCAACTCTCTCTCCCATTCCCTATAATGCTTCAGACTCGAGCGTCCAAGGGAGTGAGGCACTATCGCAGTCACAACGCGTGTAAAGCCAGAATGGCTGAAGATCCGACCACCGGCGGGCCAGAACTATATCGCGATCAAAGAAACCCTACGCAGATACGGCTTGCACACCGTCTGCGAAGAAGCCCGCTGCCCCAATGTTCACGAATGCTGGGGCGGCGGCACGGCTACGCTGATGCTCATGGGCGATCTCTGCACCCGCGGGTGTCGCTTCTGCGCCGTCACCAGCGGGCATCCCAACGGCTATCTTGACCCCTTAGAGCCGTGGAAGGTCGCCCAAGTCGTGAGCGAGTGGGGCTTAGATTATGTAGTCTTAACAAGCGTCGCCCGTGATGATCTCCCCGACGGTGGCGCGGAGCATTTTGCTAAAACTATTAGAGCGATCAAACAGAAGACTCCAACAGCGCTCGTCGAGGTGCTCATCCCCGACTTTCGCGGCGATATAAACGCTCTCAAGAAAGTCGTCGAGGCTCAGCCCGATGTCATCGACCATAATATAGAGACTGTTGAGCGGCTTACCCCGAAAGTCCGTGACCGCCGCGCGACGTATCGTCAGTCACTGATGGTCTTGGAGAACGTGAAAAAGCTCGACCCGACGCGCTATACGAAATCGTCGATCATGGTCGGCTTGGGTGAGACAGATGAAGAGATTCTTCAGACGATGCGCGATCTGCGCGCCGTCGGCGTTGATATTCTAACGATCGGGCAGTACCTGCGCCCCAGCCCGCGACATATAGAAGTCGTCGAATACGTTCATCCTGACAAGTTCGCGCGGTGGAAAGAGATCGGCGAAGCGATGGGCTTTCGTTATGTCGCCTCTGGGCCGTTAGTGCGCAGCAGCTATCGGGCTGGCGAGTTTTTCGTCAAGAGCTTGCTCCGGTCTAAGGAGGGAGAACTCAATCATGGCAGCTAAAGTGACTCTGCAGCGTGAATCGCTCGTCCCGTTTATTCAGATTCTGGGGCCTGACGGCATGGCCAACCCCAACGACGTCGTCGAGTTGGGATTGAAGCCCCATGATTTTAAGGCCCTCTATCGCTGGATGGTACTGGCGCGCACGTTCGACGAGCGCGCCTTGGCATTACAGAGACAAGGGCGCTTGGGCACGTATGCGCCTCTTCTTGGGCAAGAAGCAGCCCAAGTGGGCAGTGCCTATGCGCTCAAGCCTGAAGACTGGGTCTTCCCCAGCTATCGTGAGCACGCGGTGCTCGCTATGCGCGGGCAGAGCTGGCTCCAGCTCTTTACGTATTGGGGCGGCAATGAAGAGGGCAACCGCATCCCGGAGGGGATGAGAAATTTCATGATCTGTGTCCCCATCGCCACGCAGATCTTGCACGCCACCGGGGCGGCTTGGGCTGCTAAGCTCAAGGGCGAAAAATCTTGTGCGATCGTCTACTTCGGCGACGGCGCGACCTCTGAGGGCGACTTCCACGAGGGGCTGAATTTCGCGGGAGTCTTTAAGGTCCCGGTGGTCTTCTTCTGTCAAAATAATCAATACGCGATCTCCGTGCCGCGCACTAGACAAACAGCTTCCGAGACGCTCGCTCAGAAGGCTCTCGCCTATGGGTTTGAAGGCGTCCAAGTCGATGGCAACGATGTCTTCGCGGTCTATAAAGTGACTCGTGACGCGCTGGAGAAGGCGCGCGCCGGCGGCGGCCCAACCTTGATCGAGGCCGTCACGTATCGCTTGACGCATCACACGACGGCTGACGACTGGACGCGCTACCGCCCTGCTGAAGAAGTCGAGATGTGGAAGCAGAAAGATCCGATCAAGCGCTTAAGACTCTATTTGGAGAAGCAAGGGCTCTGGAGCGAACAAGACGAAGCGAAGCTCTTAGAGGAGGCTAAGGCCGAGATCGCGCAAGCCGTTGCGCAATATGAAGCGCTCCCTAAGCGCGATGTCGAAGATATCTTCAAGTACATGTACGCCGAGATGCCGTGGAATCTCAAAGAACAGCTCCAAGAGCTGAAAGACTACTTAGCTGAGCACGGCGGCGACCTGCCGCACGAGTAACCATGCCCCAACTGAATATTGTCCAGGCGATCAACGACGCGCTCAGGACGGAGATGCGCCGTGACCCCACGGTGGTCGTGATGGGGGAGGACGTCGGCGTCAACGGCGGCGTCTTCCGAGTCACAGAGAATCTCTATAAAGAATTTGGGCCGGATCGCTCGATTGATACCCCTCTATCTGAAGCGGGGATCGTCGGCACAGCAATCGGGATGGCCATTAATGGGCTCAAGCCCGTCGCGGAGATTCAATTCGATGGGTTTCTACCTCCCGCGTTCGATCAGATCATCTCGCACGCGGCGCGGATTTGCTGGAGATCACGCGGGCGGTTTCACGTGCCCATCGTGATCCGTGCCCCCTACGGTGGGGGTATTCGCGCCCCAGAGTACCATTCTGAGAGCCCTGAAGCGTATTATGCCCATACCCCGGGCTTAAAAGTCGTTATCCCGTCAAACCCCTATGATGCGAAAGGGCTTCTGATCGCGGCGATCCGTGATCCCGACCCCGTTATCTATTTGGAGCCGAAACGGCTTTACCGTGCGTTCCGTGCCGAGGTCCCCGAAGGGGATTATATCGTTCCCATCGGGAAGGCACGCATCGCCCATGAAGGCTCCCACGTGACGCTCATCGCATGGGGCGCGATGATCCCGGTTGCCCTGGGGGCTGCGGAGAAGATGGCTGCCCAGAACGTCAGCGTCGAAGTGATCGATCTGCGCACGATTGTCCCCTTAGATGTCGAGACGGTGATCGAGTCGGTGAAGAAGACGGGGCGGGTCGTGATCCTGCATGAAGCGCCGCGAACGTGCGGGTTTGGGGCAGAGCTTGCTGCCCTGGTCAATGACAAAGCTTTTGAGTATTTGCAAGCGCCAATCGTGCGCGTGACGGGCTTCGATACGTTCATTCCCCAGGCGCGTCTAGAAGACTATTATCTGCCCGACGTCGGGCGCTGTCTGAAGGGGATAGAAAAAGTGCTCAGCTACTGAGAGAGGGATACCTATGCCGCAGATGACGCTTGTTCAGGCGATCAACGACGCTCTGAAGACGGAGATGCGCCGCGATCCAACGGTTATCGTCATGGGGGAGGATGTGGGCGTCAACGGCGGCGTCTTCCGCGCGACCGAGGGGCTCTATCAAGAATTTGGGCCGGATCGCGCTATTGATACGCCATTAGCCGAGTCGGGGATCGTGGGTACAGCGATTGGGATGGCCATTAATGGGCTGAAGCCCGTTGCGGAGATCCAGTTTGATGGGTTTATGGCCCCAGCGTTCGATCAGATCATCTCGCACGCGGCGCGCATCCGCTGGAGGTCGCGCGGACGCTTTCACGTGCCCATCGTCATTCGAGTGCCCTATGGTGGCGGTATCCGAGCTCTGGAGCATCACTCCGAAGCCCCGGAAGCGTATTATGTTCACACGCCTGGCTTGAAAGTCGTCATCCCGTCGAATCCTTACGACGCTAAGGGGTTGCTCATCTCAGCGATTCGCGACCCCGATCCCGTGATCTTCTTCGAGCCCAAGCGACTCTATCGCGCGTTTCGCCAAGAAGTCCCCGAGGGCGACTACACCGTGCCTATTGGGAAGGCATCTCTTGTGCGGGAGGGCACCGACGTCACGGTGATCACCTGGGGGGCGATGGTGAGGGTCTGTCTGCAAGCAATCGAGCAGCTTGAGGGCATCAGCGTTGAGCTGATTGACCTGCGCACGCTCAAGCCATTGGACATAGAGACTGTGCTCACTTCGGTGGCCAAGACCGGGCGCGCTGTGATCGTTCAGGAAGCTCCACGCACGTGTAGTTTGGCGTCGGAGCTCATAGCGCTAATTAACGAGCGCTTGCTCTTGCAGTTGCAAGCCCCGGTGGTGCGCGTAACGGGCTATGATACGCACATCCCCTATCTCACGATGGAGCAGTACTATCTGCCCGATGCCGGACGGGTGAAGAAGGGCATAGAGAAGGTGTTGAGCTTTTGAATCCCCGACGGCATGAGCAAAGTGTGTTCGTATGGTGATTCCAAGGGGAGTTGATTGTTTATGGTCGTGGGCGAGATCACTATCGGTACCGAGGTCTTAGTCGTAGGGGGTGGTCCGGGTGGATACGTTGCGGCTATTCGAGCAGCTCAGCTGGGCAAGGACGTCACCCTTGTCGAGAAAGACGAGCTGGGCGGCACGTGCTTGAACGTTGGGTGCATCCCCTCGAAAGCCCTGATCTACGCGTCGTATCTCTACGAGAAGATCAAGCGTGCCGATACGTTTGGGATCTCTGTGCAGGACGTTCAGCTCGATATCGAGCGCTTACAGGCGTGGAAAGAGAGCGTCGTCAAGAGGCTCACGGGAGGTGTCGAGCAGCTCTGTAAGGGCAACGGTGTCAATGTGATTAAGGGCAAGGCGACATTCATCTCGCCGAAGAAGTGCTTGGTCGAGGGTGAGCACGGCAATCAAACGATTGAGTTCAAAGATTGTATCATTGCGACGGGGTCCGTGCCCATGACCCTCCCCGACTTTGAGATCGACGGCGAGGTCGTCATAGACTCTACCGGCGCGCTTGCGCTCAAAAAGCTTCCCCAATCGCTCATCGTGATTGGGGGTGGCTATATCGGGGTGGAGCTGGGGATGGTCTATGCCAAGTTTGGCAGCAAGGTCACGGTCGTCGAGATGTTGGAGAACCTCTTGCCTGGAACTGATCCAGAGCTGACGCGCCTTGTTGCTCGGAAAGCCAAAGAACTACAGATGGACATCTATCTCAAGTCCCAAGCGAAAGAGCTGAAGAAGAGTAAGGACGGGGCGCAGCTTGTCATTCAGACGCCTGACGGCGAGAAGAGCCTTGAAGCCGAAAAAGTTCTAGTCAGTGTCGGGCGCAAGCCAAACACGCCGCCAGAGCTGGGTTTAGAGAGATTGGGTCTGCAGCCTGATCCCAAGGGCTTTCTCAAGACGGACAAGCAGATGCGCACGAGCGTCCCGCATATCTACGCGATTGGGGACGTTGCGGGGCCGCCGCTTTTGGCGCACAAGGCGTCTCACGAGGGGATCGTTGCGGCGGAGGCGATCTGTGGGCTTGCGAGCGCGGCCGATTGGCAGACCGTGCCCGCGGTGATCTTTACCGACCCGGAGATCGCCTACGCGGGGCTGAGCGAAGCTGAAGCCCAGCAAGCAGGCTATAAGACGATAGTTGGGAAATTCCCGTTTGCGGCGCTGGGGCGGGCGCTGACGCTGGGCGAGACCGATGGGTTTATTAAGATTATTGCTGACGCGGAGACCAAGCTCGTGCTCGGCGTGCAGATCGTTGGTCCTGAAGCCTCGACGCTCATCAGTGAAGCCGTCTTAGCAATCGAGATGGGGGCGACGTTGGAAGATCTAGCTTTAAGCATTCATCCGCATCCGACGCTGCCGGAGGGGCTGATGGAGGCTGCCGAAGCTGCACTGGGCAAGGCGATACATATTCTCATGCCTAAGAGAAAGGAACCAGCGCGAGCGTAAAGCTTGCCCCTGGTCCTCAAGTTTCATAAAATACGTATTATGCCTAGCAAACAGCCTCGTAAAGTCATCTCTACGAAGGTCGGTCGCAAAGACCTACGTCTTCAAAGTCGTTCTCGAAGAAGATCCGTTCGATGACGGCACGATGGCGTACCATGTCTACGTGCCAGCTCTCAAAGGCTGCCGCTTGTGGGGCTACACTCTAGAAGAAGCCCTGCAGAACATCCAAGAGGCCGTCGAGGTCTACCTAGAGGACCTTAAGAAACATAATGAACCAATCCCTGAAGGACCAGCAGAATTTGTCACTGTGTTCACTGAACCGGTCGTAGCGGCTACAGCATGAAGCTTCCCCCTGCTGCCAAGAACGTTACAGCGCAACGCCTCATGCGGGTCAGACCTTCCCGCCTAAGACTTTAAAAGCGATGATTGGGGATGCTGGTTGGACTATAGAAGATCTCAAACGTCTTAAGCTGATCCCGTGATTTTTGTATAATAACACTGCGAAGATAGAGGAGGCTCAACGGAATGACCCCTATGATTGCCCCCTACGGTTCGTGGAAGTCGCCGATCACCGCAGACATAATCGCCCGCGGCGCGGTGCGCCTGATGCAGGTCGTCCTCGACGGAGAAGATATCTACTGGCTCGAATCGCGCCCCGCCGAAGCTGGACGCTATGTCATCGTCAAGAGATCTCCCGACGGCACGGTGAGCGACATCACGCCCGCGCCGTTCTACGCCCGCACAACGGTGCACGAGTACGGCGGCGGCGATTTCTGCGTCCATAACGGCACTGTCTATTTCTCGAACTTCAAAGATCAGCGACTCTATGTGCAGAAGCCCGGTGCTGCCCCACAGCCCATCACCCCAGAGAAAGCATTGCGCTATGCTGACGCTGTTATTGACGCTCGGCGAAATCGCTTGATCTGCGTCCGCGAAGATCACACTGTTGCCGGGCGCGAAGCCGTCAATACTATTGTGAGCGTGAAGCTCGACGGCGATCCCGATGGTGGCACCGTGCTCGTCTCCGGCAATGACTTTTACGCTTCGCCCAGATTAAGTCCCGATGGCACCAAGCTCGCGTGGCTCACATGGAATCACCCCAACATGCCCTGGGACGGCACGGAGCTCTGGGTCGCGGAGATCGCTGGTGACGGCTCAGTGAAAAACGCCCAGAAGGTCGCGGGTGGCCCGACGGAATCTATCTTCCAGCCCGAATGGTCCCCCGACGGCACGCTCTATTTTGTCTCGGATAGAACGGGTTGGTGGAACATCTATCGTTGGCAGTGGCCCTCACCTCGCCTGCGGCACCCCTCTCCCGTTCTAGACGGGAGAGGGGGCGGGGGTGAGGGCCTCACCCAGCTCGAAGCCGAGTTCGGCCAGCCCCAGTGGGGCTTCGGCATGTCGACGTATGCATTCCTCTCCGAGCGCGAGCTCGTCTGCGCGTACACTCAGAACGGGATGTGGCGCCTAGCGCGCCTGGACACAGTGACAAAGAAGCTCGAGCCCATCGAGACGCCCTACACTGATATCAGCTACGTGCGCGCTCATGCTCACTGTGTGGTCTTTCGCGGCGGCTCGCCCACAGAGATGCTCTCGATTGTCCGGCTCGACCTCAAAGAGAAAAAATTTGAAGTGCTGCGGCGTTCTAGCGATCTTCAGATTGACGAGGGGTATCTCTCGGTTGCGCAGCCCATCGAGTTTCCTACCGAAGGGGGCAAGACCGCCTATGCGTTCTTCTACGCTCCGAAAAACAAAGACTTCCAAGCCCCGCCGGGCGAGAAGCCCCCGCTCTTAGTCTTCAGCCACGGCGGACCAACAAGTGCTACCACGGCGACACTGAGATTAGAGATTCAGTTCTGGACGAGCCGCGGCTTCGCGGTCGTCGACGTCAACTATGGGGGCAGCACCGGCTACGGCCGAGAATATAGAGAGCGACTGAGGGGCCAGTGGGGTGTCGTCGACGTCGACGACTGCGTCAACGCTGCCAAGTATTTAGTGAATCGTGGGCTAGTAGACGGCGAGCGCGTCGCGATTCGCGGCGGCAGCGCCGGCGGGTACACGACGCTCTGCGCGCTCACCTTCAGAAAGTTCTTCAAAGCCGGGGCGAGCTACTTCGGCGTGAGCGATCTTGAAGCGTTAGATACAGACACGCACAAGTTCGAGTCACGCTACAATAGAAGTCTCATTGGGCCGTATCCCGAGCGGCGCGATCTGTACTATGCGCGCTCGCCCATTCACTTCGCTGATCAGATTTCTTGTCCGGTGATCTTCTTCCAGGGCTTAGAAGACAGAGTAGTTCCTCCAAGTCAATCTGAAATGATGGTCGAAGCGCTGCGCGGGAAGGGCATCCCCGTGGCGTACATGGCATTTGAGGGGGAGCAGCACGGCTTCCGCAAAGCCGAAAATATCAAAAGATCGCTCGAAGCCGAGCTGTACTTTTACGCGAAAGTCTTTGGCTTTGCAATCGCCGACTCCGTTGAGCCGGTGCCGATCGAAAATCTCTAAGGAGGTCTGACATGGCGCGCGTTCTTGTGTTTGTCTTTCTGGTGGTCGTTGGCTGGGCGTGTGGTGCGGTAGGCCAGGAAGAACAACGGCGCGGTTGGAGCACACTACAATTCGGCTGGGTTTTCTGGAACATGTCTGAGCTCAATCAGCTCTTGGAGGCTCAAGGCTATCCTACGCTGCCGGAGAGCTGTTTTATCTGGGGCGGGCAGAACACGATCGTGTTGAGAGGGTGGAACCTCAATATCGCTAATTGGCACGGCGATGCTGTGGCCAAGAGTGACGAGAAGCTGACGAAACTGACCTTGACATGGTTTGGGGGATCGGGGGAGCGTGCTCTCCCTCGGCTTCCCCTGGGGTCGTTTGTCAACCTTACGCTAGGAGTGGGGATCGCGAGCCTCACGGTGCTCGATCATCGTCCTGCGAGCTTCGCTGAAGCCCTCAGCAGCCCTGCAGGGGCTTTCTTTACACGTTGGTTCTTCACCGTCAGCCCGCAGCTGGGCGTGCGATTCCCCTTGCTCACATTCAAGCTCGACGAGCCCATTACGCTCATGCTCACGCTCTCGGCGGGCTACACGCTGACGTTCGACAACGGCGCATGGGATCAGGAGGGTCGCGCCCTCAAGGGACCGCCAGCAAACTTCAACGGCTGGATCGTGCAGCTCATGGTGGGCTTGGAATAAGTATGAGAAGGGGGTAACGATGCGTATCATTGCCCTTAGTCTGCTGGGACTCATCTGGCTGATAGCGCATGGCGCTTCGCTCGCTCAAAGTGGGTTTTGGACGCCTGCACCGGGAACGACTTGGCAAATTCAGTTCACAGGTCTGCCCGTAGATCAGTCTTTTGACGTTCAGGTCTACGATATTGATATGTTCGACACCGACGCGAGCCTCGTGGCTGCTTTGCATGCCCAGGGGCGCAAAGTGATCTGTTATATCAATGCTGGGGCGTGGGAGGAGTGGCGTCCGGATGCCGATCAGTTCCCTCCTGAAGTCTTAGGGAATCCTTATGAGGGCTGGCCCGGCGAGCGCTGGCTCGACATCCGCCGGATTGATCTCCTAGCGCCGATCATGCGCGCTCGCTTGGACTTGTGCAAAGCCAAGGGATTTGACGGTGTTGATCCCGACAATCTCGACGGGTACCAGAACAATACGGGCTTCCCCTTGACCTATCAAGATCAGCTCGCGTACAACATTTGGCTTGCCAACGAAGCACACGCCCGAGGGCTCTCCATCGGGCTGAAGAACGATCCCGACCAAGTGCCCGATCTTCTGCCGTACTTCGAGTGGGCTTTAGTCGAGAGCTGTTTCAAGTACGGCTGGTGCGATCAGATGACGCCGTTCATCCAAGCGGGCAAGGCCGTCTTCGCGATAGAGTACACTGAAGAGGGCATGACGCTCGAGCAATTCTGTCCCCAAGCCAACGCCCTAGGATTCAGCGCTATTCTCAAGCACCGCGGTCTTGACGCATGGATGCAATCGTGCACGCAGTCCGCCCAGTGGCAACGCGGGATCTCGTTCGCGGCGTGGTGGCGCGATCAGTACTCCAGCCCCGCCGCCGATCAAGCCCTGGAAGAGCTCGCTGCTACCGGAGCTACATGGGTCAGCCTCATCGTGACGTGCTATCAAGAGACCGTCTCGTCGACACAGATTCAATGTCTGACTGACTCCCGCACCCCTACTGATGCCGATCTCATTCACGCTATTCAGAAAGCAAAGATCTTGGGCCTGAAAGTCATGCTCAAGCCCCACGTTGATCTCAATAGCGACCCAAATCATTGGCGCGGGGATATCAACTTCGGCAGCGATGAGGCTGCATGGGCTGCATGGTTTGCGTCGTATCAGAGCTTTATTGTGCACTATGCGCAGCTTGCCCAAGCCCACGGCGTTGATCAGTTCTGTGTAGGGACTGAGCTGCAGGGGACGACCCATCGCGAGGCCCAATGGCGTCAGATTATTGCTGCCGTGCGGGCCGTCTACAGCGGCCCTTTGGTCTATGCTGCCAATCCCCCAACTGAATACACGACAATTCAGTTTTGGGATGCCCTCGATCTTATCGGCGTTGATGCGTATTACCCTCTGACGAACAAGACCAATCCCACCATAGCAGAGCTGATTGCCGGCTGGCAGGCGCCGTTAGCTCAGCTTCAAGCGTTGAGCCAGCAATGGAATAAGCCCATTATCTTTACAGAAGTGGGCTATCGCAGTGTAGACGGCGCCAACATGGCCCCGTGGGATTGGCAGACCCTAGGCCCTGTAGATCTGCAAGAGCAAGCCGATTGCTATCAAGCTCTCTTTACAGTAGTGCGCGATCTCTCTTGGATGCAGGGGCTGTTCATTTGGGTTTGGGAGACAGATCCTAACCAAGGCGGCCCGACCGATACGTCCTACACGCCGCACAATAAGCCCGCCGAAGCTCTTTTGCAATGTTTCTTCGCCGGAATATGCAACACAGCGGCGCTCTTTCGGGTGGAGCGCGCGACGGGCAATGTCTACGCTGATGGGACGTTCTTTGGAGGCGGGGCCGACGTCGCTGAGTATGTCCTAGTCTCCGAGCCTGTCGAGCTAGGGGATGTGATCGAGATTGATCCAGAGCACCCCAAGCACTATCGCAAGGCGCGCGCGCCGTACAGTCGGCTGCTAGCAGGGGTGATCGCGACGCAGCCGGGCTTGATCTTGGGCGCACGGGAGGCCAGAGAGTCGCAAGCGTTGCTTGCCTTGCTGGGGCGGGTGTGGGCGAAGGCCACGACCGAGAATGGCCCGATCCGCCCTGGAGATCTGCTGACAAGCTCGTCTAAGATAGGGTACGCCATGCGCTGCGAGAATGCCCGGCAGTGCGAGGGTGCTCTCTTGGGCAAGGCACTCACAGCATTGGATAGTGAATCGGGAATCATTCAGGCGCTTCTTATTGTCCACTAGCTTAAATCTTAGACTCTTGACTTTCGATAATTAGAATGCTAACATAAAATGCTTAAAAAAGAGATGGAGGCTTTTATGGCAAGAGTGGGTCTCCTTCTTTGGAGTGTTCTTCTGGGTCTCTCTGTCTCTACCCTGCCCGCGATCGCCCAACCCTGGACGATCACTGTCACCACGAACGCAGACGTGGTTAACGATCCTTGGACGGATTGTCCCCCTCCGGGGAATAATGACTGCTCGTTGCGCGAAGCTATTCTCGTGGCTAACTTCAATGGCGCCCCTGGGGACACTATCGTCTTTGATGCCAGCCTCGACGGCACGACGATCACGCTTAATCTAGGGAGCCTCTGGATCGGCAACGAGACCAATACGACTATTGATGCTTGGGCCCTCAATACCGGGATTACTATCAACGCCAACGGGGAGCAGTACCCTATTGTGCTTGATACGTCGGGGATAACTATACAAGGCCCGATCACGATCACCAATGCTGGGGCCGGGGGTGTGGCCGTCGTCATCAATACGAGTGCTGCCGCAGCTACGCTCGACGGCATTACTGTTACGGGTAATCCCAACGTCGGCATAGGCGTGGACAGCCCAGCAAACGTCACAACTATTACGAACGTCACGGTGACCAACAACGGGGGCGCAGGGATCTCGCTCTACGGTTCTGCCAGCACGACTCAAATCTCTAACTGCACGGTGAGCACCAACGGCGGCACAGGAATTTACGTGGCCCCACAAAATGTCACGATTCAAAACTGCATTATCAACAATAACAGCAACGGGGGCATCTCCATTGCCGCAAGCTCTGGCCTTGTCCAGATTCAGAACTCAGCGCTCGATGGCAACACCGGCGGCCCAGCGATCTTCTCGCTTGCCCCGTTTGTTGGTGTGTTTATATCTACAATCACGAACAACCCCGTAGGAGGGATCACACTCCAGGGGAACGTCGGGGGAAGCATAATCCAATTAAATGATATCAGCAACAACGGCTTGGGTATCTTCATAGGCAATGCCACAGGATCTGTTGATATTTCCTTGAATACGATCAACAACAATGGAGGAGCTGGGGTCAGCGTCCGCGATAGCAGCGATATCAATATTCAGTCCAACATCATAACTTCTAACGGCCAGGATGGGATCAGCTCCGGGGTCATCGTCGTTGGCGCAAGCAGCAATATTACCATCTACGGTAACTCTATAACAGGCAACGGTGGCAACGGGGTCACCGTCATCGAAGATTTTGCTACCGACACCGCGCCTCAAGGCGTGCGCATATATCAAAATACTATAAACAATAACGGCTTTCTTGCCGGAGACGGTGTCGGGATTCAGATCGCCGGCGCGGTCACTGGCGTTGACCCCAATCTGTGCAATTTGGCTGGCGGCAGCGTCTCCATCTCAGGAAACTCCATCTATAGCAACGCTGCTCAAGGGATCCTTATCGAACGCACGCCCGCGGGCAGCAACGGCCCTCAAAACGTCTGTATTGGTGTAGATTCTGGTGAAATACCTCAAGCAAACTATATATATAACAACGCGCAAGAGGGCGTGCTCCTGCGCGACGTCGGCACAAGTAACAATATAGTAGCCAATAGCTACATCGGAACCCCTGATGGGGTGACTGCTGCTCCCAACGGCAACGCCGGGGTCTCAATCTATGGCGGCGCGACAAACAATATCGTCGAAGGGAACACTATTCGCTACAATCAGTACCAGAATGTGCTCATCTCCGGCGTGGGTACGACGGGCAATATCGTCAGAAACAACACGATCCAGGGCGGCACAGACGTCGTCCCGCGCCAAGGCTACGATAACGCTGGGGTCGTCATCAACAACGGTGCATCTCAGAATACCATCGGCCCCAATAACACCATTCAGTATCACTACTACGATGGGATTCAAGTCATTGGCCCTGGCACAGATAATAATGAGATCTTTGGGAACATTATCATCAACAATGGTTTAGGGATAGCAGTACTCAATGACTACCCCGGCCCTGACGCCCAGATTGGCCCCCCGACCCCTGGGCCGGCCAATACCTGGATCTTGCAGAACACCATTCAAAATAACAATAACGAGGGCATCTTCATCCGGCGCGACAACGGCGGCACGGTCATCGGCGAAAATCAGATCACGAACAACAACGGTGAGGGCATCTTACTCATCGGTTCTTCACCGTCTATCCAGAATAATACGATCACTCAAAACGCTGCTAACGGTATCCTCGCACTCGTCTACTTCGGCGCTAATGACTCCCCTGCTTCAGCCAACGATGACGTGCTCTCGCAACCCTATAACATCGAGAACAACACGATCGGTGCCAACGGCGGCTTCGGCATCTTCGCTCTGGACACTCCCCTTGCAGAAGATCTCAGCACGATCAACGCCAATAACACCTGGAGCCCCGATAACGCCCTCGCACGTATCCAGCAAGATTGGTACGGGTACGTGCGCGTCGTCGATGCGTTCAATAATCCCATAACAGGGCTCACCGTTCAGATAGATCAGAACGCCCCATGTGCTGGCTCGTACACATCAGCAGTTTCTGATCCCAATGGCAACTATGGCCCTACAGGCTTCAATATTAACAGCGAGCGCACCTACTTCCAGATCACCGAAGCATTTGTCACCAACGGCGGCGTTCTCCAAGTCTGCACGCCACAAACTGTCCATGACGTCCCCACAACGATCTCTGGAATCTATGCATACGACGGTAATTACCCCAATCCTCCAACCGAGCAGGGCGGAGCCATCGAATCGCCTCCAGGCTCAGGGGTGGATCGCTATCAGTTCGCGCTGCTGCAGCAGCCACTCGCCACTGCTGATCTCAGCATATCCAAGACTGATAATCCTGACCCTGTGCTTGTCGGCGATAACTTGACATATACCATCACGGTGACCAATGCTGGGCCATCTCCGGCGACGAACGTCGTCGTCACCGATACGTTACCTGCGGGAGTGACGTTCGTCTCGGCTGTGCCTAGCCAAGGAAGCTGTAATCCTCCTGTGGGCAACGTCGTCACATGCAATCTCGGGACTCTCAATGCTGGGGCTTCGGCGACGATCACGATTGTCGTCACGCCGACTGTGCCAGGGACGATCACCAATACTGCAGAGGTCTCCAGCGATACGGCTGATCCCAACCCCAATAACAATACAGGCCAGCAAGGTACAACGATAGAAGGGCCCTTGGGCGGCGATCCCCCGATCTGGGGCACGCTCATGGTCTTCCCCGCGCCAGAGCAGCACTTCGGTCGCGGCCCGAAGCTCGATCTTAACAGAAATAAGAGTCTGAACGACTGCGTGCTGCGCGTCCGCGATCTCCAAACGGGCCTGATCACCAATACCGGGGTCTTCGTCTCCTGCGCGCCACGAGATCTCGATCTCTATGAGCACACGGTCGCGTTCGTCAGTCCTGAAGGGAAGCTTGGGCTCTATAATATCGCGACGGGCGCGCTCACGCGCACCGACTTCGCCGCATCTCATCCGGGGATCTATGGGGCGTTCGTAGTCTTTGAGCATACCGATCAGATCGCGCTCTGGGACGGCAACTCCGTGAGAGTGCTCGGCACCGGGCGCGATCCCGCTATCTGGGAAAAGTTCATCGCGTTTGTCGGCCCGGCGAACACCATTCAAATCTATGATCTGACACGACACGAGCTGCGCGATACGGGCCTTGAGGGCGCTCAGCCTGCTATATATGACGGGATCGTGGCCTTCGTCACGCCTGATCGCGCTCAGAAGAGGCCAGTCATTCGGCTCTACGAGATCGCCACAGGACGTGTCGAAGAGACCGAAGCTGTCGGGAGCTGGCCCGCGATCTTCGGGCGCTACGTAGTCTTCCAGACCGATGAAGCTTCTCTGAATACTGATCTCAACGGCGACGGCGACCGCACCGATACCGTGATCCGATACTATGACCGCGAGCTGCGCCAGGTCTTCAATACAGCTCGCGTCGGCAGTGAACCCGATATCTACGACGGCCTGATCGCGTTCTGGGTCTACGAGTCGAGCTACGGACAAGATCTCAACGGCGATGGCGACCGACTCGATCCGATTGTGCAGACATATCGTATCCCAGCAGAGTCGGCGTCTGTGCCCTTGCGGGTGACGCGCATCGCTCTGGAGCGCATGGATCGCTCTAGCATACGCTTCATAGTGCAAGGCGAGGGCATTGAAGCGGTGCGCGTAGAGATCTACGATCTGCAGGGGCGCGTGCTCTATCGCTCGGAGTTTGTGCCTGGGCAGCGCGTGATCTGGTACGGACGCGCGCAAGACGGCAGTCTCCTTGCTAACGGCGTTTACTTGGCTGTGCTCACGATCAAGGGCAGCGATAGGATCGAGCGCAGCGCCGTGCAGAAGGTCGTCATCCTGCGCTAGGTGTATATGCTGAAGGGAGCAAGCCGGGGCGTGGCTCTTAGCTGCGCCCTGGCTCTTTTTCTCTTGTGGGTGAGCGCGCAGGGGGCGGAGATGCGCGTGGGCACGGGGCTTTACTGGGGGCTAGCCCCGGTGAGCTTTTCGTTTCTTGGAGGGGCAGTGCGAGGGCAACTGGCTTCCGGCTGGGCCGGCCTGCTTGTAGAGGGCACGGTGCTGGCTGATCTTCGTGCCGACGATTGGGTGCTCTATCTGGACGGGGCGTTGGTATTTCACATAGAGAGCTCGTATTTGGGGGCGGGGCTGGGCTGGGCGCGCTGGGAGGATACGGCTGGGAGAGATCAGGGAATCTGGACTCAAGCGTATCTCAAGCTCCTGGTCGGTCACAATCTAGAGTTCTTCTCGCTTCCGATCTACGTGCAGGTCAATTTTACTTTTGGAGAGTGGTACTGGCTGCAGCCGGCGGTGACGGTAGGGATGTGGCTTGGCTCGATTTGATAGGCGTGCGCTGGTAAGCTAAAATCGGGCAATAAAAGTTATGAAGAAATCTCTATTTGCTGTCATAGTGATTGGTCTTGTGATTGTATTGAGAGCCTCTTCTCCTGTGGAGGTGCTCTCGCAGGTGGGCTATTCTTTGCGCTTTTACGGCAACGGGGTCAATGACATCGATCGCGTCAAGATTCAGATAGACCCGCACAAGCCCGCCGATGTTGGTGCGACTGATTTCACTATTGAATTTTGGATGAAAGCCAATCCCGGTGACAACACCGGCAGCGTCACGTGCAACACCAACGACGGCTGGATAACTGGGAATATTATTATAGATCGCGACATCTGGGGGCCGGGCGACTACGGCGACTTCGGCATCTCTCTCAACAACGGCAAGATCGCGTTCGGCGTCAGCTACGGGAGCAACGGGAATACGATCTGTGGGAATATACCTGTCACCAATGGGCAATGGCATCACGTTGCCGTAACACGGCGCTACAGCGATGGGCAGCTCTGTATTTTCGTAGACGGGCAACAAGATGTCTGCGGCCCTGGCAACGTCGGGAGCAACCGCGACGTCAGCTACCGAGACGGACGCCCGACAAGCTATCCCAACAGCGATCCGTTCCTAGTTTTGGGCGCCGAGAAGCACGACGCCGGCCCGGCATATCCGTCGTATAGGGGCTGGCTGGATGAGCTACGCATCTCGAATATCCGACGCTACACGGGGAACTTCACGCCGCCAACGGCGCCGTTTACCCCCGATGCGAACACCGTTGCGCTCTATCACTTTGACGAAGGCTCTGGGAATGTTATCAATGACTCATCAGGCGCCAGCGGCGGGCCCAGCAATGGGATGCGCAACTATGGGGGATCACCGCCAGGGCCAGAATGGTCTACCGATACGCCCTTCGCGCCGAGCAATAATACACCGGCGCTCTTCCGGATAGAACGCACTACAGGCAATGTCTACACCGATGGCTCTTTCTACGCGGGCGGGGCTGACGTCGCTGAATATATCTTAGTTTCCGAGCCGGTCGAGCCAAGAGACGTCGTGGAGATTGACCCAGAGCACCCCAAGCACTATCGCAAGGCGCGCACGCCGTATAGCACGCTCGTTGCTGGAGTGATCGCGACGCAGCCGGGCTTGATCTTGGGGGCGCGTCAACTGACTGAAGTCCGAGTGCTGTTGACGCTGCTGGGGCGTGTGCCGGTTAAGGGGACGACCGAGAACGGCCCAATCCGTCCGGGAGATCTGTTGACGAGCTCGTCGAGGCCCGGCTATGCGATGCGCTGTGCCGGCCCTGCAGCGTGCGACGGTGCCATTTTGGGTAAAGCCCTCACAGCTTTGGAGCATGACGAAGGGACTCTCTTGGTTCTCGTCACAGCTCGCTAGGTTCTGAAAGGCTGGCAGAACGCGCGCCGACCCTTTACAATCTATAGCAATATCTTTGCGAGAAGGAGTGTCGCGATGCCCTTTGAATTTAAATTACCCGATATCGGCGAAGGCATTCACGAAGGCGAGATCGTCAAATGGCTTGTGAAAGAAGGAGACTTCGTGCGCGAAGACCAGCCCATGGTCGAAGTGATGACCGATAAAGCGACGGTCGAGATCCCCGCGCCACGCGCTGGGAAGATTTTAAAGCTGCACGCCCAGGAGGGCGAAGTCGTCAAGGTCGGCGCGGTCTTGGTCACTATTGAAGAAGTCGGGGAAGCCAAGCCTGAACCCAAGCGTGAACCCGTCACAGTCGCCGCACCCCAGCCGAAGCCTGAACCGGAGCCTGTTGCCACAGCTGCGGCAACGGCTGTTACGGCACCGCCGCCTCCGACAGCAGCTCCAGCGCAGCGGGTGCTCGCGACCCCCGCGACGCGCAAGCTCGCCCGCGAGCTTGGTGTCGATATATCGCAAATTCAAGGAACTGGCCCCGGCGGGCGCGTCACCGATGAAGATGTGCGCCGCTTCGCGGCCGCACGCACTGCTCCACAACCGACGCCGCCTCCTCCCCCCGCGCCGAAACCTACAGCTCCGGCGTTCGCGCCGAGCGCCGTCATCACCGACCGACGCGAGGAGCGCATCCCCTTGCGAGGAATTCGCAAGCGCATCGCTGAGCACATGCGTCAGTCCAAGAGCACAGCAGCGCACTTCACGTACGTCGACGAAGTCGACATGACCGAACTCATTCAATTGCGTGAGCAGATGAAGCCATTAGCTGAACAGAAGGGCGTCAAGCTCACGTACTTGCCGTTTATCGTGAAGGCGAGCGTCGCCGCACTCAAGGAGATGCCCATGCTCAACGCGTCATTAGACGAAGCGACGGGCGAGATCGTCATTAAAAAATATTATAATATCGGGATCGCCACGGCGACTGAGAACGGCCTGATCGTCCCCGTGATCAAAGATGCCGACAGAAAGAGCATATTAGAGATCGCTGCCGAGATCGAGCGCCTGGCCAAAGCCGCGCGCGAGGGTAAGATTGCCCTGCAAGATCTCCAAGGCGGCACCTTCACTATTACGAGCTTGGGCGCTCTGGGTGGGCTGTTTGCTACTCCCATCATTAACTATCCCGAGGTCGCAATCTTGGGGATCCACGAGATCAAGAAGCGTCCGGTCGTCAGGGACGACCAGATCGTGATTCGCGACATTATGTACGTGTCGCTCTCGTTCGACCATCGTCTCATAGACGGGGACGTAGGGGCGCGCTTCTGTAAGAAGATCATTAGTTACTTGGAGAACCCCAAGCTGCTCTTTCTGGAGCTGGTGTAGTTTAAGAGCTGTTCAGTATAATAGTACGGTGATCTACAATGGCTGTGCAGTCAAAGCCTAAAGTGCTCAGTCCCACCAATGACTTTCTCGAGTCTTTGCTAGGAGAATTTGAAGAAGAGTGTCGCAGAGCACTTCAGCTTATCGAGCAACTCAAAAAGACTGATCCCGAAAGCGAAGTGCATGAAGACTTGGAGGCTGATCTTGCAGTCTCTCTCGAACGTTTCACATGGCTTGCTAAGGATATCCTTCGAGAATGGGATCAAGTCATCATGAACTTGCCTGAGTAGGAGCTGTTGTGGGCTGGCGCAAGAAGCTGCGCAAGCGCATTGCTGCTTTAGAACGTGTCATCGCGGAGCATCAGCACAAGCTTGCCTCAACAGCTTATCGCCTATTGGGAGAAAGAGATCCGTGCGCGCCAAGAAACCCTTGAGCGCTTGGGAAAACAGCTGGCTGGTTGAAACCCCATGACTATCACGCTACAATCTCTTTCACTACCATGCGCGGGATCTTTCGGTATCTCTGGCGCTACAGAGTGCGCATCCTCTTAGGATTGCTCGCGCTCTTTATCGTTGACGGTGCCCAGCTTGTTGTGCCCTTGATCATTCGCGCGGCGATCGATCAGCTCGCCCAGGCGGGTACGGCCCAGCTTGCGCTCTATGCCGGGTATATCTTGGGCATTGCGGTCGTCGTTGCGATCTTTCGCTTCTTCTGGAGATATTTTATCTTTGGCGCGTCGCGCATGATTCGCAGAGATCTGCGCGACCGGCTCTACGCGCATCTCGTCAAGCTCTCGGCAAACTTCTTCGCCAATACCAAGACCGGCGATCTCATGGCCCACGCGACCAACGATGTCGAGGCCGTGCAGTTTGCGTGCGGCATGGGGATCTTGGCGTTAGCCGATGCGATCATCATGGTTTCGTTCTCGCTGGCAGCGATGCTCTCTATCAATTGGCAGCTTGTCTTGTACGCGTTCACGCCCTTGCCGT
>JAUQPG010000002.1:26112-72273 GCA_030550495.1 Candidatus Bipolaricaulota bacterium | reverse complement strand
GCATCAGCAGCAATGGCGGGAACACGACCGTGACCGTCACGGGTATAGCGCACAAGGTGAGCTTCTCCCCAGCACAGCTAGACTTTGGCAGCGGGCTGCTGGTACTGCGGGAGCAGTGCAACGACATGGGAGTCTGCGGGCTGCACACAGAGAAGGTGGGGTTGCCCATAGAGAAGACGCTGACGGTCAAGAACGAAGGTAGTGTAGCAGTGACGTTGACGCTGAGCACAGCAGCGCCGTACAAGATCGTGAGTGTGCTGCCGACGCTCTCGCCTGGGCAGAGTGGGCAGGTGACGGTGAGATTTGATCCCAATGAGTCTGGGAGCTTCACGGGGGCTGTGCAGGTGGGGATACAAAACGGGCAGGGGAGTGTGACGTCTTCGCCCTTGATAGGCGTGGCTCATAAGATCGAGATCCAACCTGCGGAGCTGGATTTTATTATAGTATTCCTGGGGAGCTCGCGTGCACGGAAGCTTACAGTCAAGAATCAAGGCGTAACTACGGTATCCTTAGCCGCGAGCACAAGCGGGCCTTATTCCCTTGAGTCTAGCTCCTTTACCTTGACTCCTGGTCAAAGCCAAGATGTAAGAATTCGGTTTACTCCTGTTAGTTCGGGTGTCTTCTCAAGTACCATTCGTTTGAGTGTTGGGATAAGCTTTATAGAGATCCCCGTGGTAGGCCAGGCCATGACCAAAGAAGAATACTTACTAAAGCTGTCGCGGGTTTATAATCAACAAAGGCAGGAATGCTACGCTTATGACGATATTCGCAGTACAACATTCAATGGAGACTGCGGTATAGGAGTTTTGCGGGCTGCTATATCAGATAGAGACGAGTTCTTATTAGTTGGTTTCAACGAAATCACACCTAATGAACTCATTAGCTTTGAAGCAATGGCAAGCGATTACGTTAATGTACCAGAAGCAGTTATCGAGAGATTGATCGAACTTATAGAGCTATTCACCGAATTTGACAACCTAGATCCAAATCTCGTTGCCTCATGGTGGCAACGACTGCGAGATGCTTTAGCAGTAGGTCGGTTTGATGAAGAGTATTCTGTGCTTTTGCAGGATACACAATTTGCTCAATATCACCAGTTGCTTGGACAACTGCTCGAGACGACAGATACAAACCAGATCAAAGCGTTTTTGCAGGGGTTTGTTGCGTCAGCGTTGTCCCTTCAACAACAAAGCTTTTGGTGGCACTATGTTGAAAACCACCTACTTCCTGAACTTGTTAGAAGAGGCCTTCTGACTCAACAACAGGTTGACGAACTTAAAGCCAAATTGAGAGAAGCTGCCAATGCAATTGGCGGGCCTGATGGATTTTTGCTTATGGATTCGGTTGCGCTTGTTTTAATGTCATTTGATGCTGCCCACTTTAATAATCAGCTGGGAGTGTCGTTGCCGTCATATAGTGAATTCGTTAGCACGCTCAACTCCGTGCTTGATCGAATTAAATTATCACAAGGAGATACTAGAAGGGCTTGGTTTGATAAAATAGTTGTGGCAGCCCAGGGAGCTGCGAACGGCTGGCTTATCATGAGGATAATGGTAGATCTAGGCGGCTGGGCGTCCAATGATCCCAACGGTAAGTTTATTGATATAGTTGCATGGAGGAATGTCACTGTTCGTGAAACTGGTCAAACAATACGGGTTGTAGCCTTCCTGAAAGTAGATAGCAGAACATGGACCTATCAAATGATTCCTAGTCCGACCCAGTACATCCCAGAATTTAATCAATTTATAGAAACATTGCAAGCGATAGCTAACCACATCGCCCTGTCTGGGGATGCTTATAGGCTATACGGCCCCGGTTTTTACATTATCGGTGTCATTTTTACAAAATCACAAGATGGAGCAGTAATGAACTCACTAGCTGACCAGGTGGCTAGCCGTTTGTCCTCTAGTTATCCTGTGTTTCTATCTTATAAAGATAAAACAACTGGAAGAAGAACTGTTATTATCATCTGCCCTGCAGGAGGATGTCCACCAGGCACGCTAGAGGCTGTAGGAGAGGCTGCTTGTGGCTTTGGAATTCCTTTGGCCTTCATGGGGCCTATCACATATATTTGCGATAATGGTAAAGAGGTTGATATCATTTGGAAGAAGAAGCCGTAAAAGATTGAGGAAGATTGAGGAGGATATAGAATGAAGCACTGGGGTTTGAGGACATTAGCTTTCGTGATAGGCTTGGTAAGCGGTATTGTCCCCTTCCCTCAAACTCTTGGGGTACAAGGTGGGCGTACGTGGACTGTTTGTACGCAGGGTTGTGACTTTGCTACCATCCAACAAGCCATTGAAGCAGCTCACCCTGGAGATGAAATTAAGATCGAAGCAGGCGTCTATACCGAGAATTTGGTGATCCGAAAAGACCTCTCCTTATTAGGAGCAGGTCCAAAACAAACAGTGGTCAAAGCCATAGACCCCGATAAACCTATACTCCATGTGCCTGGGGATAGCAAAGTGAGAATTTCTATACATGGCATGGCGTTTGTAGGTATTCCTCATTCCACAGCTTCCGCTCCTTGCTCTGGTCTGGAGTACCATGGGCAGTGCCCTGTGGGCATTGAAGTTGGTGGAGAAGCAGCTCTTACCCTCAGGTGGGTTCGCCTAGAAGATCTCCAAGGAGGGATCTGGGGACATGATAACTCTATTGCAAGAATATCTTTCACTGAGATCCGCGATCCTAGGTGGTATGGCCTCCTTCTCGAAGGTACGGCTGATTTTACTATTGTCGATAGCGCGATCAACTCTAACCTTAATCCAGGATCGGATTATACCCCTGAGAGATATGGGGTGTTGATGAGGGAGGATGCGCGCTTACGGATGGTTGGTACTAGTATTATGAGCAACTATAACTTCGTGGCTATAAAACTAGAAGGCCGGACACAAGCGACTCTAGAGTTTGGACAAATTGAACGGAATCGTGAGGGCATCAGGCTCCACGATGATGCTAGAGTAACTATTCTGCACAGTGCTATCGTGGCACATTCAGGAACGGGGATCTACGCTCAAGACAGGGCTCAATTTGTTTTGAATTATTCACTCCTGGCTCTCAATAGCCATGGCGGTGGGATAGCTATCCGTGTGGTTAATGAGAGTAAAGCCTCCTTATACAAGACGGACCTTATATTAAATGGTGCTGGGATCGTTGTGGCTGATTCAGCCACAATCATTCTTAATTATAACCGCTTGCTAAGAAATCTGTGGGGAGTACTTCTATATGTGAAGCCATGTTTTATCTTTGCCCCTGAACAAGCTAAGGTAACGATTTTGGGGCAAGGAAATGAGATCCCAGGCCCAAATCAAGAAGATGGCAATATGATCGTCGACCTCTGCCCTGCCGACTACCCCTGGCCGCCGGGGTTCAGGAAGTGAGCAAGTGCGCTAGGACAGCTTCCGCCGAAGAGTGATTAACTCTATCAAGCTCTTGGCAGCTTCCGCGCCTTTATAGATGCGCGCCCAGGCTTGCTCTTCGGTATACGGCGTCAGCACACCAAAGACTATTGGAGTGTCACACTCTAACGTTACGCGCATCAGCCCGTCCGTGACAGCTCGGGCGATGTGCTCAAAGTGCGCCGTCTCCCCTTTGATCACACACCCCAATGGCAGAATCCCGTCATAGCGCCCTGATTGAGCTAAATGCTTCACGGTCGCAGGGATCTCGAACGCCCCCGGCACCCAAAAGACTTCAATCTCCGAAACCCCAGATCGCTCAAGCTCTTCTTGCGCAGCTTGCAGCAGCTCTTGAGTGATATCTTTGTTGAACTCACTGACAACAATCGCGATCTTAAGGCTCATTACTGAAATTGGCGAAGATCGCATCGAGCTGGTGCCCCAGCTTCTCCTTCTTCGTCTTCAGATACTTATAGTTATGCGGGTTAGGCGGCACTAAGATGGGAATCTGCTCAACGATCTTGATGCCGTAGGCTTCAATCCCTACAAGCTTTTTGGGGTTGTTCGTCAAGATGCGGATCGTGCTCAGCCCCAAGTCTTTCAGAATCTGCACGCCGATGCCGTACTCCCGGAGGTCTTCTTTGAAGCCCAGCTGACGATTCGCTTCGACAGTGTCAAGGCCCTTGTCTTGCAGATGGTACGCTTTAATTTTGTTTCCCAAGCCGATGCCGCGTCCCTCTTGGCGCAAGTAGAGAAAGACCCCTAAGCCCTCATCGGCGATCTGGCGCAGGGCTTGACGAAGCTGCTCGCCGCAGTCGCACTTGAGCGAGCCGAACACATCTCCCGTCAGACACTCCGAGTGCACGCGCACTAAGACGTTCTCTTTTCCAGCAACGTCGCCCTTGACAAGCGCGATGTGTTCCTTGCCGTCAACAAGACTTCTATACGCGTGAATCGTGAACTCCCCAAACTCTGTGGGGAGATTGGCCCAGGCGATCTTCTCTATTAATCGCTCGCGCTCGTAGCGATAGCGAATCAAGTCAGCGATGCTGACGATGAGCAGATTGTGTTTTTTGGCGAACTGCTGGAGATGGGGCAGCCGGGCCATCGTCCCGTCTTCGTTCATGATCTCGCAGATGACTGCTGCGGGGTAGAGTCCGGCTAACTTACAGAGATCGACGCTGGCTTCGGTGTGGCCGGCTCTCTGGAGCACCCCGCCAGGGCGCGCACGCAATGGGAAGACGTGCCCTGGCTGGACTAAGTCCGAGGGCTTGGTCTTGGGGTCGATTAAAGTTTTAATAGTTTGGGCGCGATCATAGGCCGACGTCCCCGTGGTGATCCCCTCGCGGGCGTCGACCGAGACTGTGAACGCGCAGCCCTTGCCCCCAGAGTCCGTCTGCACCATGAGCTTGATCCCAAGCTCATCTAAGCGTTCTCCGGTCATGGGCACACAGATAATGCCCCGCGCCTCTTTGGCCATGAAGTTGATCTTCTCCGGAGTGACAAACTGCGCGGCGACGCAGACGTCGCCCTCATTCTCTCGATCTTCGTCATCGACAATGACGATCATCTCACCGCGCTTCAGCGCTTCGAGGGCTTCTTCGATCTTGGCAAAAGCCATGCTCAACGGCCTCCTTTGTCTTGTAATAGCCTCTCGAGGTATTTTGCCAAAACGTCAAACTCGACATTGACTTTATCCCCCGGACACCGCAGGCGCAGATTGGTCTGCTCCAGCGTGTGGGGAATGATCGCCACATCAAATTCGCCATCACGAATATTAAAGATTGTAAGACTGATTCCGTCAAGAGCGATGGAGCCCTTCTCGATAAGATAGCGCGAATATTTTTCGTCTACGCGAAAGCGAAAGACCGCGCCCTTCTCTTTGCGGGAGATCGAGACAATCTCGCCGACGGTGTCGACATGCCCCAGCACGAAGTGCCCGTCCAAGCGATCCGAAAAGCGCAAGGGCAGCTCGAGATTCACAAGATCGCCCCGGCGCACCAGCCCAAGATTTGTGCGTGCGAGAGTCTCTGGGCTGAGCTCCACGGAAAAGCTTTCGGCGGCGGGGCTGAGCTCGATCACAGTAAGACAAGCCCCGTTGACCGCGATGCTCCGCCCGATCTCTAATTCTCTGAAGAGCTTGGGGGTGCTCACGGTCAGACGGCTCGGGCTGACATGCAGGACCTCTCCTGTGTCGGTGACGATCCCGGTAAACATTATCTAAACTATCATAGCAAAAAAGAGGGAGGACCTCACATGACAGACGTCAGCGTCGGTCATGATCTAGATCATGGCACGCCGTGAGGCTTTCTCGTAGAAAGAGAGAAAGTTTGACAGGGCAAAAAGCCCTTGCTATAATCAGCGCACAAAAGTAAGGAGAAGTGTATCGGATGGAGGTAGGCAGAGACTCCAGTGTCGAATCCCCCATCAGTCTGCTCACGCGACGACGCTTCTTCGGGTGGTTGGGGTGGGGGTCGCTCGCGTTAGCGATAGGGGGTATTGCCCAAGGCATTCCCTACTATCTGAAACCGCAATTGACCTATGAGCCGACGACGACGTTCACCGTCGGGCGCCCCAGTGACTATCAAGTCGGCGAGATGCGGCCTATCGAAGCCAAGAGAGTCTTCATCTTTCGTACGCCTGTGGGCTTTCAGGCGCTCTCTATGACGTGCACCCATCTGGGGTGCAGCTACAAGCCCTTCGGGCCGCCCAGCCAAGAGTATCCCATCGTGCACGCGCGCTGCCCCTGTCACGGGAGCGTCTTCGCCCGGGACGGGCGGGTGTTGGGCGGTCCGGCACCACGGCCATTGCCGTTCTATAAATTAGAACTGACGCCCGATGGCCGCCTCCAAGTCGATAACGCCAAGGTCGTGCCTAGCACGTACTATCTCACCCCAGATGGGAAAGAGATCGAAGGCCCCATACCCGACGGGAGCGATATTAAATTCTCATGATGGACAAGCTTCTTCTGGTCTTGCAGGGCATACGGCGCTCGCGGGTCTGGCTCTCGATCTTCCGCCGCGAGGGGCTTCCCCAGACGGAAGCCGACCGCCTCGCCATGAACCGTCGCAACTTCTTCGTCCATATCCTCCCCGCCAAGATCTATAAAGAGTCTGCTCGACTCAGTTATAACTGGCTCTGGATGGGCGTGATCGCCACCTGGCTCTTTGTAATTCTCTTGCTGACTGGGGTCTTTCTGATGTTCTACTACGTGCCCTCGGCGGAGCGGGCTTATGACTCCGTTCGCGAGATCGTCAACGCTGTGCCGTTGGGAAGATTCATGCGCAACATGCACAAGTGGGCCGCCGAATTGATGGTTTTTGCCGTCTTCTTCCATATGCTGCGGGTCTTCTTCACAGGGTCGTACCAGAACCCCAGAGAGTTCAATTGGGTCATCGGGGTCTTGCTCCTGGTGATCACAGTGCTCTTTGCGTTCAGCGGGTATATTCTGCCCTGGGATCAGCTGGGCTATTACGCCGCGAAGATCGCCAGCAACATCGCCGCTGGCGTCCCCCTAGTTGGGCCTTATGTTCAACAGATTTTGCTAGGTGGGACGGATCTGTGGCAGCCAGCGCTCTTGCGATGGTACGTCATTCACGTCTTCGTGCTGCCCATGGCAATGATCTTCTTAGTTGCATTTCACTTCTGGAGGATCCGCAAGGACGAATACAGCAAGCCGTACTGGACCGAAGAGAGGAAGCGACGCTAAGATGGCCGTCTTAGGATCACTGAAGACGTTCAAGGGTGGGCACTACTTTGGGCTGTTTGAGGGGACGCCGCGCGGCCAGCGCCTTAAGGTCGCGCCGCTGCCCCACAGGGTGATCATCCCCCTGCGCCAGGGCTTTTCTGCCGAAGTCGCGCCTATAGTACAAGAGGGCGATCGCGTCAAGGCAGGACAGGTCATTGGGCGTAATCAACCAGACCCGAAGAAGCCCTCAACCCCAGTCCACGCGAGCATCTCCGGCAGAGTGACGAAGATCGAGAGACGCTCGCACCCGTTGGGGGGCGAGACCCTTTGCGTCATCATCGAATCCGACGGCAAAGACGAGTGGGAGATGCTTCACCGTCCGGCGAACTACGAAAAACTCTCCCCAGAAGAGATCGGGAAGATCTTGTACGAGGCTGGGGTGACTTCCGGAGGACAAGCGGGCTTCCCTACGATCTATCACTCGGCGTTCGCCACCCCCGATAAGATTCGCTATCTCATTATCAACGCCATCGAGACCGAGCCGTTCTGCGAAGCGACTGATCAGTTGATGTACGAGGAGTTCGACAAGTTCGTCAACGGCATAAAGATCTTGCGCCAAGCCCTGGGCAACGTCCAAGTACACATTGGGCTGGGGTACAACAGGCCAAGAATCTACGAAGAGCTGATCGAGCGCCTTGAGTATTATGACTGGTGCACGATTCATCAGCTGCGCCCGAAGTACCCCCAAGGCGATGACGCTGTTCTCATCCGCACGCTGTTGGGGGTATTGCTGCCCCAACGAGGCTACGCCACAGACGTCGGCTGTGTCGTGCAAGATGTGCAGCAGTGCGTCGCGGCGTACGAAGCGGTCGTGGAGGGCAAGCCCTTCGTCGAGCGCGTCGTCTCAGTCGCCGGCTCGGCTGTCAAAGAGCCGGGGAACTATCGGGTGCGGGTGGGCACACCCATCGGGCATTTATTAGAGAGCAATCTGAAGTGCACCGGGCGGATCGTGATGGGGAGCGTCTTGCACGGGCAGGCCCAGGGCGATCTCGATGCCCCCATCACCAAGGAGATCCCAGCAGTCATTGCTCTCCGAGAAGCCGAGCGCGAGCTCTTCCCCATTGCCGGGCTGGGCTTCGATCGCGATTCGTTCACCGGGGTGTATCTCAGTGTCCCGTGGGTGCGTTCCAAGCGCGCCACGACGAGCCTCAACGGTAATCCCAGGCCATGTGTCAGGTGCGGCTACTGTATAGATGTCTGTCCGCAGAACCTCGTCCCGGCGCTGCTTGGGGAATACTCCGCCAATGGGCTGCTGAGCGAAGCGCAAGAGCTTGATCTCTTTGCGTGTATCGAGTGTGGGTTGTGCGCCTATGTCTGCCCCAGCAAGATCCCGCTCTTAGAACAGATCCGCGAGGGCAAGCGCAAGATCCTCCAAGAGAGTGCGTAAGGAGGGAATATGCTGAAAGATAAGCTCTATACTTTCTTCGAGAAAGTCCATCATGATCTTCAGGCCCGGCGCGCTGAGGGCCTGGCAGTGCTCTGGGAGGGAATAAAAGATTCGGTCTTTGGTGGCAGCGAGAAGGCTGCTCGCCAGGCCCCTTACATTCGCGATGCTATCGGGATGCAGCGCTATATGGGCTCGCCGCTGATCGCGTGCATCCCCTTGGCACTGGCGAGCATCTACTTCTACGGCTGGCGGTCCTTGGCCATCATCGTGCTGACTTATCTTGTGGGGATGGCTGTCGAGTTTACCTTCTGCGCGATCCGCAGGCACGAGATCACCGAAGGGTTGCTCGTCACGTGTATGCTCTATGCGCTCTCGCTGCCCCCGACGCTGCCCTTGTGGATGGTCGCGGTAGGGATCGCGTTCGCTATCGGGATCAAAGAGCTGTTCGGGGGATCCGGGTATAATATCTTCAATCCAGCGATCAGCGGGCGCGCGTTCCTATTGCTCGCGTTCCCCTCGGCAATGACGACCTTCTGGTATGTCCCGTTCAACCCTCTCACTGATGGGCTTGGGGGCTTTTTGCACTGGTCGCCGCAGGCCGTCAAGGGCGTAGACGCCATCGCCAAAGCGACCCCCTTGGGGGCGTTCAACTCGCCCGATATTGCCAATCCCGATCTGTTGACGCTTTTGACGGGCTTTGGGCGGGCTGATGTGCTTGGGGCAACTTCAGCGATCTTAGTGCTGTTAGGCGGGCTGTATCTCTTGCACACACGGGTCATTGACTGGCGCGTCTCGATCGTGATGATCGTGAGTGCCGGGCTGACCTCGCAATTTCTCAGCTTTATCAACCCCGCCAAATTCCCCGACGGCCTCTACGCGGTGCTCTCGGGTGGGCTGCTCTTCGCGGCCTTTCTCAATGCCACCGACCCCGTTACGAGCCCTATGACCGTTCGCGGCCGGTGGATCTTCGGTATAATGTTAGGGGTTTTGACGGTCTTAGGGCGTGGGCTGACCGGCTACGCCGAGTGGGTGACGTTTGCAATCTTGATCGGGAACATGTTCACACCATTGATTGATAGATTCACGATTCCCAAGAGCTTCTCTGCCCCAGCGATCCAAAAGAGGTGATACTCCCCATCTATGGCACAGCAACCCAAGAAGAAGAAGCTGATCGGGCCGCACGAATGGCGCATGGTCATCGTGCTGACGGCGATCGCCGCGATCGCCGGCGGCTTGTTAGCCCTAGTCAACGAGGTGACGAAAGCCACTATTGAGGCCAACGCTAAATCCCGCTTGAGATCGAGCATTCTCATCGCTGCCGGGCTGTACACTGCTGAAGAGCTCTTCCCCGCAGAAGGGCTGCCCAAGCTCTCCGCTGCCCAGGTCGATCAATACTTCAAGGAGCACATTCAAGAGATCAAGGCCGACAGCTTCACGTATTGGAAGGTCTATAAAGACAAGATCGGCGGCGAGCTGATGGCGTATGTGATACGGATTGCAGGCAGCGGCTTCCAAGGGCTGGTCGCCATGCAAGTTGCTCTCAAGCCCGATCTCTCTGAAATTCTTGGGGCACACGTTGTCCCCTTTGAGATTGGTGAGACCCCCGGGCTGGGATTTCGCATGACTGAAGAGCAGTTCTGGAGCCAATTCAAGGGGATGAAGACCGAGCCGCGCATTGAGTTTATCAAATTCCGTGACCCTAACAGCCCCAAAGCCTCCAATCAGTTCGATGCGATCACCGGGGCAACGTATACGTCCACAACCGTGAGAGACTTGCTCAACCAGACGATCGCAAAGCTGCGAAAAATCATACAGAAAGAGCAAAAGTAGCGATCTTGAAAAAAGCAGACTATTATAGTATGCTTTTTGTGACCGAGCCAGAATCGGTCGAAAGGAGTTGAGGCAGATGGCGGAAGCGATTCAAATTCAAAAGGCATCCGCACCAGCGATCCCACTGACACAGCGACTGCCCCAGACCAAGGGCTGGAAAGAATTAGTCCGAGACATCTGGGACGACAACCCAACGTTTAGAATGATCTTAGCCATGTGCCCCACGATGGGCGCAACGAACATGGCCATCAACGGCATGGCGCAGGGACTGGCAACCCTTATCGCTACCGTAGCATCGAGCGCAACTGTCGCGGCCCTGCGCACGATCATCCCCGCGGAAGTGCGGCTCCCAGCGTATATGATCATCATCGCCTTCTGGGTGACGATCGTCGATATCTTCTTGCGCGCGTACTTGCCGCCGCTATCGGCAGCGTTGGGGCCGTATGTCCCGTTGATTATTACGAACTGCTTCGTGCTCGGACGTGCGGAAGCGTTTGCCAGCCAGAACAGTCCGGGGCTATCAGCTCTCGACGCGCTGGGGGTGGGCTTAGGGTTCACGATGTCGCTGACGCTCTTGGGGATCGTGAGAGAGCTTTTGGGCTTTGGAAGTCTCTTTGGGATTCAGATCTTCAGCGGCTGGACGCCCTGGGTGATCATGATCATCCCCGCGGGAGCGTTCTTGCTTGTCGGGCTGTACGTCGGGATTGTGAAGCACTTCTCTCCAGGCGGCCAGATCGGAGGAGGCGCGTAGCGTATGGATATCTTTCTCATTGTGCTCGGCGCGATCCTGACAAATAACATTCTGCTCACGACGTTCTTGGGGATCTGCCCGTTCATCGGGGTCTCAGGGGAGTACGCGTCGGCGTCGGGGATGGGCATGGCAGTTATATTCGTGCTCACGATGACTCTCCCCGCCAACTGGCTCATCAAGCACTTTATTCTCGATCCTCTGGGAGTGAGCTATCTATCGCTCATCGTCTATATTGTCACTATCGCGTTCTTAGTCCAAGTCGTGGAGATGTTCATGAAGCGTTTTCTCCCAGCGCTCTATAGCTCGCTGGGGATCTTCCTGCCCTTGATCACAGTGAACTGTGCGATCTTGGGCGGGGTGCTGTTTGCGATCGCAACATGGAATCTGGGCTTCATGGAGAGCGTGGCCTACGGCTTTGGTGGGGGTGTTGGCTGGGCGCTCGCGATTATCTTGATGGCGGCTATCAGAGAGCGCCTGCGCTTTGCTCCTATTCCCGAGGGGCTGAAGGGCCCAGGGATCGCGCTGATCATCGCTGGGCTGATGGCCATGAGCTTCGTAGGGTTTTCGGGAATGATCAACATCCGAGACTTCGGAGGATAAGATGGCCTATCTTGTGCCGGTAGCGACGATGGCCCTGATGGCTATCTCCGTTGCTCTCATCCTGGGGTTGGTCAAGAACTTGCTCACGGTTGAGGGCGAAGCGAAGGTCAAGATCGTCAACGATGGCAATGAGCTTGTCTTACCCTTAGAGCAGAACTTAATGCAGGCCCTCAAGAAAGCTGGGTATGATCTCTTTGCGCAGTGCGGGGGCAAGGGCACGTGCGCGACGTGTCGTGTCAAAGTTCTAGAAGGGCTCAAACCCGAACAGATCACCCCGGCAATGCTCGGCCCCTTAAGTGACAAATTGCGCAAGGAGGGCTGGGTCTTGTCGTGTCAGATCTCGCTGAAGAACGATCTGAAGATTGAGCTCTTCAAGCCGTTAGTGATGGGCTGGCCCAAGGTTGAGGGCAAGGCTGAAGAAGCGCCAAAAGCCCCGGCGCTCTCGCCCGCCGCGGCGAAGCTCCGCGCCGTTTTGCCCGGATTTGATTGCTTGGCATGCGGGTATCCGACGTGTGAGGAGTTCGCTGAGGCTCTTGCATCCGGGAAGGCTAAGATTGATGGGTGCTACCCTGGCGGCAAGCCCGTCTTAGAACGTCTCAAGCAAGCTGCTCTCGAGGCAGGAGTGAAAGCAAGTTAATATGCCCAAAGTCGTCATTCTCGGACAGAAAGAGTTCGAGGTTCGCCCTGGCACGAATCTGTTGAAGTTCATCCAAGAGCAGCGCTATGACGATCAGCTCCCGGCAACGTGCGGGGGCCAGGGGCAGTGCTCGACGTGTGCCGTGAGAGTCCTCAAGGGCGGCGGAGCACCCACCCAGAACGAGATAGACGTCTTGGGTGAGGAGCAGCTCGCCAAGGGCTGGCGGCTCTCGTGTCAGATCACGGTGACGCAAGACATAGAGATCGAAGTTCCTGGCTACGAGGTCGCCGAAGCGATCCAGATCGAACCCGGCTTAGTGCGTGATGTGCTCGCCTACGCCGCGGAGAAGATCCCCTTAAAAGACCTGCGCTCAGCGCAGAAGATCACCGTCAAGAGATTGAAAGACTTAAGCAATCGCGTGGAATCTCTGCTTGAGGGCGGCGGCGATCCCACCGATTTCGATGTACTCTACGCCGTCTTCAGCTATATTGGGAAGGATCACAAAGCCAAAGAGATTCCCACACAGTACGAGCTGACCGACGAGAAGATCCAGAAGATCTTAGAGGCGTTTGCCAAGCGCCTGCCTGCCGAAGAAGAAGAGATCATCACCTACCCGTACTTTCTCTATGTAGCGTTCACGCTGCTCTTCTTTTTGACAGCGGGCTTGGGGATCTATTCGGTCTTCCGTGATGCGCCGCTCGAAGAGCCAGCAACGCCGTCGTTCACGCCCAATCCCGAAAAAGCCCCGTGGTACTTCGTGGGCATTCAAGAGTTATTGGCGATCTCTCCCAATATTGGGCCGCTGACGAGTGTCGCCATCGGCGGGGTCATCATTCCCGCGCTCTTCATTCTCTTCTTGATCGCCATCCCGTATATCGAGCCGTATCTAGAGTTTTGGAGGAGAGACAAGAGCAAGCCTGTGGGGCGCCGGCTGCGCGATCGTCCCGTCACCACAGCGCTCTTTACGCTCGTGATTGGAGCGGCCATTGTGCTGATTATCATTGGGCAATACTTCCGCGGGCCGCAGTGGGAGTGGGTCATCCCCTGGAAGTAAATCTACTCCGGCGTGTGAGGGATCGCGATCAACGAGGGGCTTTCTTTCAGCTCCTTTGGGAGTTTGAAAAATCTCTCGACGTGCCCCAACATTCCGTGCAGATACTTGCGCGGCTGCGTCGGGGTTACATACGCTTGAAAGATCTCTAAAATCTTCTCCAGGGCTTCGGAGACTGCTTCAGGTGGCAGCGATTCTTTCTTCAAAAACTCTTGGAGCCCGTTCCACAGATGCGTAGCCAACGCTGTGCCTCCGGCTTCGACGACTATGACTGGGCCGAACCGACGCTGCAGAAATTTGAGGGCCTCCAAGACTTCGTTATCCGTGCCCAAGGCCCGCTCGCGGTAGAACTGATAAACGAGCATCTCGATCATCGCGATCAGATCAATGAGGTGCTCTTTACCAGCTCTGTAGAGCGGCTCCGTCTTTTCTAGCCACACTGTGTGAAAATCTGCTGCGAGCCGGTCGCGCTGATAGCCCTCGTGTGTCTTAAAATATTTGCAGCTGATGGGGCAGCTGATCTCAATCCCGCGGTGCTGCCCGCAACAGCTTGGGCAGATGAAACCTCCCAGTGCTGGGCAGGTGCGTTTGCCTGCCCGCCTCTTGCAGTAGACACACAGAGACATTCTAGATAAATCCCATCTCCGCGCGGATCTCTTCGGACATCATCTCTGGGGTCCACGGCGGGTCGAAGACGAAGTCAACTTCTACATGAACGTCCTCGCCAAAGTGCTCTTTGATCGCGCGCTCGCAGTCGGCTTGGATCTGCTCGTAGAGCGGGCAGCCCACGGTCGTCAGCGTCATCTCGAGACGCACGTCTTTCTCGCCGCGGATCTCGACATCGTAGAGCAGCCCCAAATCGACGACGTTATACCCCAGCTCCGGGTCGAAGACGTTCTCGCGAATGATTTCGCGAATCTCCTCAGGGGTCATGGACGATCACCTCGACTTCTGTGTTCTGAAATATGTGATGAGGGCATCGGCGATCTTTATAAACTCCTGCGCGGCCGGTGAGGACGGATCAGCCAGAACGATGGGGACGCCGGCATCGCCGCCCTCGCGCAGCTTCGGATCTAATGGGATCTGCCCCAAGAAGGGGATATTCCGTCTCTGGGCCTCGGCTTGGCCGCCTCCTTGCCCGAAGATATACTCTTTGTGCCCGCACTTTGGGCAGAGATAATACGCCATGTTCTCAATCAGCCCAAGGATGGGAACATTGAGTTTCTGGAACGCCCCGATCCCCCTCCGCACATCGGAGAGCGCCACCTCTTGAGGGGTCGTCACAGCGATCGCTCCTGTCAGCTGGACGTCTTGGGCCAGCCCAAGCTGGGCATCTCCGGTGCCTGGGGGCATGTCTACAATTAGATAATCTAACTCCGGCCAGGCCGTGCTCTCTAAGAGTTCGTTAATCGCTTTAGAGATCATGGGGCCGCGCCAGATGAGCGGGTCCCCTCCCCCAACTAACAAGCCGATCGAGATCGCGTGCACCCTGTGCTTGAAGATCGGGACGAGTTTTCCGGCCTTGACAGTCGGCGGCTCTCTTAGGCCTAGAAGAGTCGGGATATTCGGCCCGTGCACGTCGGCATCAAAGAGCCCGACGCGTGCCCCTTGCTGTGCCAACGCTACGGCGAGATTGACGCTGACGGTGCTCTTGCCCACCCCGCCCTTGCCACTGAAGATCGCGATAATATGAGCAATCTGGGGAAGGTGCACCTTCTGCGTCGGATGAGGGGCTCTGGGCTGGGGCCGCGGAGCAAATTCAATATGAACTGTCTTGATCTCCGGGATCGTTTTGAGAGCTTGTTCGGCCCACGATTTGAGTTGGGACTTTGATACATACGCGGGGAGGAGCTTGAGCCGCACGCGAGCGGTCTCCCCATCCAGGGAGAGATCTTCGACTAGATCGTTCAAGGATCTCTGGGCGCGGGGGATCTCAATTTGACGTAGGGCTTCGCGGGCACGCTCGCTCAGAGTCATGATGAGACCTTTCCCCTCACCCCCGGCCCCTCTCCCCTCCGAGGGAGAGGGGTGCCCGCAGGGCGGGGTGAGGGGGTGAGGTTCACCACATCGCTCAGCGTGAGCGATCCCAGATATTCTTCGAGCTTCTGATTAATGATCTCCCAGATAGGGCTTGTCGGGCAGCCGTCCTCGATGGAGCATCTGAGGTTTGGATCTAAGCACGTCACGAGCGCGATAGGGCCATCGAGGGCGCGCACCACTTCGCGAAGCGAGATGTTCGATGGGCGCCTTTTGAGGAGATACCCGCCGCCACGCCCGTGGGTCGCTTCCACTAAGCCGTGCTCGCGCAGCTCTTGCATGATCTTTTCTAAAAACGGCTCAGGGATCTTGTGCTCTGCCGAGAGCTGCCCGATTGAGACAGGCTCTCCGTTGTACTGTCGGGCCAGGGTGCACAAGGCCCGCAGCCCATAATCGCTCTTGCGCGTCACCTTCATATGAGACACCCCAAAATCCGAGTAAAATACTCTGACTTCATTGTAAAAAAGACCGAGACGAAAGTCAACCAGGCCCTCACCCCCAGGCTTCGCCTGGACCGTATGCCTTCGCCCGCCTCTGGCGGGCGAAGATGAAGGTCAAGCGAAGCTTGTCCAGGCGAAGTCTGGCGAAGCCTGGGTTATTCTGTGGGACGGCTCTGGCCTTTGGCAGCTAACGCTTTCTCGATCAGACGCTCGAAGATCGCCCAGACGCGGGAGTACCCTGTAGCCGGATCGTGCTCGCTGATGTTCTGTCGCGCGTTGGCCCGCGCGATCTCTTTCGCTTTGCCGAGCAAAGCCGCAGCCTCCACGCTCTGGCCCGCAGCTTCGAGCGCCATCCCCTTCTGCATAAGCTTTGTATATTCGCTCCCCGGGCCGTGACAGGCTTCACAGGTCACGTCCATCGTCTTGAGGGTCTCTTCGTCTATGAATGGGTGGTCTTTAAACTCTTCGATATTCTTGCTCGTCATGAACTCCGGGCGGAACCAGATCTCGACGTGGCGCTTGCTCGATTCGGGAATATAGACATCGCTGATCTCTGGATGGCCATGACACGCTATACACGTAGCCGAGCCGACAAACTGCAGGGGCTCTCCGGTGAGCGAGACGTCGGTGCGGGCCTCGATCACTTTCGCTTGGGGGTTTTCTGTGCGGAACGGCGAGCTACGCTTCCCAAAGCCCTCGACCAAGAACGTGTCTTTGTGGAGCTGCCACCACGCGAGGATGCGTGCGATCGCCTCTTCTCGCTTCTCCTTGGGGGCATTAAAGACAAACCCGAAGTCATTGGCGGTCATCCAGCGGATATGCTCGATGCCGCGCTGGCGCTCGGCCCAACGCTCTGAGCGCAATTTCTCGATAGACTCTTCAAAGATCTGGGCAAAGTGCGTGCGCATCTCTGCATGAGCCAGCTCCGACTTGAGCGCCAAGGAATTCCCCCCGTGACACGCCGTACACCCTACTTGATCGAACGGTAATTGCTCGACGATTTTAATATTCCGATGGGTCTCGAGTAAGTCTTTGAGGGGTTCTTGAGTGAACCCCGGCACGCCGACGTTCACATGACAGGTCATGCAGAGATCGGCGCTGCGGCCCACCTCCGTCACGACCTTCTTGATTTGCAGATTGGCCTCGGCGCTCAGGGCAATCGCGATCCGATCGAAGAGCGAGAGCGAACCCTTCTCCGCTTGGGCTTTCTCCGTGAGCACCTCTGTCAGATACGCCCGTTGGTAGCGCTTCCACTCTTGATTGTAGTTATCTACGGCAATGATGAGGACGAGCACAAACAACAAGACGGCCGACACAGCAAACCATTTTCGCGCGTTCTCCATACTCTTTATCATAGCGAATTTTGGGCGATCTCGCTAGCCCTCTGACGCGCCCATCGATCGGCTGCAAAAATCTCTTCAACGTCGGGATCGGGCACGCCTTCGTGCTCCGCGAGCACCCTCTCCAGCCCGCGTGCGATCCCTAAAAACGAGATCTCGTTGTTTAAGAATTTTTGCACCAAGACCTCATCGGCAGCGTTCGCTACCGCCGGAAAGGTTCCCCCGCGGCGCCCGGCTTCGCAGACGAGCCAGAACGCCGGGTAGCGCTCCCGCCCCACCGGCGCAAATTCTAATCTCTGCTTGACTAAGTCCAATCTCTCCACTGAAGAAGCGATACGCTCCGGGTAGGTGAGAGCATACTGGATGGGCAGCTTCATATCCGTCGTGCTCACATGAGCCAAAAGACTCCCATCTGTCAGCTCGACCAACCCGTGCACGACGCTCTGCGGGTGAATCAAGACAGAGATCTTTTCGTAGGGCAGATCGAAGAGCCAATGGGCTTCGATCACTTCGAACGCTTTGTTGACGAGCGTAGCTGAATCTATAGTCACACGCTTGCCCATCTGCCAAGTCGGATGGCGCAGAGCTTCTTCGACAGTGATGTGTGCGAACGAGTCAAGGGGCCGTGTGCGGAACGGCCCGCCTGAAGCCGTCAGAATAATTCTCTCGATCTCGTCTTGGCGCAAGGGCTGCAGGAGCTGGAAGAGCGCGCTGTGCTCGCTGTCTATGGGGACCAAACTTCGTCTGGACTGTACGCCTTCGCCGGGGCGAAGATGAAGGTCAAGCGAAGCGTGTACAAGATGCCCCCCGATGACTAATGACTCTTTGTTCGCCAGGGCAACGATCTTCTTCGCTTTGAGGGCTTCGAGCGTAGGGATCAACCCGACCGCACCGACCAGGGCGTTGACGACCAGATCGGCTTTAGGATGAGTAGCCACAGCTTGCAAGCCCTCGCCCCCAACGGCGATCTCCCCATTCCAGAACGTCTTGAGTAACTGTCTCAACCGACCAACGTCCTTGGCACGCTCTATGGCAATGAGCTCCGGCTGGAAGCGCTGGGCTTGCGCCGCTAAGAGCTCTAAGTTCTTGCCCGCAGCCAGCGCTACGACCGAAAGATTGTGTCCAGCTCGATTGAGCCCTTCGATCACGGCGAGCGTTTGCGTCCCAATCGAGCCGGTCGACCCCAAGAGTGCTAGGCGTTTGCTGATGACTGGCATCTAGGCCAGGGTTGGAGAAGGAGGCACCAGCGAATCTTTCAAGAGCACGTCGAGCTGCTCGCCTTCTAAGACCTCAACCTCGAGGAGCTTCTTGGCGAGCTTGTGCAGGGCTTGAAGATTGCGCTGGAGCAAATCCTTCGCGCGCTTATAACACGATTCGATAATACTCTTAATCTCTTCGTCGACGAGCGCTGACATCTTCTCACTGTGCTCGCGGTTGAGCACCAAGTCGACCCCTAAGAAGACGTTCCCGTTCTCTTGGCCCAAGTTAATCGGACCGATGCGCTCGCTCATGCCGTAGCTGACCACCATGCGCTTGGCGATCTCTGTCGCTTTCTTCAGATCGTCATACGCACCCGTGGAGATCTCGCCAAAGACGATCTCTTCCGCAGCGCGCCCGCCCAAGATCCCCGTCATGCGATCTAAGAGCTCTTCTTTGGTGAAGAGATACTTATCATTGAGCGGGAGCTGCAACGTATACCCCAGCGCCTCGCCGCGCGGGACGATCGAGATTCGATGAACGGGGTCAGCTTTGGGCAAGAGTTTCCCTAGGAGCGCGTGCCCCGCCTCGTGATAGGCGATCTTGACCTTCTCTTCTTCGCTTAAGAGTCTCCCCTTGCGCTCGATCCCCGCGATCACTCGATCTATCGCGTCTTCGAAGTCCTTCATATCTATAAACTCTTTGTTGCGCCGCGCCGCAAGAAGCGCTGCTTCGTTACAGAGATTCTCCAAGTCTGCCCCGACAAACCCCGGCGTGCGCCGTGCCAAGACTTTCAGATCGACATCGGGGCCGAGCTTCTTGTTGCGCGTGTGGACTTTCAAGATCGCTTCACGACCCTTGGAGTCCGGCGGCGGAACAGTAATCTTTCTATCGAACCGCCCGGGGCGCAGCAGCGCCGGGTCGAGAATATCAGGTCTATTGGTCGCCGCGAGAATAATTACGTGCTCATTCTTGTCGAAGCCGTCCATCTCGGAGAGTAACTGATTTAAAGTCTGCTCGCGCTCATCGTGGCCGCCGCCAATCCCCGCGCCGCGCTTGCGCCCTACAGCGTCGATCTCGTCGATAAAGATAATGACCCCTCGCTTGCCCTTGCCCTCCTCTTTCGCCCTTCTGAAGAGATCCCTGACGCGAGCTGCCCCGACTCCCACGAACATCTCGACGAAATCTGAGCCCGAGATCGAGAAGAAGGGCACGTCGGCTTCCCCGGCAATCGCGCGCGCCAAGAGCGTCTTGCCCGTCCCTGGCGGGCCCACTAAGAGCACTCCCTTGGGAATCTGCGCGCCAATGCGCGTGAACTTCTGCGGGTCTTTGAGATAGTCCACGATCTCTTGGACTTCTTCTTTCACTTCGTCGATGCCTGCCACATCATCGAAGGTGACGCGCGAGTACTCTTTTGTCACTAATTTGGCTTGGCTGCGCCCAAAGTTCAACGCGCTGCTCCCTTCGCCCTGCATCCGCCGCATCATCCCATACCAGAGCAATAAGATAATGAAGAACGGCAGCAGCGAGAGCAAGACTGAAAAGATCCACGAAGAGTCCTCGGGCTTTTTGTAGTCATAGTCGACCTTGTACTGTCTCAATTCTTGCCGAACATCGTCAAGCGCGGCTTCAGTACGGAAGCGCTCAGCTTTTCCTAAGATCCTCTGCATGAGAGCACTGATCTCATCGGCTTTCTCCTTCCGTGCCTGCACCAGAGCTTCTAAAGAGCGCTCGACTTCGGCATGGCGCAGGGCTAGCCCACTGAGCTGGCGTTGGATCACAGGGGCTGCTGAAAGCACTTGGGGGGGAAGCTCGGAGCGTAACGTTTCGATCCATGCCAAGCGCCGACTCTGATACTTCAGCAATGCCTCGATCTTCTCTTTACGCTGTTGCTCTTGACTTCGGCGTGCATCGAGCTCCGCTATCTGAGGGTTCTCCGCGAGAGCGCTAGCCGGCCGCACACGCCCCAAAACAGTCACAAAAGATGTCCCTTCAAGGGTCACCGTTACGACCTGACCCGCCTGCAGCAGCGCAAGAAACTCTGAGTACCGAATCTGCTTCTCTGCAGAATCAGAGCTTCCAAAAAATGCCTGCAATAAGATAACAGAGAAGATCACCACAATGATCACCAAGGCGATATTCCGGAGATTACGGATCCGTCTCTGTTGTTCGTCGTCATTGGGGAACAACCTACATCCTCCTCGTCACAATACGTTCAGCTTCATTCTAGCACTTTCAGGGGGGACATTCAACGGCGGGGAGATCTCCCAAGGGGCTGTCAAGGCCCTAGGGCACAAGCGCAATTGTAAAAGAGAGTTCGTCGCGGGCAGAAGGAGACGTCGCTTGTACTGTGAACCGCCCCGGAGCCAACTCCGCATGGGCTAAGGGTTTGACTATCAGCCCAATGATTTTGCTTTCTCCTGGCCCAAGGCTCATAGAGCTTTCCCGAAGCTGAAACTGCCAGCCCACCGGCGCGGCCGTCACTGCCAAAGTCACACGGGCTGATGTGTTCCCTCGATTGCTCACAGTCAGTGTTACTATTTTCTCTTCGTTGGGATGGACGACCAAATCCGATGAAGCCAAGGCCAGCTTAATACGCTCGCGGGCACGCACGGTAATCTGAGTTCTCCCAAGCGCGAAATCGGGGTCGCTCTGGGCACCCAGGGTGAGCCAATAGCGTCCGGGCGGCGTCCCCGGCGGAATCTGCACAGTGAGAAAAATTTCGTACTGAGCCTGGGGAGCTACACTCACAGTATAGAGCTCATTGAGCAGTATCCAGCCCTGCGGGACTTCGGTGCTCAACTCATAGGTGCACTCCTGATCGCTGAGATTGTGCAGCACAAAAACCACTGTCACAAAGTCATCGGGATTGCCTTCTGTAAGCGTCTTTGCTGGAGAGACTCTGATCAGGCCGGAGCGCTCCTCGTGTTGTACAGAGAGTCTCTGCCAGGCCCACCATGCCCCAACGAAAACGAGAACCAAGACTACGCCGAGCGCGAGGAGAACGCTCTTTTTCATGGCCGCACAGAGACGACCTTGGTGACAGAGTTCTGGAGATCGTCGTTGTCAGTTACAGTGAGCTTGACGGGGAAGTCCCCGGCGCTGGTGAAGACCCACTCGACGAGCTTGCCCACGGCGTCGGGCTTGCCGTCGTTATTGAAGTCCCACTCGTAGCGCACGATCTGGCCGTCGCTGTCGGTAGACGCTGACGCGTCGAACGTTACTTTCTCGCCGACTTTGGGCTGCGCCGGCGTGAACGTGAAGTCAGCAATTGGGGCAAAGAGCACGGGGCGCGGGACCTCATAGGCGCCAAAGTCTATAGTGACAGTCTGACCTGTTTGCACCGAGATGGTGACGCTCAGTGGCGTCGTTGGCTCATAGCGCTTAGGTAGGGTCGTGCGGTCGAGCGTCACGGTGTAGCTGCCCGGCGGCACTTGCAAGATATACTGCCCATTGGCACCAGAGCGAGCCTCAGTGCTTGTTGCGGTGCCAACGGCAAAGACGCGCACGTTGACCAAGCCAGGTTCGTCAGGATCGGCCTTGCCGTTGCGGTTCTTGTCGTCGAAGACGCGCCCACGGATGATCCCCACCGCACGCATGGGGATCTCCAAAGAGACGACCTGCCCGATGGCAACGGTCACGGGGATTGGTGTGGGTACAGTGGCGACCAAGCCCAGCGGCGCCCGCGCGATCTCGATCCTATAAGAACCAGGACCGACAGGTGGGAATCGGAAGTAGCCTTGGGCGTTGGTGCGCGCTAATTGGTCGTCTAGGCGCAGGAGGGCGTCCTGGACGCCAGGTTCGTTTGGATCGCGCTGGCCGTTATTATTCAGATCAATAAAGAGATAGCCCTCGACGCGCCCTTTGATAATGACAGACTCGAAGGGCATATCGAACTTGGTGCGCACTTCGATATTAAAACTGAGCGATGACGGCTCGGTGAACGAGAACGCGAACGATGCGCTCACCGGCCCAAAGAGGGTCGTGCTGAACGAGCCAAAATAGCTCGAGAAGAACGGATAGAGCAAGTTCGTATTCAGTCCCAAAAGCAAGTATGTCGACACACGCGGGTTTGTAAATGCGAGACGCCCGATGAACGTCACTTGGTGATCGAGCGTCGTATTCGTATTGGGGTCGACTTGGAAGATGCTCTTCGCGCTCAAGCTGAGCGACAGCCCTTCGATGCTCAGCACCGGACGGGTGATGAGCGCGCTGATGAGCTCAAACGTATCGGTGTTATTGGCAGGATTGAGATTGTCTCTGAAGAGATTGCTTTGGAGCGTCAGGATATAGCTGATGGGGCTCGCGATATCCGCGATGGTTAAGGACTTAATATCTTCATTGGTGCTTAGGGGTGCAAACGGCGGATCGTTGCTGCGTCGCAAGATAAATTTGACATCGAAGAAGACGCTTGGCCATCCCGGCAGAAGCCCCCTCAGGACAAGACGCCCTTGCGAGATAATAGACGAGACCTCTTGTACAGTGGGCTGACTGAAGAGATCAGTTGTTTTGCCGGAGATGAGCGCGCTGAATCCCAGCGCTCCTGCGCTGGCGTTGCCGAAGAGCGTCCAGATCTGGGTGTCAGCGATCACGGAGGGCACGCCGATCAAGCTGGGGAAATCCGGCTCGACCCTCAAATATTCTCCGCCTAAGGTGACCCCGAAGAACGCCGGCGCAGCGCGCAGGAAGAACATGCGCCGCAGGCCCGCGCTGATTTCAGCGACAGCCCCTTCCGCAGAGAGCATGCCGCTGCGAAAGTTCGCTGCCGTCAGGGTATAGGGAGTAGCGCCGGCGACGCTCAGCCGTGCTAGTGCTGCGCGCAAGCTCGTCCCGTTGAAGCTCAGGGCCATTGCTCGCTGTTCTTGGATAAAATCCCCGTCTTGATCCTCGAACGTCGCCATCAGCGAGAAGAAGTCGGTAAATCCCAGCTCGACGCCGCGGCGCGGCAGCAGATTGTACAGCAAGGGCGATTGAGGCAGATCCCCAAGGTGTACAAAGAACGTTCCGCGCTGCGACGTGAAGAGAAACTCCTTTACATTGATGGGCAATCCCGAAGGAATTTGTGATCGAACAATATCCGAGATCGTGATCTTGATGCTGAAGCGTTGTTCTTCGGGCAACGTCGCATAGGTCAGAAACGAGATGAGTGGAGTCAAGGCACTGCTGGCAAACGCGATATGAGCTCCTACGGCAAGCTCCGCGGGGGCAAGCAGATAGAGCGCCGTGGGGACTTTGGCAGCTTCTGGAGGCAGAATAATAAGAGTTGTTGCGCCATTGGCTTGCACTCCTTCAGTGCGCAGCGAGACGGCCGTCAGCGTAACCGGCTCAAATCCCGCCAGCGTCTCTGCGGGAATCTTGACAGCAACTAACACTGAGCGCGTTTCACCGGGGAGCAGCTCGATCAGCCCTGGATCGACCCTAGTAGGGAATCCCCGGGGTGTGAACGCATCGAGCCGAAATGTGTCAATCACATTGCCCCGATTGGTGACGCTGAACGCAAGAATGACTTCAGTGCCGGGATCGACTTCCTGGGGATCAGGTGCGCGCACGATGACCCCTACAGTCTTCTCGACAACGATCGTCGTCTGGGTGCTGGCTTTCACCGACGGATCACTCTGAGAGACAGCCTCGAGCGTGATTGTATAGGTCCCTGCGGGCGTCTCCTGCAGGACAAGTAGCGTCACGAAGACCGGCTCTTGGGCATTTGGAGCGATCGTGAGTGGTGGTAGAGCCCCTAGGGCTTGAAAGCCCTGAGGGACGCTCACTGAGAAGAGATACGTATCTGAAGCTGTGCCGCGATTGATCGCTATGAACGTTAAAGTGACAATGTCGCCGGGCAGGGCCGAGCGTAGCGGTGGCGCGATCAGCTCCAAGGGTTGCCCTTGACCAAGAACTGTGAGAGCTCCTAAGAGCACGAGCACAATTCCCGCACACGCCCTTCGTACCATGCCTGCCTCCTTTTTTAATTTTTTTGATGGTTACAGCTTAAACCGCACCTGCCCGGCGACTAAGAAGTCGCCGCCAAAGTCAATGATCGCTAATGCCAAGTACGTCCCAGACGGCAGCTTCTCCGTCACGGGAATCTCCAAGCGCTGCTTGCCTCCGGGAAGCAGTGCCATGTCTTCAGCTTTCTTCTGCACGACGATCTCGCCCTTGGCGTTGACGATGCGCAACTGCGTCTTGGCTATTTGAAATGTCGTCCCCGTGTTCTCGTACTCTACGACGATGCGCAGAGGCTTGTCGCGCTCCGGCAGCAGAGCCTGGACGCTCACGATCCGTCCGCGATTGACAGCATTTGTCGGATCAGTGTGGCGGATCTTGACGATGAACTGCTCAGCCGTCCCGATGGTGACAGGGATGGACGGCTGCTGTCCTGGCGGGGGTGGAGGTTGAGCGCCGGATGACGGCGCCGGGCTGGTGATAGCTAATGCAGCCCAGTGCGGCCCGCGCTCGGTCGCGGGAATTTCGACCTTAAACGTAATGACTTGCTTCTGCGTGGGGGCAAGGGTAAACTGCGCTGGCGTAAACGACAAAAACTTTGCCAGCGAGCGCGGGTGCGTCCCCGGGTTCAGTAAGACTAAGCCGCCCTCGATATTTCTGTCATAATCTTTGAGCTCGACCGTAAACTCTCGAGGTTGCTCACTATTATTAATGACTTCAAATCCCCCCGTGAAGCTCCCGCCGGGAGGGAGGTTGAGGTCAATGCTGAGCGTAGAGATGCCGATCTGGCCCTGTACCAGCAGCCCGGTCGCTGCCAGCATTAGAAGCACTACACTTGATTTCACGAGAATCTTTCGCATGAGCGCTCACGCTCCTCTTAGGGGCATGGCACACCCTGATCGTCAATCGAGTAATCGAGCGTAAACTGATATGAACCGATCTTGCCGTCACCAAAGCTCGCCAGCAGCACGCGTTGGTCAACTGGGAACGTCACCCCTCCAGCGGGCGTCGGAGTCCCTTGGCTGACGATGACCCCAGAGCCGCCGGGCTGCCAATTGCCCAGATAATCTTTGATCTGCAGAGCATTTGCTGTGGGGTCATCGGCACCGGGGGGATAGCTATAAGAGCTAACTTTGGCGCAGACGCGCCAATTGCGTGTCGCGATAACTTGCAGCGTCGTCTGCCCGATGAACGAAACAATACCGTTCTCAACGGTAGAAGCATTGTTGACGGTATCCGAGAGCGCGCCGCCAGAAAGTATCGTTACAGACATTACGTCTTGGTACTCAATCGTGATGCGCACGGAATCTACGTAGGCCGTGTTCGAAGCTCCGAGCTTGGACAAGCGCACACCGAAGTTTGCACTGTTAATATCAGCAGCCGTCCAGGTCTCCCCCCATAGATCTGTGGGGCTGCCCACGGTGCGGAAGGCGCTTGTCGTACAATCGGTCTGGCCAGCAGTTCCGTTAATATCTTGGAAATTAGTTGTAGGGGAGCCGCCCTTGAGCAAGCGCACGCGCACGCCCTCGCTTGAGCTTGTCGCGGCCATCTTCACTTCGACAGTGATGCCTTGAATGACCGCCGCATCGGGAATGGTGAAGCCAAAGCTCGTTAGATCGAGTGCTCCACCGGCAGCTCCGGTGCGCTCAGCGCAAATATTATCTTGGGTCCCCTCGGCATTGTTAGGGTTGGTCCAGCCGACTGAGCCGGCGGACGAAGTTGCGTAGTTTGGCCCCTGGGAGACGGCTTGCACGAGAAGACTTCCCAGCGTGATTACTAAAACGAGTGCTTCTAATGCTCGCAAGAGCTTCATCGTCGTCTCCTACGGTGTCGTGTCCGTCGTCGTAAAGAGAATGACGCCGATATAGAATCCCGGCAGCTGGCTGACATCCCACGAGCGAATGTCTAAGAATATCTCGCCCATAAAGTCGGCGCCGTTGAGGCCCGCGGTATTCTCCCCAAAGCCCCGACGGTTCTGCGGGTCGGGGTCTGATAGCGATGTCTTATCGGTGCAAACGCCGAAGTCGTCGGCAAAGTCGCAATCGGTGGAAAAGTCTTCAGGGCCGGCATCGAAGATATTCGTGTCAACTGTCACGATGGACGAGTTGAGCCGATAGGGCGTCAGCGCGTCAATGTTGACGTGCCAGTCGCCGATCTTGAACGGCTGTGGCCCTTCGATCTCGAGGGGGGTGATCTCAACTGTAATGGAAGGGATCACAGCAGCAATGAAGAGCGGCTGAGGGATGACGAGCGTCACGCGTACATTCTGGCTCGTCTGGGCAGAGCCGTTCCAGGTAAGCAGCGCCATTATCAGCGCTATGGCTACGCAGCCCTTCCAGACCTTCATGGCTGTAACTCCCTCACGATTGTAGCAAGACGCTCTCGCTTAGGGAGTTGTATCCGTTACTGTGTACGTGATGATACCAGTCACGAAGACGGGGAGCTGCGAGGACATGACGTCCCAGCCTGCAGGGCCGACGCCCATGTTCACGTAGACATTGCCAAAGAAGTCTGCACCATCCGTGCCAGCGGTGTTGTAACCGGTGCCGCGCCGCGTGTTGGGGTCTACATCGCCCAGCGTGAGTGAGGAGTTCGGGGCACACGTGCCATAGTCGTCAGCACTCGTGCAGTCGGCTGTAAAGTCTGACGTATCGGCATTGACGACGAAGGGTGCGGAGAACAACGTGAACTGCGAGTTGAGTCTGTACTGCGTCACGGCGTCGACGTTACAGCCCCAATCTCCAATATCTATAGGCTGCGGCGCTTCGATGTCGCTCTGCTGGATGACGTAATAGATATCCCCAGGTTGACCGGGGGGCACGCAGTCCAAGTAAAGCGATTGACCGATCTCAATAGTCACATTCTGCTGGGCGACAAGCCCAGACGCTAGAGACAGCCCAGACGCGACGATCATCAACGCGACGAGAATCTTTCTGGTCATGATGCAGGCCCTCCTTTCGGGATTTTTGTGTTATGGCGTCGAGTCTGTGACCGAGTAGTTAATAATCCCGCTGACACTACGAGTAGGCGGGATAGCTCGTACATCCCAGTCGCTCACGTTGAGCCGGACATTCCCGCTAAAGTCAGCGCCTAGGGTTCCGGCAGTATTGCCACCGGTGCCTAGGGTGATCGGACCAAATGTACCACCGGGGCCACAGCTGGGGCTCCCACCCCCACTGGCTGACGTACACGTCTCAGAGAAGTCGTCAGCGCTGGCATTGACGACATCGCCCGTAGCCGTCATGGTCATATCGGCGCTGAGCGTAAAGTTCGTCAGCGAATCAACATTGCAGCCCCATGTCCCGATAGTGAACGGCTGAGGCCCTTCGATATCAGCTTGAGTGACGGTGTAAGTAATATTTGCCGAAGCTGAGCAGTCCAGATAGAGCGACTGATTGACGTTGATCGTGACGGTCTGTGACGTCTGGGAGAGGCCCCCGACCCCGCCTAACGATAGAACGAGTAGGACGACTGCGACGGGCTTGATATGGCGCATGGCTACCTCCTTTGGCCAGCGTTTTTGCTTGGCAGCATTATAACACAAGAAAGGGGGAGTGTCAAGGGGGAGGGAAGCGTACAATGTAATGTAAATCACTTATAAATAAAAGCTAGCATTTTTTTGTGCTTTTTCGCGTCTCTCGCGCTTCTAGCGATACTCGATCTTAAAGTCTTCGAAGAATTTCAGCATGTAGACGGGATTGCCTGTGCGCGGGTCGGTGCCTTGGCGCTTGAGCACCCCACGGAAGGTCATGACCTTGCCAGATAAGATACACTCTGAGCTTTGTCCTCCTACCATATAGACACGCATGGAGATGGGCTTACTGAAGTCAATCCGTTGGGCAACTCCTTGAGGGATGACGAACTCTGCCATGAGCTTATGAGTCACGCGCATCTCGAACCGGCCAAGGGCTGCATTCTCCTGAAAGGCCAAAGCGGCAAACTGAGCCCCTCGACAGCTCGCATCAATCTCTTCAATACGAATATTCACACCAGGAATGACCTTGGGACATCCCGTCAGGATCGCGACCAAGACCGGAATCAAAAACAAAACGTAACGTTTTGCGCTCATCAAACCCCCCTTTGGTGCATCGCTCGGTTATGTTTGATTATACTGATGCAGGCTAGCCTTTTCAAATTTGACTATCTTGGCATCGATGATGTACACTTAAAATGCAAAAGGAGGAACCAACTATGCGCTTGATAGCAATAGGAACTTTAGCTCTCATAGTCGTTCTCGGTGCAGGGGTCATGACCCAAGCCCAAATGACCCCATCACTGTGCGAGTACACGCCGCCGCAGAATCAGCTGCAGAGTCTGACCCTGTCGGGAGACTATCGCTACTTTGAAGATCGGTATCTCGATGACCGCGGGAACGCGAGCATCGGGCATATAGCCCTGCAAGGGATCATGTGGGCCGAGGGGCCAGAGTGGAGCTATAATCTCACCGGCTCGGTACGCTTAGACATTGCGCATCAGCTTGCTCTCAGCACCACGCTGATGAGCGAGGGCAGCCTCCGGCGCTATCTCGATGAGAATCTCTTTCTCTTTGGCGGGGTGGACACGGCGAGCGCTTCGTTCCAAGAGGGCTTCACCGTGCGCGCGCTGGGCGGCATAGGAGCTGGACGCTTCCGAGACGTGACCCCCTTAGCCAAAGCGATGCAGATCAGCCAAGCGCTCCAAGAGGCCCAAATCCTTACGCAGCCCCTCTCAGAGAGCGAGCTGAAAGCTGTAGCGGACGTGATCGCGCGCCAGCCTGAGCTTGGGGTCATCGGGGTGCTGGAGGGCATCGAGCAGCAGCTTGGTAAGCCCTTAGGTGCAAAGGGCATTATAGCCATTCAGAATATCGTGCTCTCACGAGAATCACACTTCTGCGGCTGGGACGCAACAGCAGCAGTCGGCTACACAGTAATCAGCCCCATAGGGGAAACTAATGCGCTTGCACGAATAGCTGCGAATTTCGCTACGCCTCCTGACGCTGTCAGCCAAGTGCTGGCGCAGGCCCGGCTCTATATCCCCCTGCCCTTCACGGATAATATGTGGCTCACCGTTTCGGCAAGCTACGCACGACTGCTTATGCCCACAGCAAATCTGAACATAGCATACTCGTACAATTGGGCACGGATGGCTGGGCGAGAGAGCCAAGCGCACAACTTAGATGCAACGCTGCGTCTGATCGTCTCGCCAGCGTGGAGCACTGTCGTAAAGGGGCAAGCGAGCTTAGCAACGGGCTACGAAGAGCCGGAGTGGAGCTTCAGCATCGGGTTTGAGTACAGCTTGATGTGAAAAATTAAACGCTGAGGACTTCGAGAGTAGGGGCGTACGGCCGTACGCCCCTACGGTGCTGTCTCCGCCCGCGCGATCTCCTCGAGCGCTTGGGGGTTCTCTAAATTCGACAGATCCCCCGGCTCTTGCCCCAACGCCACCGCTCGGATCGCCCGACGCAAAATCTTCGCGTTGCGCGTCTTGGGCAGCTCCTTGACAAATTTGACCTGCTCTGGCGCAAAGGCCTTCCCTAAAGCTTCTCTGACCCGCTCGCGTAGCTCCGTGCGCAGCGCGTCACTGGGCTCATATCCCGGCTTCAGCACGACATAGCACCAAATAGTTTCACCCTTCAGCTCGTGCGGCACCCCGATCGCCGCAGCTTCCGCTACCGCCGCATGACCGACCAACACCGACTCGATCTCCGCCGGGCCAAGACGCTTCCCCGCAATCTTGATCGTGTCATCACTGCGCCCGTGCAAGAACCAATAGCCCTCTTCGTCTATAGACGCCCAGTCCCCATGCACCCAGATATTGGGCCAGCGTGACCAGTAGGTCTGAATATATCTGTCGGGGTCCTTCCAGATGCCGCGGGTCATCCCCGGCCAGGGCTTTGTACAGACTAACTCCCCCACCCCGCCGCGCAACGGCTTGCCATGGCTATCGAAGACGTCTACGGCCATCCCTAAGGCCGGGCCGACGAGCGTGCACGGCTTTAACGGCGTAATGGGCAAGGGGGATAAGAAGCACGCCCCGACTTCGGTGCCCCCCGAAAGATTAATAATGGGGCAGCGTCTTCCCCCGACGTGCTCGAAGAGCCACCACCACGGATCGGGGTTCCACGGCTCCCCCGTCGAGCCCAAGATTCTTAGACTGCTCAGGTCGTGTCTTCTCACGGGCTCCTCCCCGAACTTCATGAGCGCGCGGATGAGCGTGGGCGAGACTCCAAGAATAGAAATCTTGTGCCGTTCGACCATAGCCCAGAGTCTATCTATGCTGGGGTAGTCAGGGGCGCCTTCATAGAGGAAGACCGTGCCCCCAAGGGCAAGCCCGCCCACGACCTCCCACGGCCCCATGATCCAGCCCATATCGGTCACCCAGTAGAGTATGTCTTCTTCGTGTAGGTCGACTTGATGGGCGACCTCTTGGGCGATCTTGACTAAGAACCCCCCATGAACATGGACGGCCCCTTTGGGGCGTCCGGTCGTCCCCGACGTGTAGATAATCATAAACGGGTCTTCGGCGTCGGTGGGCTCGGTGTCACGAAGAAGAGTTCGCGGGTTCGAAGGTTCGAAGGTTCTGAACTGGCGAACTTGTGAACTTGAGAACTTTCGAACTCCTAAGGGGGTTAGATCCAACACTTCTGTCACGGTGGGGCAGAGCTTGGCCGCTTCGCGGGCGATCTTGCCCATCTCGATGCGCACGCCCTTGCGCGAGAAGCTCTCTGCTGTGATTAAGAGCTTCGCTTCACAGTCGTTCAATCTCGCCGCAACAGCGTGAGCGCCAAAGCCTGAGAAGATCGGAGTAAAAATCGCGCCGAGCTTGGCGCAGGCCATCATCGCTATGACCGTCTCGGGGATCATCGGCATGAAGATCCCGACCCGATCCCCCTTGGCGATGCCCATCTCGTGGAGAAGATGAGCCAAACGATTGGTCTGCTCATACAGCTCGCGATACGAAACGTGCCGGACCGAGCCGTCTTCCCCCTCCCAGATGAGCGCAAGTTTTTCTGGGCGAGCGCGGGCGTGCTTGTCTACGCAATTATGGGCGATATTGACCTTCCCGCCCACGAACCACTTGGCCCACGGGATCCCTTGAGAAACGTCGAGAACTTTTTTGTACGGCTCGAAGAATTCGATCTGGAGTTCTGTGACGACAGCATCCCAGAACCATTCGATATCTTCCGTCGAGCGCCGCACCAGCTCGTGGTAGTCTCTGATATTATATTTTTGCATGAAGCGCCAGATGTTGCTGCGCTCGATATACTCTTGTGTTGGGGTCCAGGCGAACGATTGGGCCATCTTCTCACTCCACCGTGACGCTCTTGGCTAAGTTTCTCGGCTGATCGACATCGGTGCCCCGTAAGTCCGCGATGTGATACGCAAAGAGCTGCAACGGCACAACAAAGAGCACCGGGGCGAGCCAGCGCGAGCTCTGGGGAATCTCTATAATAAAATCTGAGACGCGCTCGATCTCAGTATTGATCTGATCGGTAACGGTGATGACGATCCCCCGCCGGGCTTTCACTTCTTCGATGTTGGAGAAGACTTTTTCGTAGACGCTCTCTTTGGTGACGAGCACGACCGTGGGCATCTTCGCATCAATCAGAGCGATGGGGCCGTGCTTGAGTTCTCCGGCGGCGTAGCCCTCGGCGTGAATATAAGAGATCTCTTTGAGTTTGAGCGCCCCTTCGAGCGCGATAGGGTAGAGCAGATCTCTTCCCAAAAAGAGGAAGTGCTCTTTCTCGTAAAAGATCTGGGCAAGTCGAGCGATCTCGTTCTCTTGTTGGAGGAGCTTCTCGATCAGAGCCGGCCCACGGACTAAGCTCTCTATAGCTGAGCGCGTCTGCGCTGGGGAGAGCCAGCCCCGCTGCTGCGCTATAGAGAACCCTACGAGATTGAGCGCGGCCAGCTGGGCTACGAACGCTTTTGTGGAAGCCACGCCGATCTCCGGGCCGGCATGGGTATAGACCGTCACATCGGACTCGCGCGTCAGTGTTGCCCCCACGACGTTCACAATCGAGAGCACCGCGGCCCCGCGAGCACGGGCCTCGCGCACTGCTCCGAGCGTATCAGCGGTCTCCCCAGACTGCGAGATCGCGATCACCAGAGTATTCTGATCTATGTACGGCTTACTGTAGCGAAATTCTGAGGCGAGCTCGACCGAGATGGGGACTCTGAAAAATTCGCGCCATAAGTATTTTGCCGTTAGCCCTGCGTAGTACGCCGTCCCCATGGCTACTAGGTAGACCATCTGCGCTCGCTGAATCTGTTCGCTGAGCTTAGAAAGCTCAGGGAGCACGATCCTCCCCGTAGACAGCTCGTAGCGATTGTGAAGAGTGTTGGCGAGGGCGTGGGGCTGCTCGTGGATCTCTTTGAGCATGAAGTGCTTGTAGCCCTGCTTCTGCGCCGTGACGACGTCCCACTCGATCTGCTGGGGAGCTCTCGTGATGCGTCGGCCCTCAAAGTCGAAGAGCGCGACGTTATCGCGGCGTAAGAGCGCGAGCTCGCCGTCGTTGAGGAAGATCATCTTGCGGGTGAAGTTCAGCAATGTGGGAATATCTGACGCGGCAAAATTCTCGTTCTGGCCCAAACCCAAGACGAGCGGGCTGCCCGCGCGCGCTACGATCACTTCATCGGGCGAGTCTGTAGCCACGACCGCGATCGCGTACGCTCCGCGCAGCGGGCGCAGCGCCTCCCTGACAGCCTCTAAGAGATTAGTCCCATCATAGTGCTCTTCAATGAGATGGGCGATCACTTCGGAATCTGTCTCTGAGACAAATCTGTGTCCTCGACGTTGCAGTTCTTCCTTGAAGGGCAGATAGTTCTCGATAATCCCGTTATGGATGACCGCGATTTTTTTCTGACAGTCACAATGGGGGTGGGCGTTCTGATCGGTTGGGGGGCCGTGGGTAGCCCAGCGAGTATGACCTAAGCCGACAGTAGCGTGAGAGACTCTGCCGCTCAAGGCTTCAGCGAGATCGTTTACCTTCCCAGCACGCTTTGCCAAAAAGAGCTGAGTGCCCTCGACGAGGGCGATCCCTGCAGAATCGTACCCGCGATATTCGAGTCTTTTGAGAGCCTCCAGCAAGAGCTCTTGGGCCGGACGCTGCCCCACATAGCCCACGATCCCACACATAGGAAGCCTCCTTGCTCAGCTGAGTGCTATTCTAGTATTTAGCGCACCCTCTGACAAGCCCCCGAGGTCGTGCTCGTGAGTGTAATCTGCGCCATTTTGTCAGGCACGGGCGGGCATGTTATAATCAGCGTGTCCCAGGAACCTTGAGAGGAGGTTGTGCGATGCGCGAAGTTGAAGTCAAAGCGCTGGTGATGGACCCCACCCAGAACATGCCGGTGTTGTTGCTTCGCGATCTACAGTCGAGCAAGGTCGTGCCTGTTTGGATTGGGCAACCCGAAGCAACTTCCATCGCCATGGTCCTGCAGCAGCGTGAGTTTCCCCGCCCCTTAGCCCACGACTTGATCAAAGCGATCCTCAAAGGCCTCGGAGGAGATCTGGACATGGTGGTCATCGATAGCATCCAAGACTCGACATACTTCGCGACGCTGCATATCCGTGACCACTTGGGCAAAACCATCGAGATCGACGCGCGGCCTTCGGATTCGATAGCCATTGCGCTGCGTCTGGGCAGCCCCATCTACGTCTCCGAAGAGGTCTTCCAAGTAGCTGCCGTAGAGATGCCCACCATCGAGGACGAGCGTCAGGACTTCTCAGAGGATCGCTTCCGGGCTTTCGTGGAGAGCGAGATGAAGCTTGCGGACTTCAAGCGATTCGTCTCTGAAGGCGGGATATAGATGCTGCGGAGTCTTCGCGACCTTGACGTCGCCAGAAGACGCGTTCTCGTTCGCGTTGATTATAACGTCCCCTTAAAAGACGGACGCATCACCGACGATACCCGCTTGCGTGAGAGCCTTCCCACCCTTGAGTATCTCCTTGCTCGCCACGCTAAGATTATCTTGGTCTCGCACCTGGGCCGTCCTGAGGGGAAGGTCGTCCCAGAGCTGCGACTTGATCCCATTGCCCAACGCCTGCAAGAGCTTTTAAGACGCCCCGTCACTAAGCTCAACGACTGTATTGGGCCATCGGTCCAGAGCGCTATCGCCCAGATGCAGCCGGGAGATATCGTCTTATTGGAGAACGTGCGCTTCTATCCCCAAGAAGAAGCCAATGACGAGGATTTCGCGCGCGAACTTGCTCGCCTCGCAGATTGCTATGTGAACGATGCGTTCGGCACGGCCCATCGAGCGCACGCCAGCACCTACGGGGTCGCGAAGTTCTTACCCTCAGCCGCGGGGCTGCTCTTAGAGCGAGAAGTCACGATGCTCAGCCGTGCCACAGAGAACCCAGCGCGCCCGTTCATCGCCCTCGTTGGGGGTGCAAAGCTCAAAGAGAAGATCGGGGTGCTCAACGATCTCATGGGGAAGGTCGACGCGTTCTTGCTCGGCGGCGCCGTAGCGTTCACCCTTCTCAAAGCCCAAGGGGCTCACGTAGGAGACTCTCTCGTGGACGAGACGATGCTCGACGAAGCGCGCGCGTATCTGCAGGGAGTTCGCGAGCAAGGCCCAGAGCTCGTCCTTCCCGTTGATGTGCAAATCGTACGCGGGAGCGAGCGCGCTCTCGCGCCCGCTGATGCGATCCCCGACGGTTGGCAAGGGCGGGACATCGGCCCCCAGACGATACAGCTCTTCCAAGATTGGGTCAAGCGCGCTAAGACGATCCTCTGGGCTGGGCCGTTGGGGAGATTCGAAGAGCCCCCATTTGATGCGGGCACCCGCGCCATTGCTCACGCCATCGCAGAATCCCAAGCCTTTGCGATTGTCGGCGGGGGGGAGACAGCGGCAGCCCTCAGTCACGCCGGTCTCACGCACGCACAGAATATCTATTGTTCGACGGGCGGTGGAGCCGCGCTAGAATTCATCGGGGGGCGAAAGCTGCTCCCCATAGAAATACTCAAGAAGTCTTAAGCCCAGGCGCTCGAGGGCAAGATCTCCGGCGGGATCAGGCCGCGCTCCAGCGCATACTCCACGAGCTTGGACCAGCCCCCTTTGAAGTGAAACGCTTGGAAGCCCTCTCGGCGCATCTGCTCAGCTAAGTGAGCGCTCTTGAGTCCCAGCTCACAATAGAGTACATAGACGCTATTTCTATCCCACGACGGGAACTCTTTTAAAGCACTAAGAAAATCTTTGTAGATCGCGCCGGGGTAGTGCCAAGCCCGATAGCTCTGCGGTGATCGCAAATCAACGACGACAGCACTCTCCGGGATCTCTTCGATCTCGATCTCTGGAAGCTCCAGTGCGCTCAGCTCTAAGCGCCGTAGATCATACGTGCATACGTCCTGCAGGGCCTTGTCGAGAAGGCTCATATCGAGCTTCTCTTCTTCAGCAAGAACATCGGAAAGCGAGGCCGCTGTAGCAGGGCGCTTGGGCAAGATCGCACAATATTCCGCAACGGTCGCAGAGTACTCATACGTGCCGATGCGACGCGCCAGCGCGAGGATCTCGTCTTTATTGAGGCCAACGAGAGGGCGCCACAGGGGAATCGTCGTCGCTTGAGAGATCACCGCTAAGTTCTGCAGGGTCTGGGATGAGACCTGCCCAATCGATTCTCCTGTGACGATCCCAAGCAGATGAGACCGTCGGGCCAAACTCTCCGCAGCGCGGTACATCAGGCGTTTGAGGATCACTTGCCAATAGGAGGGCCGCACGCACTGCTGGATATGCGCTACTAATGGCTCAAAATTGACTGAATAGAGTCTGGGGAAGCTCCCATAGCTCCAGCGGTCAGCGAGGACCTTGGCAACTTGGAGGGCACCGTACTCATGAAGGCTCCCGCCCAACCGACAAAACAGATAATCCAAGGCCACGCCGCGCTTGAGCATCAACCAGCTCGCGACGGCCGAATCGAATCCCCCTGAGAGCAACGCGATGCTCTTGCCCGCAGTGCCGAGGGGCAATCCTCCCGGTCCGGCTAGCTTCTCGGTAAAGAAGTCGGCTTCCCGCGAGCGAACCTCGACAAAGATAGTGATCTGTGGGGCTTCCAAGTCGACTCTGTCAGCGTAGGGGCGCAAGGCTGCTCCCAGCTCGCGCTCGATATCTAAAGAAGAGAACGGAAGATGCCGCCCTTGTACGAGGCGCCGCGCGCGCACAGCAAAGCGCTTCTGCGCCACAGCAGAGCTATAGAGCTCCGCCCCAGCCTTGAGAATATCTTCGAGAGTCTCAAACGAACGACGCTCGACAACTGAGAGCGTTTGCACCCCAAAGACTCTAGATAAGACCGGACAAGCGTGAGGGGAATCCGATTCGACCAAGAACCGATTCCCCTCGTCAGAGAAGGCAAAGGGCCTCTCCGTTGTCCGGAGAGCATCCTGAACGTTAGCAGCCAATCGCTCCAAGAAGCGCGCACGGGTGCGGCGCTTCTTCACTGTTATCTCCCCAGAGAACCGAATGAGTATGTGCATGGGATTATCATTGTAAACAAGGGGGTATTGACAAGCAACCCTGAGGCGTCTATAATAAATGAGCCATGCGGGCGTAGCTCAGCGGTAGAGTACTGGCTTCCCAAGCCAGGTGTCGCGGGTTCGAATCCCGTCGCCCGCTCCACCAGGCTTCGCCGTTTATCTTCCCGCTATAACTTCTAATGCTTTGGGCAGGAGCTCAACTCGTAGCCTTCCCGGAGGAAACTCTATAGGCTCTCCATCAAGATGGCCCAGTAGCGGTCTCTCTGAGATGATCTCGAGCCATGGAGTGCGTTGGATCTGGACCTCCGGAAGCCCTAGATGCTGCCCGCGCCGCGCCTTGGGAATCTGCATGATCCTCCGTATTGGGGGCATGTCCGCAATCAGATAGACATCAAAGAGCCCATCATCGATCTTGGCATGGGGCGCCAGTCGGAAATCCCCAGCAAGATACTGCCCATTACACACCCCTAGCATCATCACCGTGCCGGCGTGGGCCCACCCCATGCCATGGACAGCCAACTCGCCGCTGCGGAAGAAGAGCGCTTCTCTCACAGCCGCATAGAGATAGATCCAGTGAGCCAGCCAAGGCCAGCGCCAGCTACGAAAGACTCTCCACGCGACTGCTCCGTCGAGCCCAACCCCAAACCCATTGACAAAGTAATGCTCTCCGACACGGCCGACGTCCACCCGTTTGGTCTGCCCTCGCTCTAAGATGGGTATAGCCTGCACTGGATCTTTGGGGGGAATGCTGAGCATCTTGACGAAGTCATTCCCCGTGCCTGCGGGGATGATCCCAAGTTTAGCTTGAGTCCCCATTAGGCCAGTAGCCACTTCGTGAATAGTGCCGTCTCCCCCGACGGCGACAACTGTAGAGAAATCTTGCGCTGCGCGTTGGGCAATAGCGATAGCCGTGCCAGGGGCTTCCGTAAATACATAGCGAAAAGAGAGGTTTGAGCGTCTCAAGGCGTGCTCGATGGCTGGCCATAGCCTTCGGCACCGCCCCCGCCCAGCTAAAAGATTTACAATGATAAAGCATTCATCGCTCATGGGATTAGTAAGTATACCTTGAGAGTGGTTGACAAGCCAAGTCGGCCGTGTTAGAATATTTCTTTACCAGATAGGCTTTGCCAGCCTCCGGCTGGCGAAGGCGCAGCTCAAGCTCTTAGCTTGCCGAGGTGGCGGAATTGGCAGACGCCTACGGCTCAGGACCGTAGGGGAGTTATATCCCGTGAGGGTTCAAATCCCTCCCTCGGCACGACACAGTTTGACAGTTGCATGTTCTGAGTTCTCAAGTTCCAAGAAGAACTTGGAGCTTTTTTTATGAATCTCAACGAGAGACCTTTACACGAACTGCTTGCCCTCATCGAGCAGGGCGAGATCCACCCCCGTGACGTCATCAGAGATCTCTATCGTGCCATCGCCGAGAAAGAACCGCACATTCGGGCATACATCTCGCTGGCTCCCCAAGAACGCTTACTGCAAGAGTGTGAGCACTTGCACGAGAAGCCCTTGCGGGGCCTGCCCATCGCCGTCAAGGACAACATCGTGACGAAAGATCTCAAGACGACGTGCGCTTCACGATTCTTAGAGAACTTCCAGCCGATCTTCGAGGCGACAGTCATCAAGAGGCTCAAAGACGCCGGAGCGACGATCTTGGGCAAGACAAACCTAGACGAATTCGCGATGGGGTCTTCTACTGAAAACAGTGCGTTCTTTCCTACGCGCAACCCGCACGATCTGGAGCGCGTCCCCGGTGGCTCGTCGGGGGGCTCAGCTGCAGCGGTTGCCGCCCATGAAGCTATTTGTGCCTTGGGCTCCGACACCGGAGGCTCAATCCGCCAGCCCGCATCGTTTTGCGGGATTGTGGGTCTCAAACCGACCTACGGCCTGGTCTCACGCTACGGCCTCGTCGCATTTGCTAGCTCTCTCGATCAAATCGGCCCGATGACCAAGGACGTGCGCGACTGCGCAATTCTATTAAATTATATCGCTGGGCATGATCCCCTCGATTCAACGAGCGCAGCCCGTCCCAGTGAAGACTATACCCAAGAACTCGGACAAGAGATTCAGGGCTTTCGCGTGGGCGTGCCCAAAGAGTATATACGTGATCTATCGGGCCAAGCCAAAGCGCGCGTCGAGTCCTGGATCGATTCTTTTCGTGAGCTTGGCGCGGAGATCGTTGAGCTCTCTTTACCGCACACGGAGTACGCTATCCCGACGTATTATTTAATTTCGTCGTCGGAGGCGAGCGCTAACTTGGCGCGCTTTGACGGGGTGCGCTATACCAAGCGAGCAAGCGATAACTCCGTCGAAGCGATGTTCTCGGAAAGCCGCGACTGGGGCTTCGGCCCTGAGGTCAAGCGCAGAATCATGATCGGAACATATGCCCTCAGCGCGGGATACTACGAAGCCTGGTACGAGAAGGCTCAGAGGGTGCGGGCCCTCATCCGACAAGATTTTGAGAACGCTTTTCAAAGCGTAGATATTATTCTCTCGCCGACATCGCCGACGCCGGCGTTTAAGCTGGGCGAGCGCCTGAAAGATCCGTTAGCCATGTATCTTTCAGATATTTTTACCGTGCCCGCCAGCTTAGCGGGCATCCCAGCCATCTCTGTTCCTGGGGGCACAGTAAACGGCCTACCCTTTGGGATCCAGCTTATCGCCGATAAATTCCAAGAGAAGAAACTCTTGCGCGTTGCGCACGCCTTCGAGCGCACTTTATCGTGCTATTCTCCATAGCACGGCAAGAAGCCCGATAACATAACAATAGATTGCAAACGGTGTCAGGCGGCGCTCGCGCACGAATCCCAACAAAAAGCGAATCGCGATCACCCCGGAGAGAAACGCCACGACTGTCCCGGCAAGATAGCTGCCCCACAAAGCGCTGTGCGCTGCGGGATCGGAGAGCGCCTCACCAAGCTTCAGAAGCGTTGCCCCCACGACCGCAGGGATGAAGAGCAAGAACGAGAACTCAGCAGCGTCCTCCCGACGAAGCCCTAAAAACAGCCCCATGGCGATGGTGCTCCCACTGCGCGAGATCCCTGGCAACACTGCGATTCCTTGCGCCAGCCCCACCCACAGGGCATCGCGCCAACTAAGCTGTTCGAGTGACTTTGTTTTTGGACTGCTCAAACGCTCGACAAAGAAGAGCGCGCTCGCTGTAAGAAGCAACCCCAGCCCCACCGCCCAACTCCGCGCAAATGCTGCTTCAGCAACAGAGTTCAGCGCCAATCCTAAGATCCCCGTGGGGAGAGAGCCCATGACGAGCATCCCCAAAACTCTTAAGTCTTCTCCCCCGCGCACGGGCGCACGCACTAAGCGAAAGATTCTTCCTCGAAAGACCCACAACACCGAGAGCACAGTCCCAAAGTGCACAAAAATATCAAAGACGATCCCGGGCTTGTGAATCCCAAAGAGCTGCTCTGCTAACGCTAAGTGGCCGGAGCTGCTGATGGGCAGAAACTCCGTCAGCCCTTGAAGCACCCCTAAGAGTATAAACGGCAGCATTATTTATCTTAGCCGACGACTGGCCCGCGCTCAAGGGGGATGTTATAATATCTGGCCAAGAAAACCCTATGAGCACGTATCTGTTTACGTCCGAGTCTGTAGCGGAAGGGCATCCGGATAAGATGTGCGATATGATCTCCGACGCCATTTTAGATGCTATACTCGCGCAAGATCCGTATGCCCGCGTTGCGTGCGAGACGTTCACCACGAATGGCTTGGTCTTGATCGCTGGGGAGATCACCACAACAGCGCGCGTCGACTACGCCAAGATCGCTCGCGAAACTATCAGAAAGATCGGCTACGACAAGCCCGAATACGGCTTCGACGCTGATCACTGTGGGGTACTCGTCTCGATTCATGAGCAATCGCCTGATATTGCTCAAGCTGTCATTAAATCTTCTTCGGAAGACCCCTACGACGCCATCGGCGCGGGCGACCAAGGGATCATGTACGGGTACGCCTGCCAAGAGACGCCGGAGCTGATGCCGCTGCCCATCATGCTTGCCCACCAATTGGTGCGCCAGCTCGCCCAGCTGCGCCGCAGCAAGAGACTCCCCTATCTGCGCCCTGACGGCAAATCCCAAGTGACTATCGAATATGATGAGAAAGGCCATCCCGTGCGGGCACATACGGTTGTGCTCTCGGCCCAGCATGATGGAGGCGTCTCCCAAGAGCAGATCCGCCATGATCTGACAGAACTGGTTATCCGCCCTGTGCTCGGCCGATGGCTCGACTCCAAGACCGTTATTTTAGTCAATCCGTCGGGGCGCTTTGAAATCGGTGGCCCCTGCGGTGACACGGGCATGACCGGGCGCAAGATCGAGGTCGACACGTACGGGGGCTACGGTAGCCACGGCGGCGGTGCCTTCTCCGGGAAAGACCCAACGAAAGTCGACCGCTCAGCAAGCTACTATGCGCGCTATGTCGCCAAGAATATCGTTACTGCGGGATTGGCAAGTGAATGTGAAGTCCAGGTCGCTTATGCTATTGGCCAAGCTCGTCCCCTGGCTATCACGGTCGACACATTTGGCAGCGGAAAGCTCCCCAACGGCGAGATTGCCAAGCTTATCGAGAGATATTTTGACTTTCGCCCTGCTGCGATCATCGAGCAATTAGATCTGCGCCGCCCCATCTACACACCGCTGGCTGCCTATGGACACATGGGGCGGAGCGATCTCAATCTCCCCTGGGAACGCCCGGACAAAGCTGAATTGTTGCGCAAAGCCGCAGGATGCTGAAGCCAGCGTGATTCCTGTTACATTGCTTGTCTTGCCTTGTGTGCTATAATGCTCGCCAGAGCGTGACAAACGAAGGAGGATTTCCTATGGCGCGCGTGAGCGCAAAAGTGCTTTGCGTCAGTATAGGACTGCTCTGTCTGTGGGCGGCTCTACCTGGCGCTCAGACCTTCACCACGGTCAAAACCCAGATCGTGATCATCATGGACGGATCGGGCAGCATCTCCAACTCGGACTTTATCACCATGGTCAACGGGATCGCCAACGCGATCTCCGACCCAGCCGTGGTGCCCCAAAACGGTACGGTCGAATTTGGGTTAGTGCAGTTTTCAGGGAATTTAACGGATCCATCGACTAGGATCGCAGGAGCTCGCGTTGAAGTCCCCATGACGATCATCACAGCGGAGAACATCGGCGAAGTTGCTGCCAGAGTGAGGGCGATCATCAAGGGTGGCGGCTTCACGCCAATGGTCTCAGGGATTCGCCTTGCGGCCACGCTGATCACGGGAAACAAAGCCCGCCCGGGGGCACGCCAGGTCTTCAACGTCATCTCCGATGGCCAACCCAATCTCCCTTCTCCGCCTGAGGAGGCTAAAAGACAGACGCTCCAGGCCCGTGACGAAGCCGTAGCCGCAGGGCTCGATCAGCTCGACGCCGAGGGGATCGGCAGCGTCGAACAAGAGCCAGAGTTCAAGAACTTCCTGTTGCAACTGGTCTGGCCACAGCCAGGTCGGATAGCTCCTCCCTTCCCCGCTGGACACCAAAACGGCTTTGTCGTAGTCGTTAGGACATTCACGGATCTAGAAAATGCCCTCAAGCAGAAATTGGTCGCTACCCTCAATGAGACGCCGATAGCTGATCCCGGCCCCGTCCCCGATGGCCAGCCCGATACCCAGCCGTACACGTGCAATACCGGCCAGACTATTACCCTGGACGGCTCCGGCTCCTATGATCCCGATGGCCAGATCATCCGATACGAGTGGGACTTTAACGGAGACGGCCAACCCGATGCCACCGGTCCTACGGTGAGTTTCACCTGTCCTACAAATCCAGGGATCGTTACGATCAAGCTCACCGTCACGGATAATGCCGGGGCTACTGTGACCGCGCAGCAGACGATCACCGTGACGCAAGCCCCACCGCCGCCTCCTCCGAATCAGGCTCCTATAGCCAATTGCGGTACTGTCCCCGCGCAAGTGCTCGTCGGCCAGACGGTCACTCTCGATGGCTCAGGCTCGTCAGATCCCGAAGGAGCAGCCTTGACCTACCAGTGGGCATTCGTCACCAAGCCCACCGATAGCCAAGCTGTGATCGCCGATCCTACCGCTGCTGTCACGTCGTTTAAAGCCGACAAAGAAGGCGCATACTCCGTGAGACTGACCGTCAGAGATCCTCAAGGTGCCAGTGCTTCTTGTACCGTCTCCGTCGAAGCCAGAAAGATCACGCCGGAGGGACGCGATGAGCTCGGCACGATGAAGCGTGACGTCATCGAGCACGGGCGCACCTTGAGCCTCCCTAGGCCCCTGGAAGACCTGCGCTTAGCGCTCAATCTGCTCAATAGCTTCGGCGCTCATGAGCGCGCCCGCCAGCTTATCAGCCAGACCCAAGAGACCGTGAACGAGCTGCTCGTCTCCCTTGCTGATACGCGCTTCTTGATGGAGTCCTTAGCGGGGCGAGCTGAAGGGGTGCGCGCTCGCGTGGACGCGTTCGTTGAGGCCAATATAATCAGCTCTGAGCGCGCTCAGCGCATCCACAAGACTATCGACGCGCTGATCGCGTTCACGGAGAACTCCAGCGACCAGCTCGATGAGATCGAGACCCTCATCACTGAGGCGCTCGATCTGCTTGCAGAAGCCGAAGATGCGCTGTCGGCATTGGGGCCGCTCGCTGTCGAACCTAACCCCATCGAGGCCATGTCGCCTGCAGAGCTGATCCAAAGCGCCCGCGATAAGCTGCTCATAGCGTTCGCGCAGTGGCGCGCCCTGATGAACGGTGCGATTGCGCGCATCGACAAAGTCTCATCACAACTACGCGCGGCACTGAAGCTCGCTGACCGACGCAAGCGCTTCCGGCTCGTTAGACCCCAAGAGTTTATCGAGCTGACGGCTTCAGAACAGCGCGTGCGCTTCGCGCCTCAAGAGTTGCGCTGGAGCGTGCAGAACTGCTCTGGGTGCTCTCTGAAAGTCACAGTGTACGGCTTAGATGGACGCCAGATCATAACCCAAGAGAGCGCTGGGTCGACAGTAACGTTGCGCTGGCCACGCATCCCAGCCAATGGGCTCTATTGGTACGTGCTTACAGTCACAAGACCTAATGGGCAGCAGATCCGACTAGTAAGTAAGTTCGTGCTGGTGCGCTAAATTGGCCCCTCTCCCATAGCTGACTATGGGAGAGGGGTTTTTCTTTTCACGAAATTTTCACTTTGCCTGCACAGACTCTGCACCCTCGCTGTGCTATGCTCAGTGCAGCACAAGGGGGAATGCAGACAATGAAGATACTCTCGCGCTCACAGCAGATCATCCTTGCCAGCTCAGCACTCGTGACAATACTAACGGGATTGGTTTCGTTTTTCTCAGTGATTCAGCTGACCCTCCGCTAGGCCCGGAGGATGCAGGCCCTCCCGGCAGGAAGCCCCTTCCTGCCGGGCCCTCCTTTCTCCTTCACTCCAAATCCAGCGAGCGCGTAGCGATCTTCTCGCAGATCATCTTGATGACCTCGCCCAGGGGTCTTGGGCCTAGGTCCTTTCCCGTGCGCAGGCGCACTGCGACGTGCTCGCTCTGGGCCTCGCGCTCACCTACGATCAGCATATACGGCACCTTCTGAGACTGATGGTGCCGAATGCGATAATTAAGCGTATGGCTGCTGCCGTCAAGCTCCGCACGGATGTTGGCGTCTCTGAGCTTCTGCAAGACCCTGTGCGCGTACTCATGCTGGCGATCTGTGATGGGCAGCACAGCGGCTTGCACGGGAGCAAGCCACACCGGAAACGCCCCCGCATAGTGCTCAATCAAGAAGCCGATCAAGCGCTCATGCGTGCTCAATGGCGCACGATGGATGCAGATGGGCGTCTCATACTGCCCGTGCGCGTTCTTATAGACTAACCCAAATCGCCGCGGCACGGCAAAGTCGACTTGATTCGTCGCCAAGGTGAACTCTCGCCCGATGGCACTCCAGACCTGCACGTCGACCTTTGGCCCATAGAACGCAGCCTCTCCGGGGACCTCGACGTAATTGATGCCCCCGTTCTCGAGCGCGCGTCGCACCATATCTTCCGTCTGCCTCCAGAGCTCAGGCTCGTTGACGTACTTCTTGCCCAGCTCTTTGGGATCATGGGTGCTGAAGCGCATCAGATACTTGTCGATCCCAAAGAGCTTAAAGTAATTTAAGTACATCCGGCAGACCGCGAGAAATTCTTCTTCAAATTGCTCGAGCGTGCAGTAGATATGCGCGTCGTTCATCTGCATGCTGCGCACGCGCATCAGCCCGAAGAGCTCTCCGGATTTCTCATAGCGATAGACCGTGCCGTATTCTGCCAATCTTAAGGGGAGATCGCGATAGCTGCGCGGCACGGCGGCAAAGATCTTATGATGGTGCGGGCAGTTCATGGGCTTTAAGTAATACTTGACGCCTTCCAGCTCCATGGGCGGGTACATTGACTCTTGGTAGTACGGGAGGTGCCCGCTCTTCAGATACATAGACTCTTTGCAGATGTGGGGCGTGCGCACGCGCAGATAGCCCGCCTTGGCTTCGGTCTCCTTGGCTAATTTCTCTAATTCTTCGATGATGATCGCGCCCTTGGGCAGCCACAGGGGCAATCCCGGCCCGACTTCCTCATCAAATGTAAAGAGCTCGAGCTCTTTGCCGAGCTTGCGGTGATCGCGCTTCTTCGCTTCTTCGAGCATCTGCAGATGCTGCTCCAGCGCTTCCTTGGTCACAAACGCTGTGCCGTAGATGCGCTGGAGCATCTTATTGCGCTCATCACCACGCCAATATGCCCCAGCAACGTTTAAGAGTTTAAAGTATTTGACCTGCCCGGTACTGAGCATGTGCGGGCCGCGACATAAATCAACAAAATCTCCATCGCGATAGAACGAGACCTTCTCGTCGGGGATCTCTTCTAGCAGTTCGAGCTTGTACGGCTCGTCCTTGAGCATATGGCGCGCTTCGTCTTTAGAGACTTCAAAGCGCTCAAACGGATAGTTTTCCGTGACGATCTTTTTCATCTCGGCTTCGATCTTCTCTAGGTCTTCGGGGGTGAATGGGGTATCAACATCGAAGTCGTAATAGAAGCCGTCTTCGATGGCTGGGCCGATAGCTAATTTGACGCCGGGGAAGAGCCGGCGCACGGCCTGCGCCATGATGTGCGAATAACTGTGTCTATAGATGGCAGCCCCTTCGGGAGAATCCAGAGGGATCAGCTCGACGGTGGCGTCAGCGGGCAGCACCGTATGGAAGTCGACGATCTCCCTGTCAAGCTTGGCGCCGACGGTGGTCTTCAGAAGCTCCTTGGCCGTCGTGGCGAGCACTTCCTTCAAAGTCGCGGGACCGTTGTGCTCAAGGGTTCGTCCGTCGGGCAGCTTGACGATCATAGTTCGACCTCCTTGTGTAA
>JAUQPG010000002.1:4286-26012 GCA_030550495.1 Candidatus Bipolaricaulota bacterium | reverse complement strand
CCGACGGTGGTCTTCAGAAGCTCCTTGGCCGTCGTGGCGAGCACTTCCTTCAAAGTCGCGGGACCGTTGTGCTCAAGGGTTCGTCCGTCGGGCAGCTTGACGATCATAGTTCGACCTCCTTGTGTAAGGTTTAGATGTACGGCGGGTATTTTACACTATCAAGAATGAAGGCGCTAGCTAGAGTAACACAACAAAAGCCCCCCATCTAAAGCCGAAGAAACTCCTCAACGCTGAGACCTGCTTGACGAATGATTGCCCGCACCGTCCCTTCGGGGAGATCACCAGGATGGTGTGGAATAGTCACGCGAGCACGTGTCCGAGGATTCCACCAGATCTCGTGGCTCCCTTTGGCGTGACGGTCAAACTGGAAACCCGCCTTGCGCAGCTTGGTAATAACATCAAGATAGCTGAACCCACTGAGGCGCCCCATTAGCTTATACCGAGAGGCACTTGCAACGTGATGCGTTTAGGGGCTTGCTTTCGTAGCGCTGGTGGCAAGGGATCGCCATGCTCTTGATAGGATTCGATGAGTTTGCGGGCGACGTCTTGAGCGATCTCAATGGTTTCGGCTAGAGTGCGCCCCTGAGCTAACAACCCAGGTAGGTCTTCACTGGTAGCAAGGTAGACACCTTCAGGGAGAGCCTCAATCTGCAAGCGGATCAAAACCTCACTCATACGAGCCTCCTTGCTCTACAAGTCTAGCACACAAACTAGCGGTGCTCAAATGACTTGTTAGATTAGATCTCTCTGCCTGAGATACCCTTGCAGCTATCTATAAGGAAACCTTCTCGCCATTGCACTGCTTGCCACACAATTCATTGTCGCTCAACTCGGCTTTATCAAGTACAATACTTCACAAAGGAGGTCCCTATGCCCTATATCACGCAACAAGATCGTCGCCCTCTGGATCCGTTGATCGACCAGCTCGCCCAGCAGATCGTCACCCAAGCGAAAGCTCACAATTATGACGCCGCGTTCGCTGGGCTCTTAAATTACACGTGCACCCGCCTGGCTCTCAAAGTCATTCAGTTACAATTCGGTGCGCTGCGCTACTGGCTCATCGCAATCACAACAGGCGTCTTTCACAACATCGCTGACGAGTTCTATCGTCGCCTAGGCGCTCCCTACGAAGACAAACAGATCGCCAAGAACGGCGACGTCGATCTCTATCAAGAACTGGGCAAGTTCTGATGAACTTCAGGTTTTGTCTTGATAGAGCTCATTGACCGGGGTAGGAGCTATCCCCGATACTAAAGCTACACTGTATGGGTTGGGCCCCATCCGAAGCCATCGTCAATCTGGCCCGCCAGATTGCCGCGAACAAAGCCTCGACCCTCCTGTCACACGGCATGGGGCCCAACTTCTTCTCTAATATCAGGACAGAGCGCACCCCTCCTCCAGACAAACGCCCACCGCCATAGTAGCCCCAGGCCTCGAAGACCATCGTAAATCTTCGTTAGACTGTAATCGCCATTACACCGACTTGTCTTTGGCGGAAAGCTGTGCTATGCTCAAGCCAAGGGAGAGTGCGCGCAGTGGGTAATTTGAATCACTGTCTCGGAAGCGTCTGCCCGCTATACTGAGGCAGTCATGAATCATAAGGAGGCCGCGATGCGTGTCATTCGACAAGCTCTCTGTGGGCTCATAGGGTTGGCCTTGATCGCCCTGACCGGAGCAAGCCAAGAGACCGTCTCGGAACAGACGACTTCGTTCTTCCTCGCACGGCAAGGAGCGTTCTCCACCCCGATTACTCCCCTGACCCAGCCGGGCTCAGCGGTGGAGTTCTATCGCTTCGCCAACGATCAGCCCAATACGGGCTTGGAGGTTGCCAATCAAGCCCTGGTCTTTCTCTATCGCGACGCCAATACGCGCGAGCTCAGTTTGATCATCATCTTGAGCAAGCCAGGCAACGTCGGCGGCGGTGAGGCGACCCTGCGCTTCGATGGGCTGCCGCCCACGGCGCGGATCGCCCTGCGCGATGACCCCTCGGATACGTATGAGTTCAACCCGCCTGTGGCGACGATGACCTGGCGCTGGCTGCCGGAGCGCGCCGACGGCGTCGTGATCAACGGGCTTCCCGATGAATTCGAGATCGTCATCACCCCGACGTTCATTCGGGGCATCGACGGCTGGCAGGTACTCAGCGGTGATCCGATCGCCCCTGAGAGATTTCAGCTGCCCAGCCTCGTCGAACCGTTGGTGCTGAGCGCATTTCGCAGAGCCCCTCCGAAGGCCGACTTCACGTACTCGCCATCAGTTGTCAGCGTCAATGTGCCCGTGACGTTTGACGCCCGCGCGAGCACCGTCGCCGATGGCAAGATCGTCAAGTACGAGTGGGATTTCAATTCTGACGGTATCTTCGAGATCTCCACCGACAAGCCCACAGTCCAGTGGACGTTCACCCAGATCGGGGAAGTGAAAGTCACGCTGCGCGTCACCGACGACAAGGGCGCCATCGGTCAAGTGACCAAGACCATCACCGTCGAAAAAGAAGTCGCGTTTGCCAAGCGCACGATCTCCACGACGCATGCTGCCCCCGGGACGACATTCAGAGTGACAGTCACGATCACCGTCAGGACATCGATGAGCGGTCTGGGCTTAGACGAAGACCTGCCTGCGAACTGGGAGGTCACTCCTATCGATAGCGGCGGCGCGACATTTAAAGCCGCTCAGACCCAATGGATCTTCCCGACCATCGTGCGCAGTGGCGAGACGCGCCGCATTGTCTATGATGTCACTATCCCCAAGACCGATCAGCTCATTGGCGGGCCACTGCCCCAAGATTTTGATATCGTCGGCAGAATCTCTAGCACCGTCCCAGATATCAAAGAGATCCCAGTGCTGGGCGAGACGAACGAACCCTTCTCGCGCATCTCTATCGTGAGATGCTTGCCAGCGATTGTCGCGATCGCTCACTTAGATACAGCGACGGATACAGTCGATCTCCGGATGTCTGAGGAGATCACGTTTGATCAGATGCAGCGGGCAGTGGCGTTCTGGCAAGAAGATACGCCCGTGCCAGGGACGTGTGACGCCCCGCTCGATCTCGAATCTTTGAAGCAGATCGTAGCGCATCACCTAGCAGGTGTGCCCGTCGATAGAACCATCGAAGAAGATACGTCGATTGGCGGAACGGCGATGCGCTCGATCTTAACGCCACTTCCGTTCTATCAAGTCTATCTGCGCACACCGAACGGCAATATCTTCAGAGTAAAGGTCGAGGTCCAGGCCGAGAAAGATCTTTTAGGGTTGACGCTCACAGAGAAACTCCCTGAGCGTTGGGAAGTGAGACCATTAGAGGGCTTCTCCAGCGCGGCGTTCAAGCAGGCTGCCAACACCTGGATCTTCACAGAGAAGATCCCCGCCGGGGCGCGCCGCAGCATTCTGTATGAAGTGACTGTGCCCACCGATGAGATCATCAGCCCGTATGTGATCCAAGGGCTGATCGAGTCCTTCTCCCCGCGCTTTGAGCGCGAAGTCGAAAAGGATCACACTGTGAACGTCGTCGAATGCTTAGAGATCCCCGTAGCCATCGCGTATCTGAACGTCGAGCAGAACGCCATCGACGTCTCGCTGTCGAGCAAGATCAGCTTTGCTCAGATCCAGACAGCGATCGCGCTCTGGCTCGAGGACGAAGAAGTCGTCGGGACGTGTGGGAAGACTATAGATTTCCGGATGCTGCAAACATTGGTCTCGTATTGGCTCACGGACACGCCGGTGGATCAACCGCTACCGGCCTCAACACGATGAGCAGACTTCGCCAAGACTTCGTCTGGACTATTCGCCTTCACCCGCCTCCAGCGGGCGAAGATGAAGCCCATGCGCAGCGTGCAGGCGAAGTCTGGAAGGAGCGGGAAGATGAGACGCATACTCTTCACAGCGAGCGTGCTCGGACTCATAGCGCTGACCGGGCTGGCGCAAGTGACCGCGCCGCCGGTGCAGCTTGAACTCACCATCTCCCCAAAGGCGCTCTTCGTCAATCAAGAGGGAACGATCACGCTCCGTCTCTCTGCTGGACAAGCTGGGGAGCGCGCCCCAGCCGATCTCTTTCTTGTTATAGATCGTTCATCGACCGTCAATATCCGCGAGATGGAGCGAATCGGCTCGGCGATCATTGAAGCCCTCTCGCCATCAGATCGTGTTGGCTTAGTCTCGTTTGGGACAGACGCTCGCGTCGATGTCCCACTTACGTTCGACCACGAAGCCGTCCGCCAAGGGCTGAAGCTCTTAAGGCCCCTCGGTAAGACCGCCGTAGGTGAGGGGATCGCCAAGGCCCTGGACACGCTTATTATTAACGGACGAGAAGAAGCATCGTGGGCGATGGTCCTCGTCAGCGATGGGCGCTTCAATACAGGGCGGACGCCCCTCTCGCAAGCCCAGCGCGCTGCCGAGAGCGGCGTCGCGATCTTTACTATTGCTACGGGGCGCAACCCCGACAGAACGCTCCTTCGCGAGCTAGCTCGGCTCACCCAAGGACAGTTCTTCGAGCAGTTCACCGACACAGTTCCCAGAGAGATCGCCCAAGCGCTAGGCAAGAAGATCGTCGCACGACAGATCAAGATCACGCTTGTATTGCCCGCGTTTTTAAATTACGGGATCGCGACGTTCAACGCGCCAAATCGAGTGACGAAGAACCCCGATAACACGACAACGCTCGTGTGGGAACTTGACGGTCTTGTAGCTGGAGACACGTGGGAAGCCAGTTTCACTATAACGGCTTCTCAAGCTGGGAGGGCCTCCCTCCAGCCGAGTCTGTCGTACCTGGACGCGCGTGGGCGCTTGGTCATGCCGACGATCGCCCCGATCTCTCTGCTGGTGCGGGAGCGCAACCGCCCACCCACAGTTAATTTTGATGTTCTGCCTGCAGAGCCCAAAGCCAACGAGCCCGTCACCTTTATAGACCGTTCGACCGATGACGTCGGGATCACTGCGTGGGAATGGAACTTTGGCGATGGGACAAGCTCTGCAGAGCAGAACCCGACCCATCGCTACAGCGCCGACGGAAGCTATAACGTGACGCTCACGGTCACGGACACCGACGGCGAGAAAGCCAGCGCCACGAAGATTGTCAAAGTCTTCACGCCGCGGGCGATCGCCACCCGAACTATTGATACGAATCTCCCCAACGATGAGACCATCCCCGGCGAGCGCGTCAAAGTCAAGATCACGATCCAAGCGCTGGATCGTATTAACGGCTTGGTGGTGTTGGAGCGTTACCCCAGCGACTTGCTGTTCAATCTAATCTCGACCGAGAGTGGCACTATTCGTCCTCCAGATACCCAAAAGGGCGAAGTCCTCTGGGTCTTCCTGGAAGCCCTTGATCCAGGCACCATACGGACCATCGAGTATGAGCTGACCATCCCCGAAGATAAACCTGAACCACGGGTGATCAAGCTCTCCGGCTCGATCAGCAGCGCCTCACCGATGTTTGAACACACAATCACTGGAGAATCAGAGATTAGGGTGGTCACCAAGCTCCCCTTCCCTGTGATCTTCGCGCGTATGGACGTCAGCGATGCCGCTAATCCCAAGATCAATCTCTGGCTAGAGACAACAACGATCAGCTTCGAGCAGATTCAGGTTGCTGTCTCGTTCTTCTGGATACCAAATAAAGAAGTCAGGAACAAGAACGGAACAGAAGAGGGCAAAGTTAATTTTGGTAGAATTGATATCAAGACGTTGCAGACATTAGTCGCTTACTGGCTGACTGGGGCGTCGGTCTTCGGGCCGCTGCCGTGAAACAGTTCAGAGTTCTCAGTTAGACAGTTCTCAGTTGAACTGCTAAGCTGTTGTCGGGAGGTCTGTGCGATGAGAGTCTCTGCCAAAATACTGGTACTGCTAGCAACGCTGGGGCTACTTATAGTCTCTGCCGAAGCGCAGAGCAACACCCCGCCACGCGCTGATTTTCGCTTCACCCCTCAAAACCCTGATACGAATACCCTTGTGCTCTTCGACGCTTCAAGCTCTAAAGACCCCGACGGCTCTATAGTGAAGTACGAGTGGGACTTCAACGGCGACGGGAAATTCGACGAAACCAAGACAGTCCCGACGACAACACGGTTCTTCGACCGTGCCGGGGAGTGGCGCATTAATTTGAGAGTCACAGATAATCGCGGCGCGACGGGATCAATCAGCAAGATCGTCAAGGTCACGGAAGCCCCAGTGACCGTGCGGCGTTCGCTTGCCCTACCCCCCAGCGGCACCGTCATTCCGGGCCAGACTGTGCGCGTCATTATTGTTTTGAGAATCAACCAGACGATCAACGGGCTTGGGCTCGACGAAGACCCTCCCAAAGGCTGGACAGTGAAAGAAGTCCAAAATGGCGGCGCGATCTTGAAGAAGTCTGAACTGCAATGGTTGTGGACCCAGCGCTTCTCCCCTGGTCAGACTATTGCTGTCATCTACGATTTGATCGTCCCGCCTAATACTCCAGCTAGCACGTTCTCCTTGAAGGGGCTGCTGACAAGCTTCTCACCGCGCTTAGCAGCCTCCGTCGTTGGAGACAGCGAGATCCGCGTCTCCCGCTAAGCCTCCTTGCTCTCCGAAGCCGTATTTTGTATTCTTAAAGACCCCAGGGCGTTCACGCCCACACAAGAAGGGGGAGAACTCCAGACGATGGCAGTTCGTTTATCGCCGGAAGAGCTGCGCCGCCGCTGCGACCCCGAGATCTTCGGCGTCGAGACGACAGCCGAGTGCAAGCCCCTCGATGACGTCATCGGGCAAGAACGCGCCCTGCGCGCCCTCGAGCTGGGGCTGGGCATCAAAGACTTTCGCTACAACATCTACGTTGCGGGTAGCCCCGGCACAGGGAAGAACTCCATAGTCAGAGCGTTTCTGCAGAAGCTCAGCCTCAAGGAGCCCCCACCCCAAGATCTCTGCTACGTGCACAATTTTGATGATCCCTACTGCCCTCGCTATATTCTGCTGCCCCAAGGGATGGGACGGAAGCTCGCCACTGACATGGACGAGCTCATCGAGAAGCTACGCGAGCGCATCCCCGCAGCATATCACAGCGAAGAATACAGAAAGAAGCGCCAAAGCTTAGACGAGCAATTTAACGAGCTGCGCACCAGAGTAACCAATGCTGTCGAGCGTGAAGCACAACGTCGGGGCTTTCTCTTTCAGCTCTCGGCTTTGGGATTCCAAGCAACTCCTCTGCTCGACGGCAAGCCCCTCACCGAAGAAGCATTTATGAATCTCCCCGAGCGGGAACGCCACAAGATCGCGCGCTATCGCGAAGAGCTCCAAGAGATCATCCAGCAAGCGATGACCCAGCTCGAAAGCATCGAAGAGCAGCGCCTGAAAGCCATTGAAGAGCTCGACAGAGATATCGCACTCTACACGGTGAAGCCCCTCATCCAACGCTTACAGAATCGCTATCACGAGCATCCGCGCGTGTTAGAGTTTCTCGAGGACGTCGAAGCCGACATTTTAGAGAACATTCAAGAGTTCGCTGAACCATCCCAACAGCCTCAGCAAGAGGGCGAAGGCCAAGGAGTGCCCCTTCCCACCGGCATGATCGAGCTCTTCACTCGATACACAGTGAACGTCTTAGTAGACCATAGCAAGACGAAAGGGGCTCCCGTCGTAGTGCAAGAGAATGCTACCTATACGAATCTCTTTGGCAAGATCGAGCGCCGTGTGCAGTTTGGCGTCATGACCGCTGATTTCACTATGATCAAACCCGGCTCGCTGCATGAAGCCAACGGCGGCTATCTAGTCTTAAACGCTGACAATCTCTTAAAGTACGAGATCAGCTGGGAGGCGCTTAAGATCGCCTTACGCAGTGGGCGCATCCAGATCGAAGATCCCGCGACTATGATGGGGTTTACAACAACAGAGAGCCTCAAGCCCGAACCCGTGCCGCTCTCCGTGAAAGTCATCTTGATTGGAAGCCCAGAGCTGTACCATATGCTCGAGACGTTCGATGAAGATTTTCCTAAGCTCTTCTCCGTCAAAGCTGACTTCGACGATGAACTTCCGTGGGATGAGAAATATATCAAACAGTTGGGGCCGTTCGTCGCCGCACGAGTGCGGGAGCGTCCAGGGCTTAAGCACTTTCATAAAACAGCGTTAGCACGGCTTGCAGAGTACGCCGCGGAGCTCACCGGAGACCAAAAGAAGCTCTCGGCACGCTTTAGCGACTTAATGACGATAGTCCGTGAAGCATCCTACTGGGCCGAGCGCGAGGGAGCACGCTTCGTCAAGGCCGAGCACGTGGAGCGCGCCATCGAAGAGAAATATTATCGCAATAATTTAATCGAAGAGAAGATCCATAAGCTCATCGCCCGTGGCGATATCTTAGTCGACACGCGGGGGGAGCGCGTCGGGTGTGTGAACGGTCTTTCAGTTTTGCAGTTGACAGATTTTTCGTTTGGGCGGCCCACACGTATCACAGCGAACGTCTTCACAGGGAAGGAAGGCGTGCTCAACGTTGAGCGCGAGGCGGCGCTCTCTGGAAAGATTCACAGCAAGGGCGTCTTGATCTTGAAAGGCTGGCTCGGCGAAAAATTCGCGGTAGAACGCCCACTGAGTCTCTCCGCAAGCATCACGTTCGAGCAGAGCTATACCAAGATAGATGGCGATTCTGCTTCGAGCGCCGAGCTGTACGCGCTCATCTCGGCACTCGCGGGTGTGCCCCTCAAGCAAGGTATAGCCGTCACGGGTTCGGTCAATCAGAAAGGGGAGATCCAGCCCATCGGCAGCGTCAACGAGAAGATCGATGGGTTCTTCAAGATCTGCAAGCTCCACGGGCTGACTGGCGACCAAGGGGTGATCATCCCCGAACAGAATAGAGATAACTTAATGTTGCGCCAGGAGATCATCGATGCTGTGCAGGAGGGGAAGTTTCACATCTACGCGATCCGAACTGTTGAAGAAGGGTTAGAGCTCTTGACGGGGCTGAAAGCTGGCGAGCGCGGCCCCGACGGCAAATTCCCGGAAGGGACGCTCTACGCACGCGTCGAGGCTCGCCTTGCAGAGATCTATAAGAAATTAGAATCTTCGACCAAGGAGGAGGAAGAGTAATGGCAGTGGGAGCTCGATGGGTGTTGCTTAGCGTTGTGTTTGGGCTCCTTGCAAGCGCTACAGCGCAAGAGATGCCCCGTACTATTCCGTGCTTGGTCGCCAAGCTCCATATCGCTGACTTTGTCATCGATGACCAAGAGATCGTGATTGCGCTCGATTTATGGATCGCGCAGAGTCGTGTCGGACCAGAAATCCCTCAGCCGATCAGCGACGCAATCATGATCAGAATTATAGATTTATGGGTGCGCGGGGCAGACTGCCGAGGAACCTAAATCACAGAAAGACACGGAAAGCACTGAAGAAGCTCTTTTCTATGCCCCTTCAGTGCCTTCCGTGATTCAAAAGATTTTAACACGCGGGCGTGCGCTTGCTTAGCTGCAGCTTAATCGCCTGCCCACGGATCCACTGCACCCAGATAAGATAGAGCGTGTTCTGGGCATTGACCGCAATCTTCTCCTGCCAGTGGAGCGCTCCAAGATCCGTGAAGCGAATCGTTGGAGCTCCGAGCGTCGAATTGGGGATCTCTTCGGAGGTGCTCCAGGTAGCGCCGCCGTCGGTCGAGCAGAGGAACCCGACTCCTGCAGACCTGCCCCCTGGTGAAGACGAGTACGCGACATAGAGGGCTTGCTTGCCGTCTGTAGCAATATACGGGAAGCCTCCATCTTTAGCGATGGGTCGGCTGCCTCCCGCACATGTGACGGCATTACCCTGGCGCGTGCAGCGATTGTAGTGAATATCAGCGTTATCGGGATTCGTCGTATCGTCGTCGTTGACGGTGTGAATTGCCCCGTCTTCGGTGACGACGACGAACGGGCCATCAGAGAACCCGGAGTTTTGGCTGAGATTCGCGAGTTCTCCCCAGGTCTGGCCGCAGTCGGTCGAAGCACTGACGAAGACATCCGGTGGGCGGATCGCTTGAGCTACTGCTGCGTACATCACACCGTCTTTATCTACGTAAGTCGAAGGGAAGCGCGTGTAGCTGTCGGGGAAGACCTCTTGGCCATCTTCCCGCTGAAACGCTCGAGCCGGTTCCCAGCTCTTGCCGTCGAGAGACCGACTGTAGAGCAGCTGCGTATAGTCTTCAGACCAGACGGCCCAGACCAGGGGGAAGCCATTGGTCGCGCACTGACTGTGCGGATTGATCCCCAAGTCCCATTGTCCCACGTAATCACCTGTGCCGATGTCGTGCACACCAGAGTTCGTATCTGGAGTGTTAGACAGATTCGTCGGCTCAGGTGCAAGCGGGATGATGGGTTGAGGCGCGGGATCTGGACTATACGGGTCATTCGCTTCGATCTGCTCTGCAGGTTCAAGAGCTCCCGAGCTGGGCATATTCTGAGGATTATCGGGCAAGCTCTCGACAGAGGGTTTTGGTGCCCAGAAGCACTGCGCGACGATCTCTGGGATGCCCTCGCCGACTTCCCAATCTTGCCAGCCAACGCAGACGACGTCGCCCTCTTTGTAACTCGCAGCCTTGACGCGCGCGCCGATGACGATATCGCCGGCTTGCTTGACGATATATTTTGTCCACGTCGCGCCGCCATCCTTCGAGACGTGCAAGAAGACAAACCAGTCTTGACCAAGCAGAGCCGTGCTCGCAACGTAGAGAGCATCGTCGTCAGCAGTTTCTAGATTACGCTCGGAGAACGCGAAATCGCTTGAAAACCACCAACTGCCGGCCTTGGCGCCAGCTTGTCCGATAGTTATTGTAGTCCAGGGGGCTTGGCCTTGAGCAAGATCGCCAAAGCTCAAGTTCCCCAAAACGAATACACCAGGCAGAATCAAAACTGCCGCCCACTTCTGGAAAGAGTTCATAGTGAGGACCTCCTGAGAAAAAAAACACAGAGGGGCTAGCCCTCCTGGAGCTTAGCCCCTCTGTGAACTCTAGCTTACTGGCAGGGCTTGGGGCGCGAAGCGAGCATGATGTTGCTCTTGCCCTCAGCACGCCAGAACCACACGACATAGACCTTATCCGCGCCAGCGCTCGTCGCTACGCGGAAGCGCGAGAGCGCTGCCCCAAAGTCCGGATCGCGGAAGCCTGTATTGTACTTGTTCGGGATGTGCGCCTCTACCCACTTCTCGCCACCATCGCACGAGTAGCCAAACTTCACCTCGTTCTCGTTGAGTGAGGTGACGTAGAGCCCCTTGCCATCCGTGGCGATATTGGGGAAGCCACCATACTTGTAGACGTTCCGGCGCACGCAGTTTGCCGGCCCTTCCGGCGTGGCATCGCAGACGGTCGTGTCGATGTTCGCGTGGCCGGGGTCAGCACCCTGATCCTCGTCGTACACGAAGAAGACCTTGTCCCCAAGGCGCGCGATCCCCGCGCCGTCGCTATAGAGCCCAGTGGGGGTCACATCGACAGGGCCCTTCCAGCTGGCACACTGATCGCTGGAGTAGAAGGCCCAGATGTTCGGCCCAGGGGGATAGGAGACGTCCCCGACAGCCGCCCAGACGCCGCCATCTTGGTCGACATGGAGGGTGGGATAGCGATTGGGAGCATCAGGGATAGGCAGCGCCGGGAATTCACCGCAAGGCTGGAGGCCGCCGCCCACAACAACCTTGACTGCTACCAGCTTGCTGTAATCCTCCGTCCAGATGGAGTAATAGATATTACCATCAGGAGAGAAGGTGTTATCGAAGTTGAGACCGAACTCACCCCAGCCGGCCCCGTTGGCCTGACCAGCGATCACCCCTTCGGTCGACGAGCGCAATGGTTCGATCACGAGGGCTGAGAGATCAGCATTCCAGCAGGCATGCCAGATCTCATGGACTCCAGTGTTATCGCTGAGCTCCTCCCAGGCAACGCAGACAAGATCGTTAGTGACTGCGATCGAGGTTCCAGCTACACGGCCTGTATCGCGCACTAACTCTGCTGTCGCTCCGCCAAGCTGAATAACCTTGATGGCGTTAGCTTTTTGATCGATATAGCTGACGTAGGTTGTGCCGTTGGGTGCAACCCCTACATCCGGCTCCAAGACACGCTGCTTGGCGGCATCAGGCCCTTGAGCTACGGACTGGATATTCCAGTCTTGTGCCTGACTGCCCCACACAGCGAGAAGTGCTATGACAACCACGATGCTGCTCCATTTCATGAACTTCACTGCATATCACCTCACACAAGATGTAAAGTTGAGCTTACAGTATGTGATGAAGCTGACTCTGGCTTCCTGCTCTCACCTCCTTCGTTATAGAACAGAACCCCGTATTGGCGCAGGGCCTTCCTTGGGCATGGGCCCTCGACGGTTTTTTAAGGTCTCTTACGATCCTGTTCAAGGGAATCTTAGCATAAAAATCCCCTTCATGTCAAGACCCCCTTGTACTCATTCTCACCCTTGTCTTACACTGAGATATGGCCATGACTATCCCGGGGATTGTCTTAGCTGCCGGCGCAAGCCGCCGCCTTGGACAGAATAAATTACTGATACGCGTGGGAGGACACTCCGTGCTCTATCATGTCTTAAACACTGCGCTTGCGGCTCCGCTCGACCCTATCATACTTGTCTTGGGATATGAAGCTGAAAAAGCCCTCGCAGCTATCGCTAGACTGAAAGACTCACCCAAACTGCGTATTGTCGTGAATGCTCAGTGGGAGCGCGGGCGCGCAGAATCGCTCAAAGTTGGGCTAACTGCCGTTCCCCCTTACGCCCCAGGAGCCCTCGTGCTCCTAGGCGATATGCCTTTGATGACGAGCGCGCTGATCGCGCGGGTCGCCACGGCGTTTCTTGACACAAAGAAGCTCTGCTTCCCAGTCTATCGGGGATCTGCGGGGCGCCCGGTAGCCATTCCCAGGGAACTCTTCAGCGAATTCGCAAGGCTGCACAGCGACGAGAGCGGACTCAAAATTATTCAGAAATATTGGGACACGGCAGTGAAACTCGAGCTCACTCCCGACGAAGAACCGACTCAGTGGGATATAGACGCCCCTGAGGATCTTCAGAGCTTTTTGACCATGACGAACGCGTCTTCGCCGTCGCTATAGTAATAGGGCACTCGCTCACGAATCACGAAGCCGTACTTTTGATAGAGCCCAATAGCTGCAGTATTGCTCGTGCGCACTTCGAGCTCGACCTGCTCTGCCCCAAGGTAACGGCAATAGTCGAGGGCGTATTCGAGCAAGCGCTGGCCCAAGCCCTGACGGCGAAATGCCGGATCTACAGCAATATTAAGAATATGCCCCACCGGGGGAGGCTCGCGCGGTTCTTGTCCTGTCAGGAGCGCTCGCGTCCGCTGCTCTAATCGCGCTAAAAACGACGGGATCTTAATCCCGATTACCGTGTACCCTACAATCTGACCCTCGTACTCCAGCACGACAAAGCCGTCATCTCCCAAATGTTGGGCTAAGTATTCGCGCGGCCAAGGCGCGGAAAATGAGAACCGCTCGATTTCAAGGACTCTTTCTAAATCAGCGGGCGTGGCACGACGCAACCGCACTGCTCCCTGAACTAAGTCGTGCATAACAACATTAAGATACACCATGCGGCTCAGACTTTCCAGCCTAACACTTTAGGGTCTCTGGATCTCGAATGTCTGTAGGGTTCGAGATTTTCCCGTCCCCACCTTGACTTTTCGACTCTCATATGCTATAGTATGGGCGAAGCTTTCCGAGGGAGTTGAGGTCTTCTACAGATCATGAAGATCCGGGTATCCGAGCGCCACATGGCAGAAAGCGAAGCACTCAACCAATACGCAGTTGAGAAGGTCGAGGCCCTGTCTCGCTACTTTGACGGCATCGTCAGCGTCGATATTGTGATGGACGTCGAAAAAGAGCGCCAGATCGTTGAGATTGTGGCGCACCTTGTGAAGCGCAAGGTGGCCAAGGCCAAGGCGGAGTCCGATGACATGTACGCGTCTATCGACGAAGCCGTCGATAAGCTCAAGCAACAGCTCAAGAAATATAAAGACCAGCTTCGGGAGAAACGCCTTGCCCGCCAGGTGGCCGCACAGGCTCGCCAACAGGCCCTCGACGAGGCTCAACCCCCAAGTGAAGATAATATCACGTACACGAAGGTCTATTTGCGCAAACCCATGACGCTCGAGGAGGCTCGCCTCCAGCTCGAGTCCGACTCCGACAGGGACTTTTTAATCTTTGTGGATGCGGAGAGCGAAGAGCTCCAGATCCTCCATCGTCACAAGGACGGCCGGTATGAGCTTCTTGAGCCTGTATATTAAATAACCAAACCCAGGGAATGGGGGAGGGATAGGGGGTGGCCAAAGCGGTTTCTCTCTTCTCGGGGAGCTTGGCCAGCATCGTCGCTACAAAGCTCATCATGCAACAGCCCAACATCGAAGTCCGTATTCTTCACTTAAGATCGCCGTTCTTCCGGGAGTATGAAGCCTTGCCCTCGCCTCTCTCGGAGACGGGATTTACCCACCGCACGGTGAAAGACATAGCCTATGAGACGTGCGCCGTGCCGTTTCGTAGCCAGAACGTCAAGAAGGACTTTCGCGAATTAGCCTGGTTGGTGCACCAGCCAGGCCCCAACGGGATGAAGAGCCGACGCTTCCCCCTTAAGCAGACGTGTATGAATTGTCGTCAGCTTCTCCTAAAGAAAGCCCTGCGCTATATGAAGCGCATCGGCGCGGATTTCATCATTACCGGGGAAGTCGTGGGCGAGCGCGGGCTGGGGGCAGCAGAGCTCGAAGAGCTCACCGAGCTTGCCGGAGCCAAAGGGCTGGTGCTGCGCCCGCTCTCGGCCAAGCTCCTCCCTGAGACCATCCCCGAACAGAAGGGCTTAATAGATCGAGCTCACTTGAAGGGCTTCCGCGCCTCAGATAGAGAGAAGATCCGAGAGTTGGCACGCCAGCTCGGCGTTGATGTCTCAGATTTTCCTGCAGAACGACGCTGCAAGCTCACTGTGCCTTACTTCGGCCTACGGCTGCGGGATCTCTTACAAGAGGAGAAGGAGAAGAAGTCTAAGCTGACCGTCAACGCCCTTGAGCTTTTGGAGTTCCCGCTCTACTATAAGTGCCCTCCAGATGTCACCATCGTCGTGGGGTGCAATGACGAGGAGAAACGCCGCCTGCAGAACTTCTTCCTCCCCGAAGATTTACGGCTCTATCTCTTGGGGCCGCGGGGGCCGATGGCCCTCGTCCGCGCTAACTGGCGGGAGAAGAGCCCCGGAGAGATCCACCAGATCATCCAGCTTGCGGCGCGCGTGGCCGCAAGCCACTTGAACGCCAAGCCCATCGGCACTGTTCACGCCCATTGGCGCTTCGAAAACAGCGCTGAGACCTTCCGTATTAGCGTGAAGCCCTTCCAATCTCCCCGCGAGCTCGAGGAGCATCAGCTCAAGCTCGTATGATATAATTCTTTAAGAATGACGGAGGATCTCATTTTAAAAGACCTGAACCCATATCAGCGGGAGGCTGTTGTTCATTTTGAAGGCCCCTTGCTCATTATCGCTGGGGCAGGCTCGGGCAAGACTCGAACGATCACGCATCGCATCGCGTATTTGATGGCTCACTATAAAGTCCCGTCTCATCATATCTTGGGCGTGACGTTCACCAACAAAGCTGCCGAAGAGATGAGACGTCGCGTAGAGAGACTCGTTGGGACGAGCAAAACCCCGTGGATTCGGACGTTCCACTCGACCGCCGCAGCGATCCTGCGCGAGCAGATCCATCACTTGGGGGGAAACTATACACAGAACTTCACAATTCTCGACGAAGACGACTCCCGCGCAGCCATCGCCCAGACCATGAAAGAATTGGGCTGCAGCGACGAGGGCCTCAATCCAAGCTTCGTCGCTGAGGTCATCGACCGCGCCAAAGACGACTTAATCGGCCCAGAAGAGTTCGCCAGCCGTCGTCTTGGCGTCTTCGACGGCTATCTCTTAGAGCTTCTAGACCGAATCTATAAGCACTATCAGCGCAAGCTCGAAGCAAGCAACGCTCTCGACTTTGCTGATCTCATTAGACTAACGGTGCGGCTCTTCCAAGAAAGATTAGATATTTTAAATTTCTATCGCGATCGCTTCCGCTTCATCGTGATCGACGAGTATCAGGACACCAACTATGCTCAGTATATCTTCTCGCGGATGCTCGCCGAAAAGTATGAGAATATCTGTGTTGTCGGGGACGATGATCAGTCTATTTTTGGCTGGCGTGGGGCCGATCCGACCAATATCTTTAAGTTCGAGCACGATTTCCCCAACTGCAGGGTCGTTCAGCTGAAGATGAACTATCGCTCGACAGCTCGGATTCTCCGCGCGGCTTCCGCCGTGATCCAAAATAATCAGCTAAGAAAGCCCAAAGAGCTCATCGCCAAGCGCCCCGAGGGCGAAAGACTCTATCTCTACTGCGCTCGTGACGAACACGATGAAGCCGAGTTCGTGGCGCAGCAGATCGAGCACCTCCACTATGATAAGGGCGTCCCGCTCAATCACATCGCCGTGCTCTATCGCATTAATACGCTCTCGCGAGTCTTGGAAGAAGCCCTCATCCGTCGCGGCATCCCCTACGAGATCGTGCGCGGCTTAAAATTCTACGAACGCGCCGAGATCAAAGATCTCCTAGCGTATCTGCGTTTTCTTGTCAACCCTGCTGATGACCTGAGCTTAGCCCGAATCGTGAACAAGCCCCGCCGGGGGATCGGGGAGAAGACAATCGCTCTCTTGCAGAAACACGCACGCACCGCACACTGCTCTCTGTGGGATGCGATCAAATATGGGAGCGAGAACAGCGATCTGGGCACGAGCGTCCGCGCGCGCCTGAAAGAGTTTTATAGTCTCATAGAGAGCTTACGCGACTATGCGAAAACTCACAGCCCCAGTGAGCTCGTCGTCGAAATTCTCCACCGCACAGGATACTTGACAGAGCTGCAAGCTGAGGGCTTAGACTCTGAGGAGCGCGTGGGGAATATCGAAGAATTTATTGGCTATGTGAAGCAATTTGAGCAGCGTGGGGGACTGAGAGAGCTTCTCGAAGAAGTGGCGCTCATGGCCGAAGCCGATACGTATTCCGGGGAGCAAGGGCGCGTTGCCTTGATGACTTTACACTCGGCCAAGGGACTAGAGTTCGACTACGTCTTCTTAGTTGCTTTAGAAGAGAACATCCTTCCGCACGGGCGCAGCATCCGGGAGGGCACGCTCGAGGAAGAGCGCCGACTCTGCTATGTGGGGCTGACGCGAGCCAAAGAGCGCGTCTATCTGTCCTTCACCAACCAGCGCTCACTGTACGGCAGATTGCTCTTAAACGCGCCCTCGCGGTTCATCTGGGAGCTTCCCCAAGAAGACATCGAGACATCCTACGGCATACCCCTCGGTTCAAATCTCCAAGCCAAGAGTTGGGATATCTGAGCTATCGCGACACTTTGGCGATGGCGCGCTCGATCACATCAAACCCTCGCTTCAGCTCGTCTTCTTTGATCACGAGCGGGATGAGCATCCGGATGACATTGCCATAGAGCCCGGCTTTCGCGATGATCACCCCATTAGCGAGACACTCCTTGACAACGGCCATCGTCTCGTCTGAAGCGGGCTCTTTGGTCGTGCGGTCTTTCACAAGCTCGATGCCCACCATCGCGCCTAGCCCCCGCACATCCCCGATGATCTGGTACTTCTGCTGCATCTGCTCAAAGCGCTCTCGCATATACTGCCCGAGCTCCACAGCACGGTTGAGCAGCCCCTCTTCTTCGATGATATCGAGCACAGCCAGGGCCGCGGCACACGCCACAGGGTTGCCCACGTAAGTGCCTCCAATCGCGCTCTCCCCAGGGGCATCGATCACCTTCTGGACCCCGACAACAGCGCTGAGGGGCATCCCTCCGGCCAATGACTTGGCGAGGGTGATCAAATCGGGCTCGATGCCGTAATGCTCATAGGCATAAAACTTCCCCGTACGCCCTATCCCCGTCTGGACCTCGTCGGCGACCAGGACAATCCCATGTTTTTTCGTCAGCTCGCGCAAGAACTGCACAAAGCCCTCCTGCGGGACGACAAACCCGCCCTCGCCTTGCACGGGCTCAAAGACGATACACGCGATCTCGTCGGGATTAACTAAACTGAATAATTGCTTCTCCCAGCGCCCAAAGTCCATAGGGTTGCGATAGGGATTGGGGAAGGGCATGCGATAGACGTCAGAGCAGAACGGGGCGAAGCCCTCTTTGTAGGGCTTGGCTTTATGGGTCATCGTGAGGGCCATATATGTTCTGCCGTGGAACGCTCCCTCGAAGACCACAACAGCTTTGCGCTTTGTGTAAGCCCGAGAGATCTTGACGGCATTCTCGACGGCTTCGGCTCCAGAGTTAAAGAATATGGCCTTCTTGGGGGAGGGACCGGGGGCAAGCTTGGCCAAGCGCTCGGCAAGCTCAATATAGACGTCATACATAATGACGCTGCAGTCAGTATGGGTGAATTTCTGGGCTTGCTCGTGGATGGCGCGCACGACCTTGGGATGCGCATACCCCACAATGAGACATCCCCACCCGCCAGTAAAGTCAATATGCGAGTTCCCTTCCAGGTCTGTCACGATAGCGCCGCGCCCTTCAGATATAATAAACGGCGCTAACGGTGAGACAGCGCGAGGCACATACTGCTCCATCTTCTGCCAGAGCTCTGTGGATCTCTGGGCTTTGACCGATGCTTTAATCGCCATAAAAAGTTCCTCCTTTATAGTGTCAACGATTAATCCCCGCACCAGGGGGCAATGAGACCCAATAGATCACGTCTTATAGTTTACTGGTTTTTGGAGATCTAGCAAGGACTTGCTTCCCCACCCCCCAGACGCTATGATAGAAAATCTATCGAACGAGGGAGGGTAGCAAGCAGAGAATGGGGTATGATCTCATTATCATTGGTGGTGGACCGGCGGGGTTGACCGCGGCGATCTACGCCGGGCGCGCAAAACTCAGGACGCTTCTCTTAGATAAGAAGACCCCTGGCGGTCAGCTCAACGACACCACCGAAGTCGAAAACTTCCCAGGATTCCCTGAGCCCATCATGGGCCCAGAACTGATGCAGCGCATGGTCCAACAAGCCCAACGGTTCAACGCCGAGATCAAACTCGAAGAGGCAAAAGAACTCATTATCAGCGGGGCAAAGCGAATCGTGAAGACAGATCAAGGGCTCTACGAAGCCCCCGTAGTGATTATCTCGACCGGCGCAGAACCCGTGAAGCTTCCTGCCAAGAACGCCGACAAGCTCTTGGGGCGTGGGGTCTCCTACTGCGCTACGTGTGACGGCTATTTCTTCCGGGACAAAGATGTCCTCGTGGTGGGAGCCGGAGATGCGGCGTTCACCGAGGCGCTCTTTCTCTTGAAATTAGTGAAATCCGTGCGTATGGTGGTGCGTCACCCCCAAGACGATCCCAAAGCGATCCGCGCCAAAGACCAGCTCTTGGTCGAGAAGGTCAAGGCCCACCCTAAGTTTAGCTTTATTTGGAATGCTGTGGTCGAAGAGGTGCTTGGTGACAAGCGCGTCGAGGGCGTCGTGCTCAAAGATCTAGCTACGGGCAAACCCTTTGAGCTTCGCGATGTACAGGGGATCTTCGTGAGCATTGGGCACCGCCCCAACACAGAATTTCTCAAAGGGAAGTTAGAGATGGACGAGAAGGGCTATATTCTCACGGACGAGCGAACACGCACGAAGATTCCTGGGGTCTTTGCCGTGGGTGACGTTAGACAGTTTGCCGGAGAGTATGCCCAGGCCGTGATCGCGGCGGCAGATGGATGCATCGCGGCTTTAGAAGCCCAGCAGTATCTTGAAGACGGACGATGGCCGGACTTCGACTGACCATCTTCGCCAGCTGGCGAATGTGCAGGCCAAAGCCGGAAAGGAGGGTCTCATGAGCACAGCTGTGCGTACGGAGACGCTCGTCGAGTTGCTCGAGCAGACGTTGAGCCGGAGGGGTGAGAAGATCGCGCTCAAGATCACCACACACGGGGGATATGAGCAGATCTCTTTTGCGGAATTGAAGGAGAAGTCCGAGCGCTTTGCGGCCACTCTCAACAAGCGTGGTCTGCAGCGGGGCGAAAAATTTGCGATCATCGGGAAGCCGCGCACCGACTGGGCCGTGGCGTTCTTGGGGATTCTCAAGGCTGGGGGCGTGGCTCTGCCCATCGATGCCTCCTGGCAAACGGGGGAAGTCCAGCGCGTCCTGCGCGAGATGGACGCCGTCGGCGCCGTTGTCGCTGATGCTCCACACTACGAGATGGTCAAAGACCAGAGACACCTGCAGCACATAGTGACTATGGACCGTTTGCCGGGAGTCCCCACGGTGAGCGATTGGCTGAGCCGTGAGCGCTTCGAGGGCGTTCCTGCTGACCCCGACGACGTCGCGGTGATGCTCTGCACCTCTGGCACGACGGGGAACGCCAAGGGCGTCATGCTCTCTCACGAGAATATCGTGAGCAACGCTAAGAGCTCCCTGAGCCGTCTCGATTTCGCAGAAGAAGACGTGGTCTTGGGGATCCCACCGTGGTATCACGTCTTTGGGCTCATCGTGCTGGTCTGCTGTCTGCACGCCGGCGCGCAGCTCATCTATACCGACGACTATAAGAATCTGCTGACGTACATGGCCGAGAATAAGATTAACATTCTCGTGGGCGTCCCCAAGCTCTTTCATGCCATGTACGAGAAGTTGGAAAGCACGATTCAAGAGAACCGTCTAGCGCGCTTCTTGTGGCGCTATGCGCCGACGCTCCTGGGTGCGCGGATCAAGAGACGCCTTGTGGGAGACGCCCAGCTCAAATATTTCTTGTCGGGTGGAGCGCCGCTGGACACCAAGGTCATGAAGGGCTTTCGCCGTCTTGGGATTGGCATGGTCGAGGGATACGGCTTGACCGAGACCTCACCGGTGTTGGCCGTCAGTACACCATTTAACGACAAGATCGGTTCGGTTGGGCCGGCGATCCCCGGCGTAGAGATCCGAATCGACAACCCTAACAACGAAGGCATCGGGGAGATCGTGGTGCGCGGGCCCAACGTCATGAAGGGCTACTATAAGAACCCCGAAGCGACGAAGAAAGTCATAGACCCCGACGGCTGGTTCCACACAGGCGATTTAGGGTACCTCGACGAAGACGGCTGGCTCTATATCAAAGGGCGCAAGAAGAATGTTATTGTCTTAGAAGGGGGCAAGAACGTCTACCCCGAAGAGATCGAGTTCGAGCTGAAGCAGATCCCCTTGATTGAAGAGATCATGATCAAAGGGGGCAAGCGCAAGGGCCTGGAAGTGATCAAAGCGTTCGTCTACCCCAAGCCAGAACTCTTACAAAAACACTCTCCCGAAGAGCTAAAGAAGATGATCTGGGAGGCGATCAAGGAGAAGAGTAAGGATTTAGCTCCCTACAAGCGCGTGCATAGCCAACAAGACTTAATTATTTTAGACAAGCCCTTCGAGAAGTCGTCCAAGCTCGATATTAAGCGATATCTCTACGATGAGGCATAGGTGATCGCTAAGCGAAACTTCTGGCTGATTTTCGGGTATAATTCAAACGGAGGGTCGGGCAGGGAAGGTGGCCGGAGGTGGCTCGCTTAGAGGTCCGGCTCTTGGGAGATCTCGAAGTTCGCTGCGACGGGCAGCTCCTTGACTTCCCCACCCAAAAAGTCAAGGAGCTCTTCGCGTATCTTGCAGAGAGATGGCTCATCTCGTCGGGTGGGGCCGTGCGCTTTCACCCTGAAGACTGCTGGCTCGATCTTGAAGAGTTTGAGCGCCTCATCGCTGACGGCACAAAACAAAAAAATCCTGAAAGCTTGG
>JAUQPG010000002.1:0-4186 GCA_030550495.1 Candidatus Bipolaricaulota bacterium | reverse complement strand
GCAGAGAGATGGCTCATCTCGTCGGGTGGGGCCGTGCGCTTTCACCCTGAAGACTGCTGGCTCGATCTTGAAGAGTTTGAGCGCCTCATCGCTGACGGCACAAAACAAAAAAATCCTGAAAGCTTGGAGCACGCGATCGCGCTCTATCGTGGCCCACCCTTCTCTGATATTTATGAAGACTGGGCCATTGCCGAGAGCGAGCGCCTTCAGTCACTCTACGTAGATGCCCTCGAGCAGCTGGCAGAGATCTACCAAGCGCAGTACGAATTCCAGAAGGCGATCTCCGTCTGGACGAAAGTGCTGCACGCTGTCCCGTGGCACGAGCGGGCCCATCGCGAGCTGATGACGCTCTATGCCCTCAGTGGAGACCGCACTGCGGCTCTTCGTCAATACAGAGAATACTGTGAAATTCTTCGGAGAGAGCTCAATCTTCCACCACTCCCCGAAACCCAAGCACTGTACGAGAGAATCCTGCGCGGCGTATCTCCAGAGCCCATCCGTGTCGTTGAACTGCCCGCTGAGATGCCCTTTGTGGGCCGCGAGCGCGAGTGTTATTTTCTGAGCAATCTTTGGCAGAAAGTTTGTGATGGCACGGGCCAAGCCCTGCTGATCGGAGGCGAAGTCGGCGTGGGCAAGACGCGATTGGTCGAGCATTTTTTAGCTGGCGAACCAGGCTTCGCCTGGGCCGTACGCCTTCGAGGCGCAGCGTATGCTGACGCGCCACCCTACGATCCCATCTTCCAAGTCATCCGCGAGGGGCTGAAGAGGATCTCTCACCAAAGTCTTGCGCAGTTGCCCACCCTCTGGCTTAGCGAGCTTGCCCAATTCTTCTCCGAGCTTCACGAGAGATTTCCCAATCTCAAGCCCAATCCCCCGTCACCCCAAGGGAAATCCCGATGGTTCGCGGCGCTCACGGGGCTCTTCGAGCTTTTCAGCCGCGAGCGCCCTGTCATTCTCTTTCTGGACGACTTGCACTGGGCCGACAGCGCAACCCTCGAATATCTGAGCTATCTCATAGCTCAGATAAAAGCTCACAGAATCTTGCTGATCGGGACATATCGCGTTGAGGAAGCCCAAGAGGGTAGCGCACTGCGCACGTGGCTCGACAAGCTCCCCAGGGATTTCGTGCACACGCTTGGGCTGTCGCCGCTGTCGCGTGAGGAGATGGGCTCACTCTTGAACCAGCTCTTCCGTCAATATGACAGCGCAGTCCTTGAGACGCTCTACGCGGAGACCGAGGGCAACCCGCTCTTCGTGATCAAGCTTGTGCGCTCCCTCTTAGCTAGTGGTGTGCTCCAGCGCGACCCCCAAGGAACTTGGAGGTTGCCAGCAACAGAGATCAGTGTGCCGGAGGGCTTGAAAGAACTTGTTCAGACTTCATTGCGGCGCGTACCACGGCGGGCACATTGCGTGTTGAACATGGCAGCCATAGCGGGACGCTCCTTCACACTACCAACCTTGAAAGAGAGTCTCCATCAGCCCGAGGAAGCCCTGCTCGACCGGCTCGATGACTTGCGCAGTCTGGGGCTGATCGTCGAGCACGAAGGGCGCTATCAGTTCTCTCACGAACTAGTTCGCCAAGTCGTCTACGACGAGCTGAGCACCGATCGAAAGAGACTTGGGCACAAGAAGATCGCGGAGGCTCTCGAAAAACTCTATCTAGATCGTCTCGACGAGATCTCCGGGGAATTAGCTCAGCACTGCGAGCGCGCGCAGCTGTGGGAGAAAGCTCTCATCTATATGCTCCGCGCAGCCCGACGCGCCCAGCGAGCGTATGCGTACAGCGAAGCCCTCGCGCTCGCGGAGCGAGCTCTGGCGCTCTTCCCCAAGATTCAAGCCCGAAGCGCTGCGCGCCTGCGCAAGACGAAGCTCGAATTATTAGACTGCTACACAGATCTCTTCCCCACGATCTACGACATCAAGCCGTCTTTAGAAAAACTGTGCGCTGCCATCGTAGAGATGATCGCGCTCGCTCAAGAATTAAGAGAAAAAGCCTTGCTCTGTCAAGCCTACCAGAAGAGAGCATGGATCGAGTTGGCGGCAGACCAGCGCGAAGCTGCTCAACAAGCTCTCAAAGAAGCATTGGAGATCAGCCAAAAGCTCCCCGATCGTTCCATTACCGCGCGAGTGCTCTATAATATCGGAGACATTCACGCTCAGCTGGGTGAGTATAGCCAAGCGTTGAGGTGCTTCCAGCGCACCGGGGAACTGTGGGCCTCTCTGGGCGATGGGCACCGCCAGGCACATGCGTTGAAAAACAGTGCGATCATCCAACTTCTTCTGGGAGAGTACGCCCAGGCTCAAGAGAACCTAGAAAGAGCGCTTTCTTTCCTCCAAGCTGCCGCTGATCTACGCGGACAAGCAGCAGTACTCAACAATCTTGGCTTAGTCTTCTGTGATCTGGGCCAATGGGAACGCGCCCACGAGTGCTATGAGCGCGCCTATGCCCTCACGAGCGAGGTGGGGGACCGCCGGGGCCTGGGGGTCATCCTCTTAAATTGGGGCACGCTCCAGATCGAGCAGGGGCGCTATAGGGAAGCTCTGAATTATTTGGATCGCGTGCTGAGAATGCTCGGCGAAGCGGGCCTGAAAGGGCTCGAAGTCGGGACGCTCTCGGAGAAGGGCCGGGCGCATCTTGGGCTGGGAGAACTCAATTTAGCGTTAGACTGCTCCACGCGTGCGATGCAGGTGCTTGAGGCCCAGCACGGGATGATCACCCAAGCGCAGCGCTTTTATTTTACTCACTATCAGATTCTTCAAGCGCACGGGCGCACTGCCGAAGCCAACAAATACTTACAGAAAGCCCATGACGAAGTCTACCGGATAGCCAACCAAATCACTGATGAAGCTCTGCGGGCAAGCTTTTTGAAGAATGTCCCAATCAATCAGCAGATCCTGTATGCCTGGGCGCGACGCGAGCGCTTCTAGATAGATTCCTATCCCATTTCCATCTCTATGCAAGAGTCTCTCGACTGTTTTTGACGAGATTTTCGTCATTGCCATTATTTCACGTTTTTTTCACGCTCGGGGATTATCATGAAACGATCTCAGCCCTAAAGGGCTGAAAAGGAGGGATCATCAATGTTCAGCAGCAGCGCGTATCGGACGGCGGGGCTTGTGGCCCTGTGCTTAGTGATCGGAGTCTTTTCTGGAGCCCTGGGCGGGGCGCAGCAGCAGCCATCCCCACAGTTCCAGATTATGCCCCCTCTAAACGGCATACCCGACGGCCTTCAGCTGCCTGCAAGGTCTCTCGACGATGGCAGCCTGCTCGCTGAAATCAAAGAGTGCGGGACCACGATTGCCAAGATCATCTCCTTTGGCGTCACCAACCATCGTAAGGAAGACAATCTTGAGGTAATCGGGGGCCTCCGGGCGCAGAAGAATCTTCTCAGCATCAACGGCGTGGGGCCCTTCCCTCAAGGGGACTACTATTTCTTTCTGGGCCATGCGCAGGGGCTCAATCTGCCATTTCCCCCTGAGCTCGGGATAGGCTGGTTCATGGTCATGACCGATTCCCAGGGCAAGCCCCTGGCACTTATCTATCCACTACCGCGGGATCCTCCTTGGGACCCCCTGGTAATGAACGGCGATGAGATGCTCCTGGCCCCCCTCCGGCCCAATGGGATTCCCTCTGACCCTTGGTTCAGCGCGGGGTTGCAGTGCTGCGACCTGACTGTGCGCCATCTGTCGGTCACGGCCCGCAAGTTCAGCACCCCGTGCTCTGCTCCTCCCTGCCCAGGATGGTGGGACATCTTAGTATTGGCGACGATTGCCAACATCGGACAGATTGACCTGACGGAGCCTTTCACCGTGCGCGTCCTGCTCAACGGGCGACTTATCCACCAAGAGGAGATCGCAGGGTTGGCTAAAGAAGCATCGCAGCCAATCCTGGCCGCAGCAACAGTGACCCAGCCGGGCACCTACATCGTGACGGTGATCGTCGACCCAGAGAACAAGATTAACGAGCGCGATGAGACGAACAACATCGCCGAAAGGAGCGTAAATCTCCAGTGAGAGCGTAGGGGCAGGGTCGCCCTGCCCTTACCCCCAAAACGCCCTAGGGGAGAAGGGGCGCGGTTCGAGGAGCGGGCATCTGAACTTAGAGCTCGGATGCCCCTCCCCACCGACGCAGAACTATGCGCACACCCCTGAAAAGGAGGGATAGCAGATGCGCAAACTACACAGA
>JAUQPG010000031.1:8185-18511 GCA_030550495.1 Candidatus Bipolaricaulota bacterium | reverse complement strand
AACGCCGATGATCTGCTGGACATTGTGCCGAACCCGGACTTGACCGTCGCTGCCGGAGATGAAATCTGCGCTAACGGCGTTCAGTTCGGCGACGTCGGCGTCTTGCTCTTCAGCGTCCTCGGCATCACTCAAACAGCATCCCAAAGGCTGTACATCGTCGGCACGTTCTCCCCGGCAGCGCAGCGCGGGGATTCTCTCCAGCTCATTGTCAAGATGTTCGCCGCTGATGATCTCTTGGGCGGCGGCACCAGCTCGGCGTTCATCAACGGCGCCGGTGACGGGTCTCTGACGAAGACCAGCTCGAATGTGACCATCATCGGTGGTCCGGCTGTGGGGAACGTCTTCGTCATTGACGAGACGGCAAGCCTGGTCGGGTCGGCCGCGCCAGGCACAAAGATCGTTCTCCAACAGTTCTCTATCGAGAACAGAACGAACAATCTTGTGACTATCGAGCGCATCACGGCTTTTGCGGACGGCTTCCGCAACGGCCAGCCCAACGATAGCGTGCTTGCGGGCATCACGCGCGTGCGGCTCTTCCGCGAGAGCGGCAGCACTGGCCCAGGCTGGCAAGAGGGCGATGAGTTACTCGGCACCGTCACGCGCCCGGATTTAGTGAACGGGGCGCGCTTCGGCGGCAATCGTCGCAATCTCTTTACGGTTCAGCCCAATTCGGTGCAGCGATTCTATATCGTCGTTGATCTGGCTGCGGGGATGAACGATGGCGACGTCATCCAAGGGGCGGTGGAGGTCTCTGCCAGCGGTGGCGCGATGCCTGCCCCGCCGAAGATCACCGTGGCAGGTGGCTCGTGGGAGATCGAAGCCCCGGCAGCGACCATCGGCTTCAGCCCTGATCCTGCTCTGTTGAGCAGCAAGACCAAGGTGAAGGTCACGGTGCAGAACGTACCCTCGCCTGGGCTGGACGTCATCAGCGGGGTCATCTCCTTCGATCCCGATATCATTCAGGTTGTCGCTACGGCTCAGGGCACCTATCGAGTGCGCGGCCTGGGGAACTATCTCCTAGATAACGTGAATGTAGACAACAACGGCGGCACGATCGAGTTTCTCGTGAGTCTGAAGTCTGGCCGCAGGCCCTTGACGGGCAGTGGCGACATCATGGAGATCGAGTTCGAGTCAGCTCCAGATGTCAATCCCGGCGACGAGTCGCCCTTGGATATCGAGATCGACCAAGCGTTGGACGCCAACGGGAACGACTTGATCTTCGACCCAGTAAGCGGCATCGCGCGTATCAGAATCATCATGGGCGACGTGGACGGCAACGGTGTCGTCACCCGCCGCGATGCCACGCTGCTATCGCGGTGGATCCTCGGGAGAGCGGTGCTCACGGCGATCCAGAAGAAGGCTGCCGATGTGGATCACTCGTGTCCAGCCAGCACGAATTGGGAGACGCTGGCGCCGGGCGACTGTGTCAATGAGACCGATGTGCGCTGGATCAAAGAAGCTGCAGCAGGTCTGCGCACGCTCAGCTCGAGCACAGGCTTACAGATACTGCCGCTCGTGTCGGGCGGGGTGGAGTTCCGCGCGTTAGGCGCTGAACGAATGGGCGTGCAGGTCTTCGCTCTGTCGGGCAGCTTGGTCTTCTCAGCAGAGACAGTGACGGGCGTGCTGCGCTTCGAGGGCATCTCGAATCGGGGCACTCGCTTGGCCAGAGGCGTCTATCTCTACATCGTGACGCTCTACGGCCGGGACGGCACAGCCTGGCGCAGCGAGGTGCGAAAACTGATAGTGAGATAGAATCACGGAAGGCGCGGAACGATCGCGGAGGACACGGAAGCCGGGGGTCTCGCGTGTGCGGGGCCCCCGAAGCTTTTTAGCTAAGGCACCTTCACGAACCGGCCATAGGACTCAAAGTCGCTATCGAATACAAACGCCTTCATAATACCAAGCTGCTCCATCACGACAAAGCTGGTACAGTCTGTAAAGCTGAACTTGTGATCGCTGTATCTCACAAAGAGCTCCCATGCCTTCTGTTCCATCGCCCGATCGACGAAAACAAGCTTAGCGAGCTCCTCATTCCAGAGCATTCTGCCCACTTTCATCGCGATCTTGTGACCGAGCCGGTAGCGCAACAGCGTGATCGTCTCGTGAGCAACGAGATTGGTGGTTATTAAGGGAAGAGTTAGGTTGTGAATGAAGCTTGCAGCAGCTTGATGCTCGGCGTCATCTGTATCGGCGAGCGCATACCACGCGCTGGTGTCGACGAAGATAAATTCCATCTATGATGCGCGTACTGCGTAGATGTATTCGTTATGGCGCCGCGCCGTGTCCTTGTGGCCGCTGTGACTGATACCGACGATCTTCTTCAATGCGGATTTCTGCGCTTTTATGAGAGCCTTGTCGGTAGTGGGGAGCACGAGCACTCGAACTCGTGTGTGCTCCTTGAGGTACACCTTCTCTAGGGGTTTAAAGACCCCATCTTCATAGACGGCTTCAATCGTATTAGCTCGCATAGGCATCGCTGTATAAAGCTAGCAGATCTTCGCATAGTTGTCAACTTCGGTCCAGAGGTACATTCTGGCGCAGCGAGGTGAGAAAACTGATAGTGAAATAGAATCACGGAAGGCACGGAAAGCATCACAGAGGACACGGAAGCCGGGGGTCTCGCGTGTGCGCGGGGCCCCCGGAGTTTTGTGCTTTTCTTAGAGAGACTGTACAATCAAGCTTGGTGATCACGATGAAGGGGTTTTCCAGAATTACCGTCGATCCCAGGGTCTGCAATGGCAAGCCCTGTATTCGTGGGCTGCGCTTTCCCGTCTCGCGCCTGCTGGGGCTGCTGGCCGCAGGCGAAACCAAGGAATCCATCTTGAAAGCCTATCCCTACCTGGAGCCCGAAGACATTGACGAAGCCCTGCGCTATGCTGCAGCACTCGCTAGCGCCAGCATGAAGCTGTTCACGCTCTGGATGTGGGACTGGATCGGGCTTCCGATGAGGAGCTGATGGCACGTGCGCGTCACGAGCAGCGTGTTGTCATCACAGCGGATCTGGATTTTCCAAGATTGCTGGCGCTTACAGGTGCTGATGGCCCTGGGCTGGTTCTCTTTCGCGGCGGAAACTATAGTGAGTCAGAGATGCGGGCATTACTGGAGCGAGTGTTGCAGGCAGTTCCGCTAGAAGAGCTGCCGCGCTCTATTGTCATAGTAGATCGTCGCCGGATTCGCCGTCGGCGCTTGCCGATCAGATGAAGATGAGCCGGGGGTCTTGCGGGCGCGGGGCCCCCGGATTTATATAGACCTAACCCCCGGCCCTTTCCCGACACGGGAAGGGGCGAAGCGGTTTGGTGCAGCCTTTGTATAAGATACGGTCGCACCAAAGCGCTTCGGAGTTTCCCCCCTCACGCTTTAGGGGAGGGGGCTAGGGGGAGAGGTCCCGAACAGATTGTGACATACGTCACCGACAATAGAGTCACAGTTCTCGTATAATGGTGCCATGAGCGATCGTGCCCTATGGCGCAAAGGAGGCGCAAGTTAAGTATGGAGAAGCTCAAAAGATCCTCGGGTATTGTAGCAGGGAGTGTGGCTCTCACGGTTCTTGGGATAGTGAGCTATCTGGTGCTGGCAGCTACTATTAGTTGCTTTACTAGCTCGAATGCTCCTTCGATATGTCAAGGTACATCTAGCAGTGATCGTATTCTTGTCCCCTCAAACGCGACTTTTCCTTCGAACCCTCAGATTAATGCTGGCGATGGGAATGATCGCGTTACCGTTTCCTCAACCCTCACCCAAAATATAACGATCAACGGTGGGAATGGTAACGATATCATCTTTGACGCTGGTGGGGGATCCCCTTTGACTCCTCTCAATGGTGGTGCAGGCAATGACATCATCTACGGCAACGGAGGAGCAGATAAGATCGACGGTGGAGACGGGAATGATCGCATCGTTGGCGGGGATGGGAATGACATAATCGACGGTGGCCCAGGGAATGACATTATCGATCCCGGCCCTGGCCAGGATGGTACTGCTGCACCCACTTCGTTCACAAACCCTGCAAATATAACAACTGGAGGCGGGGGCAATGACATATTCATCCTCCGGCGCGGAGAATCGGGAGGTACTGAGTATATCTTGTGTACACAAAATTCTTCCGATCGCGGACTGGTCAAATTAGTTGGCTACTCACGAAATGACCCTGCGCTACCTTGGCAGGAACTGAATGTGCCACTTACCGATACCAATGCCACCCCGACCAATTTCACTGACATCCCAGATGGCACAAATAAATTCCGGATCTATCATGGCCCTGGCAAATGTAAGATCGTCGTGAGTTCGCACTAAGAGCATGGAAAAGGAGGTTTACATGCGCTCGGATAACCTTAAGAGCAAGATCGTCATTCTGATGGTCTCAGCAATAACGTGTGGTGCTCTTGTCTTCCTTGCATGGGCTGTCACTCGTAATGGGACTTCTGCCAACGACCGGTTGATAGGGACGTTCGATAATGACATCCTGCGTGGGCTTGAGGGCAACGATTACATTGACGGGCTCTTGGGAGACGATAAGCTCTCCGGCGGCGAGGGCAGTGACAAAGTCCTCGGCGGCGATGGCAATGACTTGATTTGTGGCGGTGATGATGCAGATTGGAATACACTAAACCCTTCTTGCAATTTGTCCACGACGATGGCGGGCAACGACACGTTGGTGGGAGGCGCTGGGAATGATCGCATCTTCGGAAGCTCTGGGAATGACTCTCTTGATGGCGGCTTGGGGGATGACGATCTTGTTGGCGGGGAGGGCAATGACAAGATCACCGGTGGACATGGCGATGATACCATCTGTGGCGGAACGAATGACTTCGATGGCTGCGACTTAGACACTGATGGGGACGACACGATACGTGGCGGGCCTGGGAATGATCGTATCTGGGGAAGCGGTGGCAACGATCGTATCTACGGGGATGTAGGAGATGACGAATTGGTAGGAGGCTTAGGAAACGATTTCATCGATGGCGGCCAAGGCAACGATATTATTGATGAGTCAAGCGATGATTCGGGCAGCAATGTGCTCATTGGGGGAGCTGGCAGGGACATCATTACTGGAGGAGGGGGTGATGATCTCATCGAGCCGGGCAAGGACCTCGACGAGGTCAACGCCGGTGATGGCGATGACACGATCATCATTCGACCAGGAGATGTCCCCTCAGGGAAGAATGAGATCATCGTGTGTGGGAATGATTTCGATACTGACAGAGTGATTTTTCAAGGATTTCGCAAGCCTATCGTCCAAATCAGTGATACGCTATTCTTCGATCCTTACACCCGGGGGACATATGAGCTTGTCGGCTGTGAGGAGGTCATCAGGCGTTAGCTTGACAAGTTGAGGCAGGAGCGACGCACGCCAGAGGGCTGCACACGATACGGAGGAAGTCTCGCCCTTGGATCTCCCCAAGGGCGAGAGCTTTTATGACCATCGTCGAAGTGACCGCCGTGACGTCCCTGTAGGACAGACGGCCTTGCCCCTGCTCCAGAAAAAACTTTAGAATGTCCCGACAGCTTATGAGCGCAAAAATACGGTTTGCCGTAGCTCTCGCACTGGGTCTTGCCGGAATCGGCCTTCTCTCTTCGAATAACGCCCTGCACGCCCAGCAGGCCCTCACGGAAGTAAGCGTCGAGAGCAAGACGATTACGCCAAATTCTACGAGCTTTGTCAATATCGCGATTGCCGAGGGCCCTGACCCCGGCATCGCCGATATCCAAGGGATCGTGCGCTTCGACCCCAGAGTGCTCAAGGCCAATAAAGTCGAAGGCCAGCAAGACTACGAAGCCTTCGCCAGAATAGACAATAATTCTGGAGAGATTAAGTTTCTTGCGGTCAAGCTGCGCGCCCCCTACGCTAAAGCTGGGCCAATTGTCAAAATCGAATTCCAAGCCATCGGCAAGTCTGGTGATAAGTCGGATTTGCGCTTGACCCTCGAGGTGCTGCGCGACCCCGACGGGAGAAATATTCCGAACAAGATCATCAATGGGCTGATCACGCTGGGGGCCGTGGAGAACCGAGCTCCAACAGCAAACTTCAGCTTCACCCCCACTGAGCCCAAAGTCGACGAGGAGATCTCGTTCAAAGATGAGTCGACCGATCCCGACGGTGCGTCCGATATCGTCAGTTGGGAGTGGGATTTCGGCGACGGCACCAAGAGCACGGAGCAGAACCCAAAGAAAAAATATTCGCAAAAGAAAATTTATGACGTTAAGCTCACGGTCAGGGACAAGGGTGGACTTTCGAATTCTGTAACCAAGAAGGTCCCTGTGGGAATTACGCCACCCAAGGCTGATTTCACCTTCACTCCTACTGCCCCCGAAGTCGGCGATGAAGTCCAATTTACAGATAAGTCCACCGACGACGGCCAGATCGTCAGCTGGCGCTGGGACTTCGGCGACGGCACTACCAGCACCGAACAGAATCCAAAGAAGCGATACGCTCAGCCCGGGACATTCCGAGTGAAGCTCACTGTCAAGGACAACGACGGCGCGGAGAGTTCTGTCGAGAAGACGATCAGCGTGAAGGCGTCGAGCCGGCCCATGGTGAGCGTCTTCCCCAACCCGGTGCGCGATAGCGCCACGTTTGTCTTCTCGCTGCCGCCGGGAGCCACGCGTGGGACCTTGTTTGTCTTCAACATCTCTGGAAAGGTCGTGCTCAGGCAGGAGAACTTGACGGGGACACAGTTTGTCTGGGATCTCAAGGGGGCCGACGTGCCTAGCGGCCCGTATTATTATCTTCTCATTGCATTCCAAGACAACACAGTCATGGGACGCTCACGCGTCGAGAAGCTCGTCATCCAACGCTAGGAGGAGAAGATGCGTCGTGCGCTCTGGCTCTTCGGAATTGCTGTGATACTATTAACGCTGTCGGGGCAGGCCCGCTCGCTCGTCACGGTCTTTGATATCGGCGCGGGAGTGCGCCCAGTGAGCTTGGGCGAAGCGTTTACGGGGCTTGCCGACGACGAGTACGCGCTCTTCTATAACCCCGCGGGGCTCGCGACGCTCACCGGCGGGCGCGCAAGCATTCTCTATCAGTCGCACTTTGGCGCGTCGACGTATCTCAGCGCGTTCGGGAGCTTTGGGAACTTCGGAGGCGGGCTGATCTTCTTCGATTTTGGCCAAGTGCCCTGTCTGACTGCTCAGAACCAGCCCTGTAAAGACGCTCAAGGCAAGACGATCTCTTCGTTCGGGTATTCGAGCTTCGCGCTGACAGTCGGCTGGGGCGCGATGATGCGCGCGCTGCCGTTTGTAGGGAATCTCTCCCCGGCGGGGTTGGCGCTGGGGCTGAGAGTAAAATTCGTCTCGATCACGAGCTTCGATCCCGTTCAGTTTCAGGCGTTGGGCATTAGCGGGGTTGCGCTCGATCCGGCGTTCCTGTGGGAGCTGGGGGCGTTTGGGCCGGTGAAGAGTGTCCGTGTGGGCTTAGTCTTAGAAAATCTGCTCGGTTTGGCGTTCGGCGCCGCAGCCGAAGAGAATTTCCCCATCGGGATACGCATGGGGGCTTCGGCGCGCGCCCTAGATTTAGTCACGCTGAGCACGGATTTCTCGCTCAACGATGGATTTCATCTGGGCGCTGAGTATACTCTGACCAAGCTTGGCCCACTTGATGCGCTGAGCATTCGTGCAGGGATGCTCACGCGCACTGGGCTGGGACTGAGCATAGGGGTGGGAGTCGTCTTCAGCACCCTGCAGATTGATTATGCGTTTCTCTTCCATCCCGACTTTGAAGGGTCACACTGGATTTCCGCAACATTTCGCTTCTAAGAGCCGGGCGTGATATGCATCACTTCCAATCGCCCCATAATTGAGTACAATAAGTATGTTCTTATTCGGGCTTGGTTGAGTGTGCCCGCTGATGAGGAGGTCTCATGAAGCGCACAGAGTTGCAGGCATGTCGCGCCTGGCCTGCCGTGCGATGGTCTATCTTCGTCTTGCTGATGGGGAGCTTTCTCGTGAGTGCGTTGGCCCAAGAAGCCGCCGTGCTCACCGTCGAGAGCAAAACCGTTCCCCCAGCAACGAAGACGACCATCTCCATCACGGTCGAGAACGTTCCCGCGCCGGGCATCGCGAGCATCCAGGGCCAGTTCTCCTATGATCCCAGGGTCTTGAGAGTGACAGACGTCTCGTTCCCGCAGATCGTCGGTGGCTCCAGCGTCACGGTCTTCAACAACACTCCAGAGTCGGGCTTGGTGCGATTCGCCGCGACCCTCGCTGGGGCAGATATCGTCGGGATCACCGAAGGGGCGATCTTAGAGTTTGCTGTTGAAGCTGTGGGCAAGAACGGCGACAAGAGCAATCTCACGCTTACGGTCCAAGTGCTGAGTGACGTAGACTATAACGCCGTGCCCTATCAGATCGTGAACGGAGTTTTTGAGATTAAAGAGCTGCCGCCGCCGGTCAATCAGCCGCCCGTGGCGGACTTTGAGTTCTCTCCAGTGCAGCCGGCCGCTGGCCAGACCGTGAAATTCACGGACAAATCCAGAGACCCAGACGGCCAGATCAGGTCTTGGGAATGGGACTTCGGCGATGGCACGACGAGCGCAGAACAGAACCCATCGCATGTCTATCGGGCGGCGGGGACGTTTACCGTGAAGCTGATTGTAACTGATGACAAGGGCGCCAGGAGCCAGCCTGTAGAAAAGAAGATTACTGTTGGGCCTCCAGCGCAGATTACAGTTTCGATCGCGAACTATCCCAATCCCGCCAAAGACCGCACGAAGTTCGTCTACAGCTGGACGCTGCCAGCGCCCGCACGCCAAGCGACTTTGCGAATCTTCAATATCAAGGGTGAACTCGTCTTCAGCACAGATTTGGACGTAACCAAGACCGAGTTCGTTTACAATCTCACAGACAATGTCGGTCGGCCCTTGCCCAATGGGCCGTACTTCTATCTGCTCTCCGTGACGGCGCAGGACAACCGAAGCTTCAAGTCAGCGATCGGGGTCTTGGCCGTCCAGCGATAAGGGGGCTGCGATGAGACAGTTCCGAGTTCACAGTTCGAAGTTCACAGTCTTGGTGGGCCAGGGCTTGCTCTGTATAGCTCTGCTCGTTGCAATGGCAAATATCGGATCAGCTTCGGGACAGACGCTGCTGTCGCTCTATGACTTGGAGCGTGGGGCGCGCCCGGCGGCGCTGGGCGGTGCCTTCACGGGGGTAGCTGACGACGCCTATGCGTTGGTCTATAATCCCGCTGGATTAGCGTTTCTTGAGCGCGCCAGCGCGCACGGGTTGGTCGAGTCGCGCTTCGGGCGAGCTGTCTACGGCTCTCTCGTAGCTGGAGGGCGCAACCTTGGCGTCGGGCTGGTCTTCTTGAGCGTCTCGAATATCCCCTGGCGCGATGAGAACAATAGGCCCGTGCAGTCGGGAAGCTTCGATTTCACCCAAGTCGGCTTGACGGTCGCTGGGGGCATCTCTTTCGCTGATTTACCTTTGGGTGCGGGCTTGGGGGCGCTGCAGAATCTCGCTGTTGGGCTGCGCGCCAAGATTTTGACCATGAACACGCTGCCCGAAGGGAGCGGCGCGGGGTTTTCCCTCGAGCCAGCGCTCTTCTATAAGCTCAATAATCTAGGAGGCTTAGGCGGGCTGCGCATCGGCATCGTGTTAGAGAATCTGTTGGGCTTAGGGGTCAATTATGGCAGTGGGCATAGCGAAGATTTTTCTATGGGGCTGCGTTTTGGCGCTTCGCTCAGCCCCGTGCCGGGAGCTGTGATCGCTGCCGATATTGAAGCCAATGGCACGGTGCACATCGGCGGAGAGTATAGGCTTGCGAACGCGCAGCTAGCGCGCTTTGGCGTGCAGCAGCTCTCTGTGCGCGGCGGGGTCTTAGTCAGCCCAGTGTTGGTGCAAGCGAGCGTAGGCTTTGGCGCGAGGATCCGCGGCGGCCTTCAGTTCGATTATACTGTTCTGACACACTCAGAGCTGCCGCTGACGCATCGCGTCGAAGTCGCGTATCGTTTTGGGTTCCAGAGCTTTCTCTGCCCGTTATTAGGGAAGTCCTGTCCAGCTCCTGAAGAAGAGATCGTGCTTCCGCCGACGGAGGCCCCAGAATTACCTGAAGAGCCGCAACCCCCAGAAGAAGGGCTGCCACCTCCGCCGGATGACCCGCCTGGCGATGAAGACTGCCCCGTCGATGACCCAACGGTAGATTGCGAAGACGATCCGTTCTGGCCGTAGGTGGACAACAGTTCAAGATCGGGATCAGGGACATCTCTCTGATCCCGATTGTTTTTATGAGTGTGATAGGCTAAAATAAAAAAGCAAATGAGCCGGGATGAGCTGGTGCGTCGCTGGGCTAATGCTAAAGCAAAGCGTGCTGCGGCGGAGCTGTGCTTAAGG
>JAUQPG010000031.1:0-8085 GCA_030550495.1 Candidatus Bipolaricaulota bacterium | reverse complement strand
TCTCTGATCCCGATTGTTTTTATGAGTGTGATAGGCTAAAATAAAAAAGCAAATGAGCCGGGATGAGCTGGTGCGTCGCTGGGCTAATGCTAAAGCAAAGCGTGCTGCGGCGGAGCTGTGCTTAAGGCAAGGTTTCTATACCGAGAGTATAACACTCAGTTACTATGCTTGCTATCAGGCAATGTGGGTTGCTCTGGGTGATCCTCCGGCAGGGGTATGGCGCCATGGCGGATTGATCAATGAGTTCTGTCGCGCTCAGGGGCAGCAAGGTCTATCGCTGCGCAAGCGGCTTGATAAGCTTTACCTCTATCGCATTCAGGGCGACTACGAGGCACGCTCTCTCAGTGCAGCGCAAGCTCAAGAAGGCTTGGATATAGCTGATGAAGTCTTGCGCCTTGTGGCGCAACAGCAAAGCTTAGCATTATAGGAGTGCACAAGGAGGGTATATGGCAGGCGTTCATCTGCTATCACCGGATCAAGTGGCGCAAGCTACGGCAGAGCTGATTTTTGCCTTGCAGCAAGAGTTCCCTCAGGCGCATATCACAGCTTGTGATGCAATTGAGGGCGAAGCCATTCATCTAGAAGTTCGGATGAGCGGGGATCGCTCGGCGTTAGGACAGGCTCAAGATCGCGCCCTCGAACTCAAACATGCGGTTGAGGATCGCTATGGCTTATACGTTCTGGTGCGCGTCGTGCCGGAAAGCTCACCCTAACCGAGCGCGAGACCCCAGAAAGCCGCCAAGCCATGCTAGCCCCATATAGAAGCTCGCTCCCAAGGCAACGCTCAGCCCCACTGTGAGCACTTCCCCCAGCGGGCTGGCCCACAGAGCCAGAACGTGCACGGTGATCCCCATCAGCACTGACGCGCCGAGCATCTTAGCGATCTGGCAGTCTACGATCACAGTCGCCCAGATATTCTGTGAGAGGCGGCGTTGCAGCACCCCAAGCAACAGCAGCGCGTTGGCAATGCCCGCTACAGAAGTCGCTAGCGCCAATCCCCCCACGCCCATCGGCCCAACGAGCGCATAATCGAAAATGACATTGAGCGCGACGGTGACTGCCCCGATAAGAAGCGGCGTGCGCGTGTCTTGGAGTGCGTAGAACGCCCGCGTCAAGAGATACGCGAGCGCGTAGCCGATCAACCCCGGCAGATAATTGATCAGCGCGTATACTGTCAGACGCGTGTCTTCAGGGGTGAAGTGGCCGTGCTCAAAAAGCAACTGAATGATGGGCTGGGCGAGCGCGAGGAGCCCCGCCGTCGCCGGCAAAAGAATAAAGAGTGAAAGCTTCGCGCTCTCGCGCAGCGTCTGGGCAAATGACTGTGTGTCTGTTTCAGCAGCGTGTGCCGCAAGTTTGGGCAGAATCACGCTGCCCACCGAGACGACGAACAGCCCCAAAGGGAGCTGAAAGAGCCTGATCGCGTACTGCAATGCTGAAATACTCCCTTCGGCCAAGTGCGAGGCTAATTTGTTGTCAACAATAGAATTGATCTGGAAGATCGCCAGCCCCGCGACCGAGGGGAGCATCAGCTTCAGGAGTTTGTGCAGGCCCTCGTCGCGCAGATTGAGCTGCGGCCGATAGCGCCAGCAATCCTTGAGATAGGGAATCTGAAAGAGCAGTTGCCCAAGGCCTCCAACGAGCACGCCGACGGCCAGTGCGTAGATCGGCTCGGCGAAAAAGCGCAGCAGCGCAAACGCCGACAGAATCACCCCGACGTTGAAGAGCACCGGCGCGAACGCGGGCGCAAAGAATCTCTCGTAGCTATTGAGCACGCCCATGACAATCGCTGCGAGCCCCACCAGAGCAATAAATGGAAACGTGATCTGCGTGAGCCGGATCGTTAGATCTAATTGATCTGGCGAGAAGCCGTCGGCGAAGAAGGGCACATAGACCGGTGCGAAGAGAACCCCTACGACGACTAGACCAGGGAAGAATATCAGCGCCGCCGTGAAGACGGTGCTCGCGAAGCGAGCGGCTCTGTCGGGGCCGTCTTTCGTGAGGCGTTCTGTAAAGATGGGGATGAAGGCACTGGAGAGCGCGCCCTCGGCGAGGAGTCTGCGCAAGAGATGGGGAATCATGAACGCGATGAGATACGAATCATAAGCGCGGCTGGCCCCGAAGAGATCGGCGATGACGACGTCACGCACTAGCCCCAAGATTCTGCTCAATGCCGTCGAGCCGGAGACCACCACGACGTTCTTGAGAAACGAAAGATTGCGCGCGGGTCGTTCTTCTGTGTGAGCACTCAGCTCAAGGCTCATAATTTATCGCCTGGGCACCAACGCCAGCCCGGCAGCGATGGGCCGTCGGCCTCCAATGGTCTGCACTGTTGCTCCTTGACGAAAGCACAGCGTGCTCGAAGATCCGCCGTCGAGCGCGAGCGCCGTGTGCGCGCCCAGTGATTGTGCCAAAATCGCCAGGGTGCGCAGGTCTGCGCCCACACTGCGCCCATCTCTGAGAATCACAATAAATAGCAGATCTCCCGATTCTGTGAGGGCTATGACGCTGCGAGCGGCCTTGGCGTTGGCGAACTCTTCCGAAAATTTTTCAGCTTTTGTGTCGAGCACGATTTGACCGTCTTGTAGTAACAAAGGGCCGGCACTGATGGCTTCTCTCAAAAAGAGCGGTGCCGGGTCGAGCGTGTACGAGATCGCCACGCGATCACCGACACGAAGCCCCCCCAGACGGCTACGCGCTGCCCCCGTTGCTACGAGGAGCGTCGATTCGCCGTCGGGCAGGATCAGCCCATTTTCGCTCACGTTCACGACAAAGCTGTGTCGCAATCTGACGGCTTTGAGTGGGGCTTCGCTGCGGATGGGCAGAGCATAGCGATCTGTATAGAGAAAAAGCCCATCAACAGACGGAGGACGATTCAGCCCATCAATGGGCACAGTTTGTCCGAGCACTAATGCGGAGAGCTTCAGCGTCGGTGCTATAAAGTACAGATCGTTAAAGAGCGAGATGGCCAGCGCGCCGCGGCGCCCGTAGGGCGCGCTGTGGATGATGCCATCCTTGACGAGCAGCCCGATGGGGAGCTGTGTGCTTGGATCGAAGAAGTTCGCGTTGATCGCGGCCAGGGCCTCGGAGGCCATCTTGTCTAACGGCTCTAAGGAGCCGATGCCGTCGCGCGGCAGCGTGACGGTGAGTCTGTATTTGTCTTTCCAATTTTGAATCTTGAGATAGTGTATGTTCACCGGGCCGTCAGCGGTGAGCGCTCGAGCTTGAATGTAGAGGATGTTTTCGTTTAGGTGCGTCTGGGATTCGGTGCGCACCAAAACCCTCGGTTCAGGGAATGGGGCTGTCGTGCGTACCCAGATGATGAAATTTTCGGACTCGATGGCCGTCGCTTGCACCGCCTGAGAGAATTCTATCTGGAGATGGGCCCTGAGAATTAGGGGCGATTCTTGCGTGAGTTTGAGAGGGGGATCAGAAAGCTCGCTGACGGTGTGAAAGAACCGTACTGTGATCAGATTATCTTGTTTTTGAAGCTCGAACGGGACGCGCGCCGAGAGCGTGAAGAAGACCCCGCTCGATGAAATAGTGACAGAGAGCAGGCGCGTTGGCGTGCTCAAGAGATAGTAAGCGTTGCCGATCTTAAGAGTTTTTACGCCCAATATCTGCGTTAATTGCGCCAATGAGATATAGAGTAATGGTCCGCGCGCGACCAGCTGCTCTGTAGAGATAGTCACAGACTCTCTCTGCCCCCAGCGCAGCGTCACGCTTTCGTAGCTGACAGTCGCTTCGGCACCGAGCAGCCGGGCAAACTCCACCAAGGGCACGAAGACCTGCTCGCCCTCTAGGAGCGCTTTATTTCTGAGTGCGATGGGCTGATTGTTGAGAAAGAACTGAACTGCTTGGGCGGGCGCGAGCTGCACGCCGGCGCCAAGCATGATGAGCGCATAGACGAGAGCGCGACTTATCCGGCCGATGGTTCCTCCTCCACGTGAACGCGGATGCTCGCCGTGATATCTTTGTAGAGCGAGATCTTCACAGGGTGAACGCCCAACGCTTCGATGGGCGTATCGAGATCGATCTTGTCTTTCGGAATCTCAATACCGAGCTTTTCCAAGATCTGTTGAGCGATCTCTTCACGGCGCACCGAGCTGTAGAGCTTGCCATGGTGGGCCTTGCGCAGAAACGTGAGGGTGAAGCCCTCGAGCTTCGCTTGCGCCGCGCGCGCCCACTCCTCGCGCTGCTTGAGCTCCAGTTCGCGCTTCTCACGAATTCTCTTGTATTTCTCGATGTTGTGCGGCGTGGGCAGCACCGCGAGCTTGCGCGGGAACAGATAGTTTCGCGCGTAGCCATCCGCAACTTTGACGATATCCCCCGGCTCACCCAACTTCTCGACGCTTTGGGTCAGCAAGACTTCGATCATATGGGATTCCTCCTGGTAGGTACGTTGGGATTGCGCCCATTGTACCGACCAGATCGACAGTCCGCAAGCGAGCACTGCGTGAGTGCTGTATAATGCTACCGTACAAGCCGGGTGAGACGAAATGACCGATGTCCTTTCGGATTTAGGAAGGCGTACCCTGGTGATGGGAATCCTGAACGTGACTCCGGATTCGTTCTCCGATGGGGGAAGATTTTTCAGTCTTGAGAGCGCGGTAGCGCACGCGCGTCAGCTTATCCGCGAAGGGGCAGATATCATAGACGTTGGCGGGGAATCGACGCGCCCTGGTGCTGAGCCCGTCCCCGCAGAAGAAGAGCTGCGCCGGGTCCTGCCCGTCATCCGCGCGATCCGAAAAGAGTTTTCTGTGCCTATCTCGATTGACACATACAAAGCAATAGTCGCTGAAGCGGCGCTGGCAGCCGGGGCGAACATCGTGAACGATATCAGCGCGCTGCGCTTTGACCCACAGATGGTCGAGGTGGTTGCGCACGCTCGTGTTCCCGTTGTGCTCATGCATATGCTCGGTACCCCTCAAACGATGCAGCAGAACCCTGTCTATACGGATGTCGTGCGTGAGATCAAAGAATTCTTAGGGGAGCGCATAGCGTTCGCGCGCGCTCACGGCATCAGGGAGATTATTATTGACCCAGGGATCGGTTTTGGCAAGACAGTGGCTCACAATGTCGAGATCTTGCGCAGGCTGAGCGAACTGAAAGACCTAGGCTGCCCCATCTTAATTGGCACCTCGAGAAAATCGTTCATTGGCAAACTTGGGGGAACAGAAGAGAATCCCCTACCCATCTCAGAGCGCTTGGAAGGGACCATCGCGAGCAATGTCATCGCGGTGCTGCATGGGGCGCAGATCGTGCGCGTCCACGACGTCGCGGCGATGAAGAGGGCATTGGCAATAGTCGACGCCGTGTGCTATGCTGGCAGAGAGCCCAAAGGGGGCGGAATCTCATGGCGATCAACATAAAGAAACTGCGCGAGATGGAAGGGAAGGCCGTCGTCGTCGATGAGCTCTATCAGGTGACGGCTCCAGAGCAGCTGTTTACAGTGCGAGGGAACGTCTCCGTACAAGGCCAGGCGGTCCACCGCCGGCGCTCGATCTTTCTCGATGTGCGCATTCGCGCTACAGCGGTGCAGCAATGCAGCCGGTGCTTAGCAGACGTCGTCTCTGCACTCGACTGGGAAGAGCACTTGGAGTTTCAGCCCGAAGAAGACGGTGAGTTCTTAGAGCGTGAAGCGTTCACGTACAGTTTAGAAGAGCCGGAGCTGAGCTTGCAGCCGTATCTGGTGGGACTTATCGAGAGCATGCTCGATCCCAAGCCCCTGTGCAAGCCTGATTGCAAGGGGCTCTGCCCCATCTGCGGGCAGGATCTCAACTATGGGGAATGCGGGTGCGACCGACGACGTGAGGGTGATCCGCGCCTCCAGATCTTAAAAGAGTTGTTGACGTAATACCATGCGCGTCTTGGGGATAGACCCTGGGCTGGCCACGACCGGCTATGCTGTGCTAGAGCTAAGCGATGGGCGTTGGCCGCGGATGTTGGAAGCCGGGGTCATTCGGACCCCAGCAGATACGCCTCTGCCGCAGCGATTGCGCATGCTCTATGAAGACACGCGGCGCTTGCTCAGGGAATACAAACCTGATGCGCTCGCGATAGAAGAGCTCTTCTTCGCGCAGAACCGTACGACAGCAATGGCCGTCGCCCAAGCCCGTGGGGTCGTCCTGCTTGCGGCACATAAGATCGCTACAAGGAGCTACACGCCGTTGCAGATCAAGCAGCGCATTGCTGGCTATGGCCGCGCGAAGAAGCCCCAAATCCAAAAGATGATGAAGCAGCTCTTAAAACTGAAAGAGATTCCCAAGCCCGACGACGCCGCCGATGCGCTCGCTGTCGCGCTCTGTTATTTGTTAGAAGCGCGCAGCGCGCTCAAGCGCTGAGTTGCTTTCTCTCACAAATCTGCTATAGTGAATACTGCTGCCATTCCAGCCTGACGGGAGCCGCCCGGTCTGTTGCCGCAAGTGCAATCGCGGCGGCTACCGCGGTCGGTAAACGCGAGTCGTACGCTGTCGGTGAGGAGATCGCCAACAGCATCACTCACGGCATCGGCGCCGCCTTGAGCGTACCCCTTTCCCCTCCTCAGGATTCCGTTGTACCTCGGTACAATCGGAATCCTTCCCGCTCAAAGTCGGGATCGAAAGCCAAAGCCCTCTTCACTCCCAGACGTCTCATGATGACGAAGCTCACACAATCGACCAGGCTAAGTCTTCGTCTGCGCCGCTTGCGCAGGAGATCTACTCCCTTGCGATGCTCTGTAGGAGTAACCCAGTGAATGAAAAAGCTCTCGCTCTCCTGCAGAAAGCTTAAAGCTTGGTCTAGGCCAAGTCGGCTTTGGATAAGCGCTGCTGACTCCACGAGGACGTAGCTATGCACGAGCAAGTCCTCTCCAGCTTCCAGGGCTTGCTCCAAGAGCCTCTTGGCACATTCATAGTTGGGGTCCGCTGCATCAGCCAGCGCATAGATAGCAGAGGTATCGAGAAAGATCATGACAGGGCTTCCGTGAGCGCTTCGTCGTGCCGCTCCGAGACCGGCTCCAGATCCCCTTGGTCTGAGCGCCCCGATCCAATGAAGGTGAAGTCTGCCAAGGAGCGCTTCTTCCGAGGCAAGCCTAGGTGCTTCCTCACAGCCTCTCGAATCAAGGCTGCCATGGAAGTATGCCTGGCATGAGCTTCATCTCGCAATCTGCGGTAGGTTTGATCATCTAGCTGAATTTGCGTGCGCTTCATCGAGAGATTCACCTCAAATGTTATTATACAGCATGATGACATAACATCACAATCAAGCCTTCCAAGAAAGTTTGACGTCCACCTGCTCTCAGGGTAAGCTTACAGTATGGCCGAGCGCATCTTGCTCATTGACGCCAGCTCGCTTATATATCCGGCGTTTCACGTCATGGGCGAGCTGAAGACAAGTAAGGGTCTTCCCACCGGCGCGATCTATGGGTACGCCCGCACCGTGTTAATGCTTTTGCGAGAGTATCCGTCGCAGTATGTCGCCGTGGCGTTCGACAGTCGTGGGCCGACCCATCGGCACGAGAAATTCGCTCAGTACAAAGCGCATCGCCCGGCGATGGACGAGGCTCTCGCTACGCAGATTCCCAAAATCAAAGAGTTGACAGAAGCCCTCAGACTGAAAAGATTCGAGTCTCCCGGCTACGAAGCCGACGATATCATCGCGGCGCTGGTCTCAAGAGCCCAAGAGCAGGGCCTAGAGATCTTAATCGTCAGCAGCGACAAAGATCTCTTGCAGTTAGTCAGAGACGGTGTGCGCGTGCTCAAGCCAGGGCGCGACGTCACCAGAGACCTAAAGATTCTCGACGCCGACGGGGTGCGCGACTATTTGGGCGTGCCTCCAGAACAAGTGAGGGATTTTCTTGCGTTAGTTGGGGACAGCTCCGATAACGTGCCTGGTGTGCCGGGGATCGGTGAGAAGACGGCGCAAAAGCTTTTGAGCGAGTTCGGCTCGCTCGATGCGCTCTTAGAGAATTTAGATAAGATCGAGCCAAGGAAGCTCGGTGAGAGATTAAAAAATTTCAAAGACCAGGCGCTGCTCAGTCGGGAGCTTGTGAAGCTTGTGCCGCCGCCGTTGGAAATCTCTCTCGAAGAATGTCGGGCACAGCCGCCG
>JAUQPG010000030.1 GCA_030550495.1 Candidatus Bipolaricaulota bacterium | reverse complement strand
GACGACGTCAAGCAAGTCTACACCCAGGGCAAAGACAATATCACTTTTCATACGCTGATCTTCCCCGGACAGCTCCTTGCGTCCGGAGAAGGGTATCATCTGCCTGATCAGATCTCGGCAACAGAACACTTACAATGGATCGGAAAGCAAAGATTCTCCAAGTCTCAGAAGATCGGGCTCTTCAGCGACGACGCTGTAGAACTCATGGACCCGCTCTACTGGCGCTTCTATCTGCTCTACAATCGTCCGGAGCGCAAAGATATCGAGTTCAGCTGGGAGGACGTGGACAACGCCGTCAACGGCGTCTTTATCAATAACATCGGGAATCTCTTGCATCGAATTGTCTCGTTGGCCCATCGCAGCTACGGCGGCGTCTATCCCGAAGCCAACGTCTACCCCGAGATCTTTAAGCAGATTAAGTCTGTCAAAGAAGAGTACGAGAGCATCATTGAAGGAGGGCAGCTTGCCGGGGCGCTGCGCCGCGTCTGCGACTTGGCCGTCTTGGGCAATGAGTACGTGCAGCGCAATAGACCCTGGGAGGGCCACAAGCCCGAAGTGATGCTCACGGCTCTCCAGCTCATCAAGGCCGTGACGATTCTGCTAGAGCCGTTTGTGCCGGGGTTCTCCAAGAGAGCCTACCCTATGCTCGGATTGGAGAACCCGACATTCGAAGACGTCCTCAAGGTCGAGCTGGGGAAGCGACTCGGCCCGGCCCAAGTCCTCCTGCAGAAGATCGACGTCAAAGCCCTCCAAGAGAGATACAGTCAGATGAAGGCCGGCTAGCTCTTGCACCCGGTCCCCCGATTCGTTACAATCACTAGCGCTATGGCTCAGTATGCGATTATCGAGACAGGGAGCAAACAGTATCGTGTTGCTCCAGGCGAGACGATCGTGATTGAGAAACTGAAGGGCGTAGAGGTCGGCCAGCAGATCGAGTTTGAGAAGGTCTTGCTGGTAGCTAACGACACCTTGCACGTGGGCAAGCCCTATCTGCCCAACGCACGGGTCATCGCTGAGATCACCAAAAGCTATCGTGGGCCGAAGCTCCACGTCTTCAAATACAGACGGAAGACGCGCTATCGCCGCAAGATCGGCCATCGGCAACCCTACATGGAAGCACTCATCAAGGAGATCCGCCTATGACGTCTGTGGAGATCGTGCGCGATGCTGACGGCAAGATCTGTGAATTTCGCAGTCGCGGCCATACCGGCTATGCCGAAGCGGGACGCGATATCGTCTGCGCGGGGGTCTCCGCTATCCTCCAGGCGGCGGTCTTGGGGTTGGAAGAATATCTCAAGCTGAGGCCGAAGGTCGAACAAGAGAAGGGCTATTTCTCGTGCCAAGTCGAGCGCGATATCTTTCTCAACCGCGAAATCGACGCGATCTTGGAGACGATGGTCCTGGGGCTGCGCGCCATCGAGCGCGAGTACCCAGACTATATTAAAGTCGAGGAGGTCGTGGGCCATGTTCGGGCGATTTGACCTGCAGCTCTTTGCTCATAAGTCGAGCAGCGGCAGCTCGCGCAACGGGCGCGACTCCAATCCCAAGAGCTTAGGGGTGAAGGCGTTCGGTGGGGAGTTTGTCCGGGCAGGGAGTATTATCGTGCGGCAACGCGGGACGCGCTTTCGCCCCGGGGATGGGGTCGGGCTGGGGCGCGATCACACGCTCTTTGCCCTGCGCGACGGGTTCGTCGTCTTCCAAGGGAACTTGGTGCACGTGCGCTAGCACTCTGCAGCTCTGATGATCGCTGGGGGAGCCCGCCACGCGGGCTCTTCTCTTTTGGTTATGTTTATCGACGAAGCGAAGATCTGCGTCGTTGGGGGCAAGGGGGGCGATGGGATCATCGGGTTCCGTCGCGAGAAATTCGTCCCCAAGGGCGGCCCCGACGGCGGTGACGGCGGGCGGGGTGGGGATGTCATTCTGCGCGCCGACCCCCATATCAATACCCTCCTGGCGTTCAAGCATAAGGTGCACTTCAAAGCGCAGAATGGGCAGCATGGGGGCAAGAACAATCGCCGCGGTGCCGACGGCGAAGACTTGATTATTCGCGTGCCGGTGGGAACGGTCGTCAAGCTCCTGCACACTGGCGAGGTCCTCGCCGACCTCGATGCCCCTGGCAAGGAGATCGTTGTAGCCCGCGGGGGCGAGGGCGGCCGGGGCAATGCGCATTTTAAGAGTCCAACCCGTCAGGCGCCGCGCATTCGCGAGAAGGGGGCTCCCGGCGAAGAGCGCTGGCTCAAGCTCGAGCTCAAGCTCCTGGCCGACGTGGGGATTATCGGGTTCCCTAATGCGGGGAAGTCGAGCCTCATTGCGAAGATCTCCGCGGCGCGTCCGAAGATCGCGCCCTACCCGTTCACGACGCTCGTCCCCAATTTGGGGGTTGTCCAGGTCGAAGAGTTCAAGGAATTCGTGGTGGTCGATATTCCTGGGCTCATCGAAGGCGCCCACGAGGGCAAGGGGTTGGGAGATCGCTTTTTAAAGCACGTCGAGCGCACCCGGCTCTTGATTCACTTAATCGATCTGGGGCCTACGGGGCGCGATCCCATCTCTGATTATGATATCATCAATCGCGAGCTGCGCTCGTTCTCCCCGACATTAGCTGAAAAGCCTCAAATCGTCGTGGGCAACAAGATCGATCTCCTAAGCGATGAAGAACGCCGCGAAATCCAAGAGCGCTTTGCCGCCCGTGGGATCGAGCTGCGCTTAATTTCAGCAGTGACAGGCGAGGGCACTCGCGAGCTCGTCTATGAGTGCTATAGGCATCTGGAGGAACTGAAAGCAGCGCAGCCGCACCCCGTCATAGAGGGAGCATCGGTGCGCCGGCGCGTCTACACATTTACCGGCGGGCCGGCGTTTGAGGTCCACCGCGACGGAGATACGTTTGTGCTCCGTGGGCCATCGGTCGAGCGTCTCAGTCGGCTCTCTCTCGAAGAGCGTGACGCCCAAGAGTATCTCTACGAGCGCCTTGAGGCGTTAGGGATCATGGCCGAGCTACGCCGTCAAGGTCTTCAGGACGGCCATAAGATCCGGCTTGGCAAGTATGAGCTGACTTACCAAGCGCCCTAGTTCACTTTGTTGGTTGGGGAATGCGTTGCGGCCTGCGTAGTATCACGTAGCTCAGCAGATCTTCTTCTGAGTTTATAGGGATCTTCTGTTCTTCCATCTCTCTTCGTGCTTGCTCCAGTTCCGGTTCTAAGAGATCTGCGGGGCGACACGTTATCGGCTTTTTGTTCCCTATGGCTTTTTTCAATACTTCTTCGTTGATGGGGGCTGGCGGGGCCCCGTATAGCCCTAAACAGTACTTTTTAACCTCTTCGATGATCATCTTGTAGCGCGCGCCTGTGAGCACATTGACAACTGCTTGTGTTCCGACAATCTGACTAAGGGGCGTGACGAGCGGGGGATACCCCAGGTCTTTTCTCACTTCCGGCACTTCTTTGAGCACGTCGTCGTATCTGTCAAGCGCCCCTTGCTCTTTGAGCTGCGCGTAGAGATTGGAGATCATTCCCCCTGGGATCTGATGCACTAGTACACCGACATCTGATCGCTCTGCGACGGGACTGCTAAACTCTTGATACTTTTGCTTGACTTGCGCAAAGTAAGTACTGATCTCCACTAATTGATTGAGATCCAAGCCGGTGTCATAAGGGGTGTTCTGCAAAGAAGCGACGAGCGGCTCGACTGGGGGTTGGGAGGCACCCCAGGCAAAGGGAGAAAACGCGCAGTCTATGATGTCTACCCCAGCTTGACATGCCGCATAATAGCTGAGCATACCCATCCCGCTTGTCATATGCGTGTGGAGGTCTACAGGCAGCTTAACAGCCTTCTTGATCGCGCAGACCAGATCATAAGCGACTTGAGGGTTGATGAGCCCAGCCATGTCTTTGATGCAGATCACATCGCACCCAAGCTCCTCGAGCTTCACAGCCATGTCTACAAATTTCTCGATCGTGTGCACGGGGCTGATCGTATACGATAGAGCCCCTTGCACGATAGCCCCAGCGTCTTTGGCGGCTTTTATGGGGACCTCCACGTTTCTGATGTCGTTGAGGGCATCGAAGATCCTGATGATATTGATGCCGTTTTTGACAGCTAAGTGCACGAATTTTTCTACGACGTCGTCGGCGTAGTGACGATAGCCCACGAGATTTTGGCCGCGCAGGAGCATCTGCAAGGGGGTCTTGTGAACTCTTTCTTTGATCTTGTGTAAGCGCTCCCACGGGTTCTCCCCTAAAAACCGCAAGCAGACATCGAACGTCGCTCCACCCCACACTTCAAGAGAGTAAAAGCCCACTCTATCGAGCTTTTCTAAAATGGGCAGCATATCTTTGGTGCGCATGCGTGTGGCTATCAGCGACTGATGTCCATCTCTGAGTGTAGTATCGACGATCTTGACCATACGAGATCTCTTCTGTTCGCTCCGTAAGATACAAAGACAGCAGTATAGCAAACACATCGAGGGCCGACAAGGAAAATTATTCGCACACGCAGCCTCGAGGTTGTACAATAAAAAGGGTGACATTTATGCTCTCGCGTAGGGAATTTCTCAGTTCGTCTTTGGCGTTGACAAGCCTGGCTCTGTTAGGAGGATGCTCTCGTAGTGAGGACGTCGACTCTCCCATGCTGAGTTTTCACCAAGGAGAGACAAGCTGTGGCGCAGGCCTAGACGACGCTCACGTCCAAGCTCTCAGTGGGGGTATAAAATTCTCTGGCCGGATGACTGTGCCGGATCCATGCCATCAGCTCAAGGCCATGCTTGAAGTCAGAGACTCAGAGCTGATCGTTCACATCTCTGTGATTGCTCCCAAGCCTTCTGATGGGGTCTGTATCCAATGCCTTGGGCAAGCGCCCTATGACGGCGAGATCGTCAACCTCCGTCCAGGGCAGTATACAGTAGCCATCCGCCATGGAGAGCGAGAGATAAGCCGAGCGAGAGTCACGATCTTATAGAAGCACGTGGCGTTTGAACTCTACCCTGCGAATATAGCCGTTTTCGAGGGCTTCGCGAATGCGTCCTGGCCCGTAGGTCAGATAGATCACGGGAAATCCGATAAACTCTTCATTGCGGCGAAATGCCCTCAGTAAGATATGTCCACCTGTGCTCAAGATGAGCGTATTACTGCGCTCAGGGATACCAAGCCATTCGGCTTGGGCGTCTACGTGTGGGGGCGCGTACTGCTTCCAGACCCCTCCGCCCAGATGCGGGATCTGCGGCGCTGTCGCTGTCGCTAAGATTACCAACGGCATGGTAGGGATCACCGCGAAGTCTCTTAAGGCGTCGAATATCTTCTCTGCCGGGATGCGCCTCTCTTGTTGGGGAGTATACTCAAAGACAAAAGCACCGTTCTCGAAGCGCACGTGGCGACGCTTTTTCTGGGCGTCGATCCCCTCGACGAGAAATGTATCTTTGATATATTTCTCTTCGGGCACGGGCATCTCCCAAAACGGAAAGCCCTCTCTGTAGAGAGCTTCTAAGACGTCAGCGATCTTGGGCTGTAGCACTTTGGAGAAAGCAACCTCAGGGATAGTCTCTATGCCCAAGAGCGCCAGGAACTCTTGGCGGATCTTGAGGAGTTTCTCGGTCGCATCACCGGGACCAGAGTATTTTTCTAAGATCGCTTCGATCTGATCGAACCGCGCTCGAAAGACTTCTAAGTGCTCTTCTGGAGCGCTCTTGACGCGATTCTGCCCGTCTTTGATGAGCTCGGTGGGATCATAGAAGAACCCGTCTTGTAAGCTGGGAATGATCTCAGGATGAAGCACTTTGGGGTTGACAATGCCCAGCTGTACGGTATGGGCCTTAGGGGTATCGGTGCGCGGGATATAGTTATCATAAGCGCAGTTGATGACGTGATCGCGCGGGATACCGGCAGCGTCGGCGATCTTGGGCAGAACGTAATTCCCAAAGACTTCATCGAAGGGGAGATTGGGGGTCAAATGCGAGAACGTGCTGATTAACTCTATTGACCTGTAGAGCTGATAGATTTCAGGGAACCGTCGTCGACGATCTTGGCTCTTACGGATAACCTGAGCGTTCTCGTCAATGATCTCTTGCACGTCAATACAGTCAACGACGCCGGCAACTGCTTGTGAACATCCCATAATTTAAGACTAACACAGAAAGGTGCGCTCGACAAGAGGGTCTGGATCTCCTTGACGGCCTTGCCTTGATTTGATAAGATATTACAGATTTCTTCTGATATATTGAGGTGATCTGATATTCCCAACACACGAGCAGCCAAGAGGGCATTACGGAAGAGCGAACGCGCGCGCTTGCGCAATGTGAAGCGCAAGGAGGCTATTCGTCAAGTTATCCGTCAAATTCGCAAGCACCTGATGGCGGGGCAAAAGCAAGAAGCCCAAGCGCTCTTGCCTCAGCTAGCCAAGGCCGTGGATAAGGCTGCTGCGCGTGGCGCGATCCATCAGAACAAAGCAGCGCGCTTGAAGGCGCGATTTATGCGGCTTGTGGCGCACGCTGCGTAACTCATGGCTCAGGGAGCCCTCGTGCGGTCGCTGGTCTACCAGCGGCGCTGGCGTTTGAGAGATTTTTCTGTTGAGCGAGCGGCCGCTATTGCCCGCGAGTTAGGGTGTTCAGCTCCGCTCGCGCGTGTACTGGCTGCCCGCGCCCCTGACAGCCCTGCAGAGCTTCTCAATTATGAAATAAGCCAACTCCATTCGCCCTGGGAGCTTTTGGGAGTCAGAGAAGCTGTCTTGCGCATTGATCGCGCCCTGCGCCAGGGCGAAAAGATTTTTATTCAGGGAGACTTTGACGTTGACGGCATCACCAGCACAGCACTGCTCTATAAAGCCTTGCGGGCACTGGGGGCTCAAGGAGTCAAAGTCGATCTCTCGGATCGCGAGCGCGGCCACGGCCTCAGCGATACTGTCATACGTCGTCTAAAAGACGAGGGTTTTTCGCTTTTAATCACGGCGGACTGCGGCATCTCCGAGGGCGAGTTTATCGCACACTTGCAAGAGCACGGCATTGACGTTATCGTCAGTGATCATCACCATCCGCCGGCGAAGCTGCCCCCAGCCTATGCGATCATTAATCCAAAGCAACCAGGCTGTTCCTACCCGAACAAAGACTTAGCGGCTGTTGGCGTGGCGTTTCAGTTGGTCCGCGCGCTCTATGAGCATCGTGGGCTTCCCCCGCAGGCGTGCGAAGAATTTTTAGATTTGGTGCTGTTGGGTACTGTGGGGGATCTCGTTCCGTTGGTGCGCGACGGCCATGCCGAAAACAAACGGCTTGTTGCTCAAGGGTTACGCCGCATCGCTCAGGGGCAGATGTGCTTAGGTCTGCGTGTCTTGCTCGAGAAGCTCTCCCTCGACCCACAACGACTAACAACGGGGGAAGTCAGCTATATTATCGTGCCCAAGCTCAACGCGGCGAACCGTGTGGGTGATCCCCGTGACGCATTTATGCTCTTAGTTACGGCTCTCCCAAGCAAAGCCGAAGCGCTCGCGGCAAAGCTCCTTGCGTACAATCAAGATCGCCAGATCGCTCAAGACGACTTGCTCTTCCAAGCCGAAGAGCAGTTACATAGCCAGTCCAATTGGCAAAGCGAAAAACTGATCTTCCTTGCGGGGCAGTATTGGAACCCTGGGCTCATCGGCTTGGTCGCTTCGGATTTAGCCGAAAAGTACTATCGCCCCACGGTGCTGGTCTCGATTGAAGACGAGATCAGTCGTGCCTCATGTCGGAGCATTCCGGGATTTGACATTATTGAAGCGTTAGAGAGACATAGCGAACTCTTCGAGCGTTATGGGGGGCACGCGATGGCTGCGGGGTTCTCCATTCGTACGGAGAGGCTCTCTATCTTACGGGAGCGCCTGCGTGCCTACGCGCGGGAAGTCCTACGCGATCTTGGAGACCCCGTCCATGAGCTAGAGGCTGAGCTCTCGCCTGAAGAGATCACGCTTGAGACGTACACGGATCTGATGCGCTTGGCGCCATTTGGGATGGGCCACCCAACTCCCCGATTCTTGCTGCGCTCGGCAAAGATCAAAGAGCTGCGCACGGTGGGCAATGGGAGTCAGCATCTTAAGCTCAAAGTAGAAGCTGGGGGGAGAGAGTTTTCGGCGATCGGGTTTTCTCTCGGAGAGTTCGCATACGAAGTCGAGCGTGCCGGCACGGTGGGCTTAGCGTTTAAACTCGGCTGTGATACCTGGACGGGACGGCCCCAAGTACAGTTAGAGATCGAAGATATCTTGGAGCCCTCAGCTTAATCACAGAGCAAGCGAGCGATCTTTATCAATGAGATCTGTCCGACAAAGAGGGGAATCGCGCTCACGCGCACAAGTCTTCTCGGCTCTTGAAAGACGCGATAGAGCCATTCCAGCCCAAGACGCTGCCACCGCACCGGCGCGCGCTGGAGTCTCCCGGCCCAGACGTCGAAGCACCCGCCAACGCCCATCAGCACCGATACGTTGAGCTTCGCTCGGTTTTCTTGCATCCACAGCTCTTGCTTGGGCACACCTAGCCCAACTAGTACAATATCAGGCTGCGCTCGGTTTATAAGGGAGAGAACCCGCTCGTTCTCGTCGGGGCGAAAATAGCCGTGATGCGTCCCGACGATCTGCAGATTTGGGTATCGTTCGCAAAGCTTCTGCGCGGCGCGTTCAGCTACCCCCGGCGCTGCCCCCACCAAGAAGACCCGTAGGGGCGCACGACTGTGCGCCCAGCTCGCAAAGAGTCTCTCTACTAGATCAATCCCTGAGACGCGCTCCCTCACCGGTGCCCCTAACAGCCGCCCGGCCCACACGATGCCCGTCCCGTCAGGAGTCACAAGATCAGCTCTCTCGTAGACCTCTCTGAGCTTGTGGTCCCGCTGGGCGCGCACTATGGCCGTCGTGTCGGGAGTGCATACGAGAGCAGACCTCCGAGCCCGAAGAAAGCTTGCTAGTCTCTGCACGGCCTCGTCGAGCGTCACACAGTCTATCGGCGTTCTAAAGAGCACAAACTCTTTCGCTCTGACTTCCGTCTGCGGAAGACGCACCAGGGACCACACCCATAGCCCCATAACTATCCCCGTTCCTGCCATAATCCCAACGAACACTGCAAAGTCAATTCTAGGGGCTAAGAACGCTAAAACGCTTGCGTAAGCCGAGATCAGATACAAAACTATGAGCGATCTCGTGCGCCCGGTGGGCAACTCATCGAGCCATGAGCGAGAGAGCTTGTAGCTGTAGGCGATGGAGAGCGTGCTGGTAAAGGGCAATACGAGAGCAATCAAAGGCGCAAGGAGTGCCATCGACGCTGTCGTCTTGACTAGTCCCGCAATAGCAGCTACAGCAAGTCCATAGCCGACAGCGCGGCTCCAGTGCTCTGTGGGCACAGTATACGTTCGCAGTCCCACTGCTATCACGACTACAGTTCCTAAGAGCATCACGCTGAGCCATTGCCCTTGCAAGGAAGCAATGAGTGCCAGGGCGCTTCCGGAGATCAGGAGTATCTTTGTGAGGAGCCTTCCTGAAGGGTCAAGCTGCTCCAGGGCGGAGACCCCTTGACTGACAGCGATGATCCACGCAAGCGTAATGAGCCAGCTCCCCTGCTGGAGATAGAAGAACCCTCCCTCAGGGTTGGTGATAAATTCAATGCGATAGCCTGCAGCGTAGGCGCAGAGCGCCGCAAGGATTAAGCTGATGAGATTGAGCCCGCGGTAGCGAGCAGTGCCTACGAGTATCGCTAGGCCGAGGGCTACTCCCCACAAACGGGAATCGAGCAGAAGAAGAGAAAGAGAGAGGGGGATAAGAGCAATAAGATGAAGCACCCCTCTCTGACGCACGTGTTTCGGAGTCATCCGTTCAAGACAAGTCTAAAAAATTTTTATCCCCACGAGAAGGACTGTCGGAAGCAATAGCGGGTGATCTTTGTCTTGTAAACAAGTGACAGCAAGGGCTAGGTTGGTTCTATAACAACGCGGCGCTCTTCGCCCTGGCCCTCGCTGTAGGTGCGCACGCGAGGGAAGGTACTCAGTGCTTCGTGAATAGCCTTGCGTTCATAGGGCTCCATGGGGTCGAGCACGATCTTTTTATGCTCACGCAAGGCCTCTTCAGCCAGCCGGAATGCCAACTCTTTCAACTCGGCTTTGCGGCGCTCGCGGTAACCATCCGCGTCGATCTGTACGCTGATGTCGCTGTCCATCGTGCGCCTGATATAGATCTCAACTAAGTGAGCTAAGGCGCGTAGCGCTCGCTGGTTCTGCCCAACAAAGACTTGAGCCCCCTGGAGGTCGATGAAGAGGCCTTCGTCGCTCTCGGTCAAACGCAAGAGGGCTGGCTCTCCAGCGATGCGGAAGAGCCCCGCAAGAAAACCTTCAATGGTCTGCTTGATTGTGGGATCCATCGCTGGCAGTCTCCAAGGCCTTTTCGGGCTCGGTAGGGATAGGCGTGGGGCGCCGTCGCAATTCCCACATGACAAAGAGCTGCTGCCCCACTTGCACAAGCGTTGAGACAAGATAGTGCAGCCACAGCCCCGCTGAGAGATCTTTCAGCAAAAAGCCGAAGACGATGGGGAAGAGCCAGGTCATCGCTTGGTTTTGCCCACTGGCAGTGGGTACTGGGGTAAGCTTCCCTTGGACGATCTGGGCAAGCACGGTCAGTGCGACAATGATATAGAGCGAGTCATGTTGACTGAGATCGCTCATCCATAAGAATCCCGGGCTGAGATGGATCGCCTCGGCGCTATAGACGATCACGCGCCAGAGCAGAATAAAGATGGGGATCTGTAAGAGCGCTGGTAAACATCCTCCCAGGGGGTTGACTCCCTCTTTGCGGAAGAGCTCCATCTGTTTTTTGGTGAGCTCTTCACGGTTCTCGCGGGCGCGGCGCTTGAGTTCGTCTTCGGGCATCTTGGGGTACATGGCGCGCAGTTGGGTCAGCGAGGGATACCGCGCTTGGAGCTTCTCTAATTTCGGCTGGATCTCGCGCATCTTGACCATGGAATGGAACTGCGCCCGCGTTAAGGGGTACATCAAGAGCCGAATAATCAGAGTGAACAGAATTAATGCCCAGCCGTAGTTCCCCGTGTAGACATAGAGCAGATTAAGAAATTTTGTGACGCCGGCGAGGGCTTGGCTCCAGAGGCCGTGATCGGGGACATATTGCAACCCGGCTTGCTCTAAAAAGACCAAATTAAGCCGTCCCGCGTAGAGCGTGAAGCGGTATGTCTTGTTCTCGCTTGGCGCGAGCGTCAGCCCCTTGGAGCGTACGCCTAAGATTTGTCTGCCCTTGGGATCAGCGCCTACCCAGGGGCGAATATCGTTCTGATCGGGATTATTGCGGAGCCACAGTAAGAGACTATTGCCGACGAACCCTAACCCATTGAAGACTTTATAGTTCTGCACGATCTCATTGGAGCGTATCCCGTCGAAGAGGAAGCGCGCTTCAGAACGCGTATCCCGAACACCAGCTCCTAACGTCACTTGAAACCCTTCAGGAAATGAGAGTGTCTCAGAAGAGAGATTTTCAAGACGCAGCTCTATGTCTATAGTGTAGGCTGGCGCATTGATGACGGTGAAAATCTTCTGGATTCTGAGCGTATCGCTTTGATGAGTGAAGGTAACTCTTTGGATCTTGGGGTCTTCGCTGGGGAGTATCTCTGCCTGATAAGGGGCTTCTGGAGGGACTGAGCCGACAGTGAGCGTGAACGGGAAGGTCGCGCCCTCCGTGTAAAGTCGTGAGAGATCATCAGGCTTCACTGTGACGTCGGGCAGGATCTCCACGGGAGGGTTGCCCCACGGGGCGGAGAAATAGAGATAGACACTCCTGAGCGTCCCGCCAGATTCAGAGAAGATATAGCTGACAAGGCCTGTCTTGACCTCCAGTTCTCGCAAACCCTCTTCGCCCACCCAGCGCGTCACGATCTGAGTACGTGGGTCCTGAGCCTCAACGGTGAACGCAAACAGACCAATAAGAACAAGGATGCAGAAGTGCACGCGAATCTCCATAGTAACTACCGTAGTTTACCGAAGTGTGGGGGTATTTTCAAACAGCTTGCTTGAGCGTTCTGTGCTCTATATAATTTCTCGCGATGGCGAAGAGGCTGTTCGTCGGTGTACTCGTTCTGGCGGGACTCGGATGGATCGGGCTCATCACTTATTCGTACTTTTTTTATAATCCCGGCCCGCAAACCCCCGGCGCGCTGCGCCGCGAAGACCAGATCAATGAGTTCGTTCTCAAATTCAAGCAAGGGGCTTTTCTTGACAAGAACGCCGAGCTGCACTTCGAGGAGGAGCGTCCGGCGTTGGGCTTCCGCGCCCCAGACTTTGAGCTGCCAGACATGAACGGGCAGAACGTACGCCTGAGCGCGCTGCGCGCCAAGCCTGTTTTACTAAACTTTTGGGCAAGCTGGTGCCCCCCATGCCGCAAAGAGATGCCTGACCTCCAAGAATTTTTCACACAATACGGTGACAAGATTCACGTCGTTGGCATCAATTGGAACGATCAGCTCTCCACCGTGCAAGAGTTTTTGCATCAGTATCAAATCACGTACACAAATCTGTTAGACACAAACGGGAAGGTCTTCGTGCTCTACGAGCTGACTGGACTCCCGACGAGCTTCTTCATCGACGAAGACGGGATCATTCGCGGCAAGTGGCTTGGATCGATGAGCGTCGCTGATATGATCAGAGCATTCCAAAAGACCACGCGAGCCTTGGACTCGCACAATCATTAGCTATGCGAGCATTCCTCAAAGAGATCGCCCGTGACTTATACACGTTCTTCACGTCTATCACGCTGGCGATCGTCTTGATCTCGCTTATTGCGCTCTTGGCCCTCCTTGGGACGCTTATCCCGCAAGAGACGTTCACTCGCGAAGTCGATTACATCGCGCGCTACGGCGTCGAAGGGTATAACACTCTTAAAAAGCTTCAGCTCACAAATATCTTCGGGTCGTGGTACTTTCTCTTTCTCATGGCACTGTTTACGCTCAATCTCGCCGCGTGTACACATAAGCGCCTGATGGCGTCGTGGCGCTATTGGAAGCTCCCGATGGGCTTCATTCGCCCAGAAGATTTGAAGCGCTTTGAGCACTCTTATGCGATCTCTGGCTCTGTCTGTTCTGATGCTTCCCCCAAGATTCGTGAAGTGCTACAGCGCCACGGCTATCGCGTGCGCGAGCATAACTCCCAGATTCTCGCTGAGAAATGGCGCTGGGAGCGCTTCGGCATTGACGTCTTTCATATCAGTCTTGTGATTGTGATCTTCGGGGGGCTAGTGACCATGCTCTTTGGGTATCGCACTTTTGCTATAGCTCATCAGGGGGATGTGCTGAGGCTTCCCGGCGCGGACTTCGCCGTGAGGGTGAATAGATTCTGGAGCGAGAACTATAAGAACTCCGAGCGCGTCATGGACTGGCGCACCGAGCTTACTGTCATCGAGAACGATAAAGAGATATTAACAAAAACTATCGAAGTGAACGCGCCGCTGCGCTACAAGGGCTATAATTTCTATCAGTCGGCGTTTGGGACGGATTGGCAGGGGGCGGCGCGCGTCACGCTCGCGCTCTTCCGTGCCGACGGCACAGCGCTGGGAGAGTTTGTGGGCACGGTGGACGACGGCTTTGCCGTCCCATCAGAGAATATCTTCGTGAAGATCGGGGCATTTCTGCCCGACTTTGCTCTCACAGAGAATCTGATTGCCTACAGTCGGACGCAGCGTCTCGAAAACCCCGCAGTCTTTGTAGAAATCTACGACGCGCAGGGGTTCAGACTCATGCGCACCTGGGCCTTCTCCCGCCCGGAGATGCAAAGATTCTGGGAGACGACGATGGCTCGCGTCGGCGGTGAGACGCCCTACAGAATCAAGCTTGTGGGCATGACTGCTCCGGAATTTACAGGCTTGCAAATCACCAAAGACCCTGGTCGCCCCATCGTGTATTTTGGGTTTCTCTTCGTCATTGTTGGGCTGCTCGTGCACATGTACTTCAAACACAGACAGATCTGGGTTCATATCTCCGAGAACGAGATCGTGATTGCTGGGATGGTGCGCAACAATCTCAAATCGTTCGCCGAGGAGTTTCGTCGTCTTGTAAGAGAGATCGAACGGCTTCAGATCGTGACACATCCTGAGTCAGAGCTAGTTGTATAACTTTGTAAGGAGGAGATCGTGAGATACCTAAGCGTGCTCTTCTTCTATCTGAGCACAGTGAGTTATTTCGTTACGTTTGTGTTCTATTTGCTGTACGTGGTGTTGGGATCGTCGCAGCGCGAGAGGCGTCTTGGAGAGACTTTAGGGATCGTCGCAGCGGGCGTTTCAGAGGGGCTCTCCCAGATCGCGTGGGGCGTCTGGGCCACACGCGCCCTGCTCGTCAGCATAGCGATCTCTACGATAGGAGTGATCGCGCGCGCGATTGAGCTGGGCAACGCCTCCCAATGGGTCAAGATAGTGCTTTTGCCCCTCTCGACGACCTATGAGACCTTGACCTTCTTCTCTTGGCTCATCCCGCTCATCTATTTCGTGATGGAGCGGAAATTCCAGATCAAGCAAGTGGGGGTCTTTGTCACGGGTGCGGCGTTCGTGATGCTCTCGGTCGCGGCATCACCAAGCTTGGCGCCTAGTGCCCCTACGGGCGTCCCCGCGAGCTTGCAAAGCTACTGGCTGACCATTCACGTGCTGTTTATGGTGATCGGGATCGCGTTCTTCACCAGCGGCTTCGGCGCGACGCTGGTCTATCTATGGCGACGCTACGAGAAGAAACTCTTTCTGCTCTTTGGGGCACTGCTGGGGGCTCTGGCCACGATTATCTTTATCGTGGTCCCGCTCTTTGGCACGTTGCAGTTTGAGAAGATGCTCGCTTCAGGAGCGCTCTTAGCAGCGCTTTGTGCGGGCTTTGGGTGGCTCTTGCTCTTCGTCCATCGGGAGGGGCAGCCCGTCGCGTGGGAGCGCTTAGAAAATATAGAAGAAATGGTCTATCGCTGCAATGCCTTGGGGTTCCCCTTCTATGCCATTGGAGGGTTGGTCTTTGGCGGGATCTGGGCAGAGCAGGCCTGGAGCCGCTACTGGGGGTGGGACCCCAAAGAGACGGCGATGCTCGTGACGGCTCTCGTCTATGCGGTCTATCTCCATGCGCGGCTGACGTGGGGCGCGCGCGATCCGGGGTGGCGTGGGGGCTTGGTCGCGTGGCTCTCTGTGTTAGGGTATCTCGCGGTGCTCTACGCGTGGATCGGGATCAACTACTTTGTCGCGAGCTTGCATAGCTTCGTATAAGAGAGAAGGCGGCCTTGGGGGCCGCCCTAGGAGGTGAGAGGGTTTGCGACTCGCTTGGCTGGGGGCAGCCAAGCCCAAGGAGGTGATTCTAACTCTACTATAAAAGACCTTGGGCACCGTGTCTGTAACTGACCTCACATTATGCTAAAGATTCGAGGCGCACCCACTCGAGGGTCTTCGCTAAGCCCTCTTCTAAAGAGACTTTTGGCACAAAACCCAACACGCGCTGGGCTTTAGAAATATCGAGCGCATTGCGCTGGAGTTCCCCAGGGCGCGGCGGCGCGTAATGCGCATCACAGGGCTGGCCCAGGGCATGAGAGAATCGCTGCAAGAGCTCATTGACGCTCGTCTCCCGCCCTGTCCCGATATTGAACGCTAGGTCGTCTATGGAGCGCGCTGGGGCACGGTTGATCTCTTCAAGGCGTTCTGTCGCGAGAAGATTCGCTGCGACAACGTCGCTCACGAAGACGAAATCCCGCGTCTGCTGGCCATCACCGAAGATCGTCACGGATTGATGGCGAGCAAGAGCTCGGGCAAAGGTGCTGATGACCGTGGCTTCGCTTTTTGGGGTCTGGCGCGGCCCGTAGACGTTCGCGTAGCGCAGAGCTATATAGTCTAACCCCCACGTCTGCTTGGCGCTGAACAGATAAAATTCGCTGGCGAGCTTGGCGACCCCGTATGGGCTGATGGGCTTCTTGGGGGCGTCTTCGGGGATGGGGAGCTCTTCGGGCTCCCCATAGATGACCCCGCCCGATGAGATCAAAATAAATTTTCTCACGGAAAACTCGCGACATGCGTCCAAGAGCGTAAGCAATCCCATAATGTTCGTGCGCGCATCAGCCAAGGGATCAGCGACTGAAACACGCACGTCTCCTTGGGCTGCATGGTGATTGACAAGGTCAAAGTGCTCGCGGGCGAAGATCTCCCGCACAGCGGGACGGTCCGTGATATCTGCCTGATAGAAGTGCGCCTTGGGATTGAGAAATTCCCTGTACCCTGTCGAGAGGTTATCTATGACTGTAACAGCGTGTCCGCCAGCGATATACGCGTCCACCACATGAGAACCGATAAACCCTGCGCCACCTGTCACTAAGATCCTCATGAGCGTTGCACTCGCTCCTTCCAGATGCGATCTAAGATCCCATTGATGAAGACTGGCGAGTGCTCGCCTCCGTATCTCTTTGCGAGCTCGACTGCTTCGTCGATCACGACTTGCGGAGGCACGTCCTCGCGATAGCAGAGCTCGTAGACAGCCAAGCGTAAGATATTTCTATCGACGGAGTGCAACCGTTCGAGGCGCCAGCCCTCCGCACGCTCTGCGATAATTCTGTCGATTTCAGGGAGCTTCTCCTCTAGGCCCTGAATACAACTGCGCACATAAGGGTCGTCTGTGGGCTGTTCGGCAAGGAGCTTCTCCAAGCTCTCCCCACGGAAGTCCTTCTGGAAGAGCAATTTGAGAATGCGTTCGCGGGCAGCGCGGCGCGATAGCGTCTTCATCGGTAGAAGAAAAAGAAGAGTTCGCGGACTCGTTCGCGCAACTCCTCCGACTCAAAGAGCTTCCCAAGGGCAAATCCCAGCGCAGCTAAGAATACTATCAGCAATAATCGCACCCCTAGCCAGATCCACAACAGCCCCACGAGCACTCCTGCAATTGCTCCCAGGACACTTGGGGAGAGCCGCGTCATCACTCGATCTCTCCTTCGCCGCGAAAGAGCGGACGCTCTGCCTCGCTGGTAATACCTGCCGCGATCACCTGCACGCGGTGAACCTTCACGCCCACGCGGTCTTCCACAGTCTCTTCGACCGTCTGCTGGATTCTCTCTGCGGTGTGAAGGACGTTCTGCCCAATAGGAAGCTCTGCTCGAATAAAAACGTATAGCCCATTGCTGGTGTTTTCCAAAGCTACGTGATATCGCTGCAACCCAAACTCATACGCCAAGATGCGCTCAATATACGAGCGAATCGCAAAGAGCGAGATCTCCACTGGCCCGCGCGGGCTCTCATGCTGGATGCGCTTCCAGCGCCGTCGTGCCTGTAAGAGTTGGGCTAGGAAATACAATCCCATAAGAAAGAATACTAACGCAAAAGCGTCGAGCAGCACAACCCCCCACCTGCTCCTTATAAACACCAGGAACATCTCCCAGAGCTTCTCCGGAGGTGCCGTAGCTACCCCAAAAGCACCCCATAACAACCCTGCTGTTCCCATCCAACATACAAGAAATGCTCCAGCATAGAGAATCTCAGCGATATAATCGATCGTCTGTTTCACGACGGCTCCTCCTTGGGCGACGGCTTGGTCTCACTGGTATCGAGCTCTTGGACGTAGATGTCGACAGCACTGACCCGCAACCCTGTCATCCCTTCGATCTCTTGTTTGACTTTGGCTTGGACTTTCTTGGCCACCTCATAGATGGGATAGCCATAGCGAATGACAGCCTTAAGCCGAATCCGGATCGTCTGGTCCTCAGTGAGCTGCGCGGCGACGCCGCGGCGCTTCTCGCTATTGAGCAATGCAGCCAGGCCGTCAGCTGCTGTTCCCTTGAGCTTGCTGACTCCTTCGACTTCGTGGGCGGCGATGCTCGCGATTGAGCTGACAACCTCCTTTGCGATGGAGACCTGACCGCTCCACCGAGTTCGCTGAGCCATTTTGCGCTCAGAAGGCATAGAGATCAGCGATTAACTCGCTCGACGTATTGCCCTGTTCGCGTGTCGATCTTCACCCAGTCTCCGGGGTTGATAAAGAGCGGGACTTTCACTTCTAAACCGGTCTCCAAGATTGCGGGTTTCATCACGTTGCTGACGGTGTCGCCGCGCACGCCTGGAGCCGTCTGTTTGACCTGAAGCTCTACCGTAATGGGCAGCTCGACCTTCACAAATGTCCCTTGATAGAAGAGCCCTGACACCTCCATGTTCTCCTTGAGATAGGGCTTGACGTCGGTCACTTGCTCTTCGGTGAGCGTATACTGATCGAACGTCTCCAGGTCCATGAAGGTGTAGAGGTTCCCACTGCTGTAGAGATACTGCATGGGGCGCTCTTCTAATTGAACGATCTTGACTGGTGCGGAGTCGAAGAAGTTCTGCGGGATGACTTTGCCGGTCTTGACGTTGCGCAGGCGGCACTGCGCCACCGGACGCCCTTGAGCCTTCTTCATGTGCGTGTACTCTTCGATGACCCAGAGCTCGCCTTCGTATTCGATTACCTTGCCCTTACCTAGATCGCTGACGCCCATAATCTAGCCTCCCTTTTCCGGGGCAATCTCCCTTGCGCCCTTGCCCTCAGTCCAGCGGATGACCCACAGCGTCACTTCATACAAGACGACCAGTGGGATTGCTAAGGTCATCATGGTGAACGGGTCTTGGGTAGGCGTGAGCAGCGCCCCCAAGACGAGCGCTATTACTATAGCGTATTTGCGCTTCTCTCGCAAGAACGCGTGGGTGACCAGCCCAATCTTCGCCAACAAAAAGAGCACCACCGGCAGCTCAAACGAGACCCCAAACCCCAGCATCAGCCACAGTATAAAAGAGAAATAGTTTTCAAACGTAAACGCTGCTTGGAGATAGCTTCCCCCAAGCTCGATCAAGAACCGTAAAGCAACAGGGACCACGAAGAAGAGCGCTCCAAACGCGCCCAGATAGAAGAGCCCTGCGCCTACGAGAAACCCATAGCGCGCGTACTTGCGCTCGTGGGGAAAGAGCGCTGGGACGATGAACTGCCAGATCTGATAGAGCACAAACGGCGCGCCGAGGAGCACCCCCACAAAGAACGCCAGCTTAATATATCCGAAAAAGACTTCCGTAGGGCGGATGAAGATCAAGCTGCCTCCTTGGAAGAGAAACCTTCGGCACTCGAACGCCAGCTTCGACCATTGATCTTGGGGCATCTGGAGGGCGTTTGGGTCAACAAGCAGCGTGCGACACGACTCCAGCAATCTCGAGAGCTCTGCGCGTGAACCGTTCATAGTCCGTAATGGCTCGGTGAGAAACGCCATGATCTGCTCACGAAAGATATACGCGATGATCGCGATAGCGAGGATGACCACCAGCGAGTAGATCACGCGGGTGCGGAGCTCGTCGAGGTGCTCCCACAGAGTCATTTGGTTTGGGTCCTTTCTGGCCATAGTCCGCGAGTACCCTCAGGAGCTAGGCTTGTTGCATTATACGAGGGTTCTCCGGGAAAGGCAAACGCTGGTGTTACCGATAATCTCCTTCGCCTCGGATCTGGCCGCGCTCCAGGCGCGAGAAGAGTTTTTCTAAGTTCGCTTGGGCGACTTCTTCCAAAGAGAGCCCGAGCTCGGTGCAGAT
>JAUQPG010000029.1 GCA_030550495.1 Candidatus Bipolaricaulota bacterium | reverse complement strand
AGGTTTATTGGGGTTGCGCATCACGGCGACGATCAGCTCATCGAAGATCTTTTTCGCTCTGCGGATGATGTCGATGTGCCCATAGGTGATGGGGTCGAAGCTACCGGGGTAGAGTGCTTTGGTCATACAGAGATCCTAACATATTCTCGAAGAGAAAGTCAAAACTCCGTCCCCAGCCGCGCTTTGATCCCCTTATCGAAAGGATGCTTGATCTTGCGCACTTCCGTGACTAAGTCCGCGATCTCTTCGATTTCGGGGAGTCGCTTGTGGCTTCCCGTGAGCACGCACTCGGTCTTGGGCGCTTTGCCCTTGACAACTTTAATTAACTCTTCAGACGAGATCACGCCCATCTGCACAGCATACAGACACTCGTCCACGATGACCATATCGTATTTCCCCGAAGAGAGGGCCCGCGCCGTCGCTTCGAGAGCTTTGCGCCCAGCCTCGATGTGCCCTTCTGTGGGTTTGCCGATGAGCCATTCCGGCATCCCGTAGCGCTCAAACGAGAAATTCTCAAAGCGCTTGAGCGCTTTTAATTCGCCGTACTCTTCGAACGCTTCGACGCCCGTGATGCCCCCCTTCAAGAACTGAATCAAGTGCACGCGAAAGCCCCGCCCCAGCGCGCGCAACGCCATCCCCAACGCCGCCGTCGTCTTGCCCTTGCCGTCACCCCACCACATCTGAACTAAGCCCATCTCGTTCTTCAATTCCATAGCTTCTCCCTTCTTTTTCCCCTCACCCTTCCCTCCCCCTCTCAGAGGGGAGAGGGGACAAAGGGGCGAGGGTGATCTTGTGGTGCTAGCCCAGAGAAGATCTCCGGATGAATGATCTCAGCTAAGATCTCCAAGCCCGTCACAATGCGTGGACCGGGACGGTTAAAATACGCCGACGCTTCGACAATAAAGACTTGATGCTCTTTGACAGCCGTCAGCTCCTCCCAACCGTCAAGCTCAGTAAGCAGATCTATCTCGCGCAGGGTGCGCTCGATGGAGAACCCGCACGGCATCAAGACTATAATATCCGGGTTGTACGTGAGAATCTCTTCCCAGTCGGCGTAGCGCGACGGAGAGCCGATCTCGCCGAGCCAGTCTTCGCCCCCGGCGTACTCGACCATCTGGGGCACCCAGTGCCCTGCAATCATAATGGGCTCGAGCCATTCAATGCAGCAGACTTTTGGACGATGCGCGAGCGTCTCTGTATACTTGCGAATGCGCTCCACGCGGCGGCGCAGCCGCGCCACGACATCTCGAGCAATATCTGTGCGCCCAGTGACCTCGCCGACTGTGAGAATATTATCAAAGATATCTTCGAGAGTGTGTGGCTCAAGCGAGACGATTTGGGGCTGCCCGTGCAAGAGCTTCACCGCTTGGCGCACATCGTCGAACGACGGCGCACAGACCTCGCACAGCTCTTGCGTCAAGATCAGATCGGGCTCTAATTGCTGTAACAGCTCCGCGTCAACATGATAGACGCTCAGCCCGCTATGGAGTCTCTCGCGCACGATCTGGTCGATCTCGGCGCTGGGCATCTCCGAATGCACGACGGCTTGGCTGAGCTTAGGCTTTTGCAAGACTTCGGGGGGCCAGTCGCAGTCATGCGAGACCCCAACGAGTCTGTCTCCCAAGCCCAGCTCGTAGACGATCTCCGTAGCACTGGGCAGAAGCGAGATGATCTTCATAGGGCATCATCTCCCTGGAAGGGTATGAGATCGCAGTAATAGTGTTCGTCGCGCAGAATCTTCTCTCCCAGGCGAAAGCGCACAGGATGGCGGAAGAGAGGGCCATCGTAGACAAAGCTGTGAAACTCACCGTTCTCCCCGCAAGGATCTACGCTCGATGGCAACTTATGTAAAAACTCTTGCGTCAGCTCTTGTCCGACAAAACGCTCGTCAAGCCAGCGCGCACTCACACAGACGGTGATCGCGCGGAATCCCAACTCGAGAAATTCTTCGATGAGAGCGCGTGAGTCCCGTCCCCACAGGGGCGTGAGCAGCTCCAAGCCCAGCTCGCTCAAGCGCTCTTGGCGATAGCGGCGCACATCTTCAAGAAAGATATCGCCGCTGGCGATCTTGGTGATCCCTCGGCTCTTTAGCTCCAGCAGTATCGCGCGCATCTGGGCATCGTACTCGGCATTGGAGCAGCACGGGCGAATCGTCATGGACAGCAGACGCTCACCTAGAGTATGGGTCTGAGCTTCTAAGAGTTGCCGGCGCACGCCGTGCATCGTGACGCGATCATACCCTTCCGTGAAGGTCGTCAACAGCCCGTAAATCTCATAGCGTTCGCGCAGGTACATTAACGACAGGGTACTGTCCTTGCCGCCGCTCCAGAGCAAGACGATACGTTCTCGTGCCATCACGCGACTCCTTCAGCGATGAACCAATCCCCTTCTAGGCGCCGGACGCGCACGTGATAGGCTTGCTCAATTCTATGGGGGACGAGCACCTCGTCAGGAACCCCACTTGCAATCACGCGCCCCTCGCTCAGCAGCGCCAGCCGATCCACAAAGCGCAGCGCCAGGTTGAGATCGTGCAGTGAGAGGACAACCGTGAGCCTCTCAGTGGCGGCCAGTTGACAGATGAGACCAAGGATCTCGAATTGATAGCGCAGATCGAGATGGGCCGTCGGCTCATCTAAGAGCAAGACTTTCGGCTCCTGGGCGAGCGCGAGTGCCAGCCAGACGCGTTGTCGTTCCCCGCTGCTTAAGCTCTGAATCGTCCTGTCAGAAAACTCCAGCGTGTGCGTGAGCGCCAACGCGCGGGTGATGATCGCGTGATCTTTGGCAGAAAGCCGCTGCCAACGCGCTCGATGCGGCAGCCGCCCCAGCTCGACGATCTCTCTGACTGTAAAATCGAACGAGCACGAGATCTCCTGCTCAAGAGCTGCCAGCTCACGTGCCAGCTCCTTGGGGGAAAGCTGATTCAGACGGCGACAATCGAGATAGATTGCCCCAGCTTGAGGAGACAGTCTCCCCGAGATCGCACGCAGGAGCGTCGTCTTGCCAGAGCCGTTTGGCCCCACAAGCCCAAAGACCTCCCCTGGCGCAATCTCGAGGTTGAGATCGCTCAGCACCACACGCCCATCATACCCAAGCTGCACGTTCTCGAGGCGAATCATAGTGATGCTCCCAGCTGCGCTCGCCGTCGCAACAAGAAGAGAAAGAACGGCGCGCCGAGCAACGCTGTGATGATCCCGATGGGGAGCTCCGCCGGGGCGAGCACCGTCCGCGCTACAGCGTCGCAGAGCGTGAGCAAGACCGCCCCACCCAACGCTGATGTTGGGAGTAACAACCTATGATCTGGCCCGACGATCAGTCTCAGCATATGGGGCACGATCAACCCCACAAACCCGATCGTCCCCGAAACAGCTACAGCGACAGCTGTCAGTAACGTCACGGCGAAAAGCAAGATCTTTCTGAGATGTCTTGGCTCGATGCCCAGGTGCGCCGCCATCTCTTCACCGAGTGCAAGGGCGTTCAGATCACGAGCGAAGAGCAGCAGTATCATCCCAGCTACAAGAAGTGTGCCCAGTAGCCCCAAGACATAAACCCATTGGGCGCCGCCCAGCCCACCTAGAATCCAAAATATTAAGCGTCGCGCATCGTGAGAGGCTCCCCTATAAAAGAGCAGAAAGCTCGTCACGGCCGAGAAGAGCGCCGCGAGCGCCACCCCAGAGAGAATAAGCGCGTAATTATCGAGCTGGGCCCAACGCGTCTGCGCAATGCGATAGACCATGGTGACGGCGAGCACCCCACCCAGAAATGCCCCTATGGGCACAGCGCCCCAATAGATATCTAAATGGAGCGCGATAGTGAGGGCAGCCCCAGCTGTCGCCCCGCTGGCAATGCCCAACAGATACGGATCAGCTAAGGGATTGCGAAAGAGCCCCTGCATCACGGCACCGCAGAGGGCCAGCGCCCCTCCCACTAACGCTGCCAAGAGCACTCTGGGGAGCCGAATCTGGGTGAGAATAAAGAGATTTGTCGGGTCGCGGTCAAAGGGCGAGATGGGCACAGCTCCCACGGCTATGCCCATCGCCACTGCTCCCACCAAAAGAGCGCTCAAACTGCTAAGGGCGAAGAGCCCCTTCCACGACTTCATACCGAGTCCACAGCGTGCCGTAGAGACGAGCTTCCGCAAGGAGAGCACCTCGGCTTGGATGGAGGAGATCGGCAACGGTCTTGATCGTCTGGGCGATGCGCGAGCTGACCCACTGCGACGCCTTGATCCCGTAGACGCGCTTCTCGCGCACGGCCTTGACTTCTTGCAAGAAGCGATTCCCCGTGATGAGCGGAACAAGCAACGGATCAGTGAAAATGACACTGGGATCGCGCTTGACGATCTCCTCAAAGCTCACTTGCTTATAGTCTGCAACATCAGGGAAGACGTTAATACCCCCAGCGCGCAGGACGATCTCGTTCTCCGGGGTGCCGCGGCCGGCAGCAAACGGCGGCTGCTCCCCTGACGGATAGAGAATCGCGACCGTCGGCTTGAAGCGATCTAACACCGTCCCTTCAATGATGACGATCTCCTCAGCGATTCTGCCGATAAGTACATCTGCGAGCTTGGTATTGCCCTCGATCACAAGATTGACCGAGCGAATCGTCCTAAAAATCTCTGTGACGCTGTCAATCGCCCCGGTGCCAACTTTACCAAGCGAGACAACGATCAGCCCAGCGCGCTCGAGCGTGTCACGTATTGCGCCGATCGCGCCGAAGACAACATCGGGCTTGAGCGCAATGATCGCCTCGACATTAGGATTGAAGCTCGGTCCAACGCGTGGGACGTTCGCGACTTCTTTTGGATTGTCCGGGGATTCCGCCACCCCAACGATGCGAGCGAGCGCGCCCAGATCGATAAGAATCTCTGTATACAGCGGCGTTCCCGCGACGACGATGCGCTCGGGGCGCTTTGGAATCGTGATCTGTTTGCCTCGATCATCAGTAACCGTGACGGGATAGTCGGCCAACGATGGCACGACCAGCCCAACAAGCAAGAACGCGACCAGTCCGAACACCTTCCACCGTGTCCAACGCATAGGTCTCCTCCTTTAAGATTTGGTGATTGCTCGATGCGATGCCAAAGCCCACAAGACGGCCCACAGCCCGCGCGTCGCTATCCCCTTCGCCGGTCCAAAGACGATCACGATGAGATCGCCATTCTTGAGATTAGGGAACGCTTGCTCTAATATTCGGCTATCGTCGGGGTTTTTGGCAGCCAATGGCTCACGCTCCTCGACAAAACAGAGCACGTCCTTGCGCTTAGCGAGAAAGAGCGCTGCTGTCGCACCCTCACGAACGGCAATGTCACGATAGAGCCACGCGGGAAAACCATCGGCAGCGCCGCGTATATGCGCCATCCGTGCATATCGGTCAAGCATCAGATTGCGGAGCTGCCCATCGCGGACGTCCGCTATCGCGCTCAGTTTCTTCGCGAGAAACTGCCGCCCGCGCGCCGTGAGCGCTGTGCCCAGCTTGGAGAACGAAACGAGCTTCTGGGCTTCAAGCTTCTCCAGCTCGGTGCGCACGACGCTCTCAGTTAAACCCGTCCGAGCCACAAGCGTCCGCCGCCCTAGGGGGGCTTCTTTCAGTTCGTAGAGCAACTGATACGCGATATGCGCGCGCAGGGACGCGACCGCGTGGGATGCCATCTCCCACCTCCATCGCTTCATTGTACACCCTCGCGAGCACACACGCAAGGGACTCTTCTATTCCTAGGAGTTGACAGACCCCCTCCCTACGGTTATAGTGATGAGCTACGCTGAGGAGGATGACAGGTATGCGAAACATTGCCCGTCGTGAAATCCTCGCTGAAGACCCAGGGAGCCCTTACTATGAACTGCGTAAATACCCCGAACCAACAGTCTGCTCCGAATGTGGCTTAGTCTATCACAAAGGGCGCTGGACAAATAGCTCAGCAGTGCCCACAAAGGCCAATCGCGAGCTCTGCCCTGCGTGTAAGCGCATCCAGGACCGCAACCCCGGTGGCGTCGTCTACTTAGATGGCTCGTACCTCTACACTCACCGTGAAGAGATCCTGAATACCGCGAAAAATCAAGAGAAGCTCGCCCGTGAATCCCGGCCCCTCCAGCGCATCATGTGGATCAAGCCCACTGACAAAGGGCTCGAGATCGCCACAACCAATGTGCACTTGGCGCGTCGGATCGGCGAAGCCATCTATCAAGCCCATAAGGGCACCCTCGATATCAAATACTCTGAAGGGGATCGCTTTGCCCGGATCTACTGGTATCGCGATGACCACCCCAAGCTCAAATAAAAACAATGCCAACTCGTGATGAGCGCGTCTCTGCTCTCTTAGAACAGCTCTCCGCAGCCACGCCCACGCCAGGGGGAGGGAGTGCCGCAGCTCTGGTCGGCAGTATCGCAGCGTCCCTCGTCGCTATGGTCGCAGGGCTTACTGTTGGGAAGAAGGCATATCAGTCTGTCGCGCACGAGATGCGCTACGTGCTCACCGAAGCGCTGAACCTTCGTGACGAGCTGTTAGCATGTGCTGATCGTGACAGCGCGGCGTTCAACGCCGTGATGGCCGCGTATAAGCTCCCTCAACAAACTGAATCAGATCGCACTGCGAGGGAGAAAGCCATTCAATCAGCACTCCAGAGTGCGACCGAAGTCCCCTATCAGACAGCGTTATACTGCTCTCGCGTCTTAGAGCTTGCTGAGATCGTCGTCACAAAGGGGAACAAGAGCGCGCTCAGCGACAGCGGCACGGCAGCGTGCCTAGCCGAAGGAGCCCTACAAGCTGCGCTGCTCAACGTCGCGATGAATCTATCAGCCATCTCTGACGAAGCTTTCACCACCATATACAGCCAAGAACGAGAGAGACTCTCTGCGCAAGCTCACGCCAAGCGCCACAGGCTCTTCCAGATGATCGCTGAGCGTCTGGGGGCGTAAATTCCCTCTCCTTGAGTAACCCTCGTCCTTGGGCGAGAACCTCCCGCGCGGTACGCTATATTTCAGTATGGGCCGATCTGCACTCATCTTGCTGGTTCTTGTTGTGCTTGGAGGGCTCACGCTCTGGTACGTCTGGCAGGGGTGGCAAATCACGTATTTATCGAGCAAAGTCATCGCGAGCCGGCTGGAGTGCGATGAGCTCCTCGCTCACCGAGATCGCTTGAAGCTCGAAGTCATCCGGGCTTGGTCATTGGAGAACATCGAACGGATCGCCAAAGAGCGCTTGGGAATGAAGAAAGTCCCTCCCAAGACTTTACGGCTTCCACCACCATGAACCGACGGCTCACAGTAGTCTTTCTTTGTTTGATGAGTTTCTTCGTGATCGTTGCTGGACGACTCTTCCAGCTGCAGATCATCGAAGCGAGCCAGTGGAGAGAGCTGGCCAAGCGCTTCCAAGAGGGCACGGTCACCATCCCCGCTTTGCGCGGGCGCATCTACGACCGCAACGGCGTCCTGCTTGCTGAAGACGTCCGCGCTATCTCTATCGCCGTAGATAACTATAATATGACTCGCCCAGATCTCCTCGAAGAGTTGCTCGTCACGCACTTACAGATTCCCAGATTGGCTGTGCGAGAGAAGCTCTATCGTCCGAGCTATTTCACGTGGATCGCTCGCGCGATCTCGCCAGATCAGGCGGAGGCCCTTCAAGAAGCTGCCCGCAAGGCCGGCGCTCGAGGACTCATCTTTCTCGAAGATCGCAAGCGCCAGTACCCCCATAAAGATCTTGCTTCGAACGTCATTGGGTTTGTAGGGGTTGACGGGAAGGGCTTAGAAGGGATCGAGCTCTTCTTCGACACAGAACTTCAAGGGACAGAGTCTATCTGGAGCTTTGTGCGCATGGCTGATGGGACCCAGATCGAGCGTCGCCAAATCCAAGCCGGCCACCCCGGACGCGATCTGACGCTGACGATAGACAGCCGGATTCAATATATCGCCGAAAGCGCGATCACGCGCGGCGTGCGCGCGTACAAAGCCAAGGCTGGTATTGCTCTCGTGCTCGACCCGTGGACTGGTGAAGTCTTGGCCATGGCCCAAGACAAACGCTACGATCTCAATGCTTTTCAGTCGTCGCGCCCCGAGCAGAGGCAGAACTTAGCAGTCGTCTGGCCCTTTGAGCCGGGATCGTCGTTCAAAGTCTTCACCATGCTGGCGGCCCTCGAACACAACGTTATAGCGCCAAATGAGCGCATCTCCGGAAGCGCGACCTATCAGATTGCGCATCATACGTTTCGGAACGCCGACGGGCGCGAGTACGGCATGGTCACCCCCACAGACGTCATCAAAAATTCTATCAACACAGCGATGATTCGCATTGCCCAGCGTCTCGGTGAAGAGCGCCTTTACAACGCTCTCCAAAAATACGGGTTTGGCCAGAAGACAGGGATCGAGCTGCCCGGGGAAGTGTCTGGGTATTTACCCTCCGTGAAGTCATGGTCAGCCCTGGAGATCGGCTCGATTGCCATCGGTCAGTCCATCTCAGTGACAGCACTTCAGCTTGCGTCACGCGTGGCGATGATCGCTAACGGTGGCAAGCTCGTCCAGCCCCACATCGTGAAATCTTCTGCCCCCAGGAGCCCTGCAGCACGTATCGTCTCTGAAGAGAGTTGTCGCCAACTCACCGAGATGATGGTCGAGACGGTACGCTCCGGCACAGGCGTCTTAGCCCAAATTCCGGGATACACCATCGCAGCCAAGACGGGCACAGCGCAGAAAGCCGTGCCCGGCCAAGGGTATGTGAAGGGCAAGTACGTCGCGTCATTTGAGGGCTTCTTTCCCGCTGAAGCCCCACAGTATCTTATCTTAGTTGTGCTCGATGAACCCGGCGGACGCCAGTACTACGGCAGTGAGACAGCTGCCCCCATCTTCAAAGAGATCGCGCAACAGCTTATCGCCCTAGACCGCATCCCGCCTAAACCGTAAAGATCGCGCTCATGCGGTCACGCGGCGCTACCGCGACGATCACGTCGGTGCCTTTTAAGTGTTCCTGCACCGTTTCCAGGGCTAGCTGGGGGCGATTATTGTTCTTGCTCAAATGCATCAAGACAGCCGTGCGCAAGCGTCCTTGCTCGGCAAGATACCGCAACGTCTGCCCCGCGGTATCGTTGGAGAGATGCCCTACGTCGCTCAGAATTCTCTGCTTGAGATCCTCGGGATACCAGCCGTTCACGAGCATTTCAATATCGTGATTGGACTCCAGCATCACTAGATCACACTCTACGAGGCGCTTGCGAATCTCTTCGGTGACCGTCCCCAAGTCCGTAGCTACAGCTATGCGCTTATTTAAGCTCGTAAAGAGCGACTCCTCTTCGATCACAAAGCCACAAGGCTCTGCCGCATCGTGAGGGATGCGAAAGGGCTCAATACAGAGATCGCGCACGTGGAACCCCTGCCCCGGCGTAAACGTCAGCACACTCTCTTTACCCGCGAGTAAGGGCTCTAGGAACGGTGCTGTCCCCTCGCTCACATAGATAGGGCACTGGAGCGCACGCGCTACTTTTCCTACCCCACTGATATGATCAGCGTGCTCGTGCGTGATCAGGATCGCATCCAAACGCGGCAGCGCCCCCAAGATTTTGCGCAATCCCTGAAGGATCTGCTTCTTCGAGAGCCCAGCGTCAACGAGCACGCGCGCGTGCTCAGAGACTATGAGCGTGCAGTTCCCGCTGCTCCCACTCGCCAGAGAGACGACGCGCATAGCTCTACAGAGCATACAGCCACCACAGCAGCCCAACTAACGTCTTGGCGTCTTGAACCTGCTGGGTGTGCAGCAGCTCTCTCACCTGGGAACGGCTGTAAAAGCCGACCTCGATCTGTTCATCGGTGTCTGGGTTTTGAGAGTGAGCGCGTAAGTCCTGAGCGAGATAGAGCCACATCTTCTCTGTGCAAAAGCCCGGGGCTGTGTAGAACGTCTGCAGATGTGACCAGCGTTGCGCACTCAAGCCAGTCTCTTCTAAGAGTTCACGCTGCGCACAGACGAGGGGTTCTTCACCAGGCTCGAGTGTCCCCGCAGGAATCTCTAATAAAAACTGCCCAACAGCTGCGCGAAATTGTCGAATAAGCACAATCTGCGAATCGTCACCCTCCCCGCGAACAGCGACAATAGCCACAGCCCCAGGGTGCTCCACGATCTCACGAGTCGTGCGTCGCCCCTCTCCAAGAGCAACGTCATCGACGCGCACCTTCAGCAGTCTCCCCATGAAGACCCACCGCGAAGCGAGCGTCCTCTCACTCATCGGCTTCTCCCTCTGGTTGTTCTTGGCTCTCGCTTTCGACTTCTTGAGTAGGGGCAGAGGCCATTGAGCCCTCTTCGGCGAGCTGTGACCAATAAGGCTCGTAGAAGCGCAAGCGCCACCCCTGGCGTCGCTCTAACTCTTGCTTCTCTCTTTTGACGCTCGCCAGCCACGTCGTGAGAGATTCCCTCTCCGGCTGCTTGCCCCGACGAGAGACGAGCTCCTTGATCGTCTCATCGAGCGCTGCCAATCGCTCATCGAGCGCTTTTTTCACTTGAGTCACTTCGCTATGAAAGAGCGCAGCGTCATGATCTTGACGCGAGACGCGCTTCAGCGAGAGATTGTATTTGCCCTCCTCGTTGCGCCCTATAATCTTTACGACAACTTTTTGGCCAACAGAGAGATATTGCGAGATGTCGCGCACGTATTCTGGGGCGATCTCCGATATGTGAATCATCCCGATGTCACCAGTGACTAACTTCACAAAAGCCCCATAGGGCTTGATGGCTGTCACTTCACCGACGACCGCTTCATCCGGCTGAAGCTCCATAGACACCCTCCTTTGCTCCTTCTAGGCTACAGACTTCTCCAGGGTGACGCAACGTGACAGTATTGCGTGAAGCACAGCGCGGAGCGCCTGGGGACGAAAACCAAACTCGTCTTCGATCACACTGGGACTAGATGCAATAAGATCCTGCGAGAGAAAGTGCCCTGGCACAAAGGGCGTGCGCACACCCATTCGTTCGAGCCATCGCACACAGAACCGCGTCGTCCGCCGCGGAAGCGAGATCTTACGCTTCGAGATCCGAAGCGCTTCGAAGACCGTATCGACGATCTGCTCGTATGAGAGAACTTCCGGGCCGCCCACAGTCAACACTCTGTTTGTGTATCTTTCGTCAGTGATGGCTTGGAGAACGCACCGCACGATATCAAAGACAGAGACGGGCTGAAATCTCGTCCTTCCCGAACCAATAATGGGCACCACAGGCCACGCTTGGGCCATATACATAATGCCCCCTAAGAACGGGTCACCCGGCCCGACGATCACGGTGCTGCGCAAGATCGTGTAGCGCACAGAGCTCGCTTGGATCGCCTGCTCAGCGAGCCATGCCGCATAGGCATAGGGCCATGACGGATTCTGTGCAGCAGTCACTGTGCTGAGAGAGAGAATCTTTTTTACTCCCTGGGCTTGAGCGGCTTGGACGAGCCGCGCCGTCCCCTCAGCGGTAACGCGACTGATCAGCGTAGGCAGCCCGTGATGGAGCGCCGCAAGATGAATGACGATCTCCGCTCCTTCAACAGAGAAGCTATCAGACGTCAAGTCTCCTACCACGACTTGGCAGCCACGTGCACGTAATTGCGCAGCTTTCTCCACAGAGCGCACCAAGCACCACACATGATGCCCCTCACGAATCAATGCCGGTACCAGGTGCCGCCCGACAAACCCCGTCGCCCCGGTGAGAAAGATCTCCGCCATAGTAATTCTATCATAGCACTTGAATCCCTGTGCGTACACAGACTATAATGCTCCGGGTGATCCCTATGGTGGACAAACATATCGTTGAGCTGAAAGCTCACATGGACAAGACCATTCAAGTCTTTGAACACGAACTAATGAAGCTACGCACCGGCCGCGCTAACCCTGCTATGGTCGAAGACGTCAAGGTCGATTACTACGGCACCCATACGCCGTTAAAGCATCTAGCGCGCATCACCGCGCCGGAGCCCGATCTCATCGTCATTCAGCCCTTCGACAAGAGCCAAGTCCACGCCATAGAGAAAGCCATCCAAGCCGCCAACTTGGGGTTCAACCCCCTCGTAGAAGGGGATCTGGTGCGCATTAAGATCCCGCGCTTAACCGAGGAGCGCCGCAAGGAGCTCTCCAAGATCATCCGTGAGAAGGCCGAGGAGGCCAAGATGGCCCTGCGGAACATCCGCCGCGATGTCAAAGAGAAACTCGACAAGGAGAAGAGAGACGGCACGCTCTCCGAAGATGACCATGATCGTCTCATAAAAGAGCTCGACAAAGTAACTCATGAGTACACAGCGAAAATCGATCAGGCGGCTCAAGCGAAAGAGAAGCAGCTCTTGACCGTTTGACAGAGGGCGCTCGAGAGAGTACAATACAGCAACTATAGCCAAGGATTCTCTCTCCCATCTCGACATTTTAGGAAGGACCAGAAGATGGTTCAAGATGTATTAGAGCGCATCCGCGAGGCGGAAGCGCAAGCAGAACGCATTAAGATGGAAGCCCGCCGGCAAGCCGATCAGCTCGTGTCAGAAGCGCGCGCCGCTGCGAGTTCCCTTGTCGAAGCCGCTAAGCACCAAGCGCGCGAGGAAGGAGCAAGCCTCATCGCTGCGGAGGAGAGCAAAGCCCACCAAGAAGCCGAGGAGATCCGGCATCGCGGCCTTCTCCAAGCTGCCCAGATCCAAAAAGACGCGGAATCGAAGCTCGCAGCAGCCGTCGAATTTGTGTTCCACACGGTGATGCGATCATGAGCTTAGCCCGGATGCAGAAGGTCCGACTCCTCGGCCATGAGTCCGAGCGCGATCGCGTCTTGACGGTCTTGCAAGATCTCGGTGTGCTTCAGATTGTCGATCTAACAAGCAAAAAAGGGCAAGCCCTGCCCGGCTTCCGCCCCAAGGCCCCCACGACCAACGATATTGAAGCCAAACTCGCGGACTTGCGCTATACTCTTGAGTTTCTTGCACGCTACGACACCGAAAAGAAGGGGTTCATCCAGAGCTTCTTCAATCTCAAAGACTTGATTCGCCCGGAAGAGATCGAGCAGATCGCGCGCACCTATGACTATCGCACTGTCTGCCAGCGGGCGCGGGAGCTCGATCAAGAGAGCATCGAGCTGCGCGCCGAGCGCGCTCAGCTCGAAACACGGCGCGCAGAGCTGCTCCCGTGGCGCGATCTTACTATCCCCATCGAAAACCTGCGCTCGACACGTGCCACAGCGCTCGTGCTGGGGCGCGTGCCCACGGAGCGGCTCAGTGACCTTCAGAGAGCATCCCAAAGCCAACTTGCTGGGCTCGCAGTGCTCCAGATAGCCAGCGCAGACGAGACCTCCAGCTATCTCTATGCGTTCGTCCTCAAAGACGCAGAAGAAGCCTTCGTGAAGCTGCTTGCTGATCATGGTGGGGAGCGCCTGCCCGATCTCCCTCCCGAAGCGCACGGCCTTCCCAGAGAGGTCTTAGAACAGATCGAGCGTCGCCTGGGCGAGATCGACGCGCGCCAGCAGCAGATCTCTCAAGAAGCAACGGCGCTTCTCCGCGAAAAACCCAAACTCCAGGCGCTCTATGATTATCTGTATAACGAGTATCTCAAGGCTCAAGCTCAAGCGCAGCTTCTGGGCAGCCCTAATACGTTCGTGCTGGAGGGGTGGGTGCGCGCCAGCGACTATGAGCGCTTAACCCAAGCCCTCCAGAATAATAGCGAAGCTGTGTATATAGAGAGCATTGAGCCCGAGCCCGATGAAGTCCCGCCGGTCGCCCTAGAGAACAGAAGGCTCTTCCAGCCCGCAGAGTTTCTGATCAAGCTCTTCGGTCTGCCTAATCAAAAAGAGCTCGACCCGACGCCGTTTGTGCTCCCGTTCTTTGCGATCTTCTTCGGGATCGCGCTCACCGATGCAGGCTACGGGTTAGCTCTGATTCTGATCTTCTCGTATCTGAAGCGGCGCTATCGCCATAAGCGGGGCTTCCAGCCCTTTGCGAATCTCATTATCTTGGGTGGCGTCTCAGCGGTGATCGCGGGGGCGCTGACGGGGGGCTGGTTTGGCCCGGATCTGGCGGCCAAGGTCGAGTTCCTCAAACAATTAGCCCTATTTAATTTAGAGGAGCCAGAAGGGCTGATCGGGTTTTTAGTCTTCTCTCTGGCCTTGGGGTTCATCCAACTCTTCTTGGGGAATCTGTTGGAGCTGATAGACAAAGCGCGACAAGGGCGGTTCTGGGAGGGACTGTGGAACGAAGGGAGCTGGCTTGTGCTCATGACGGGCTTAGGGATTGCGGGAGGGGCGGGAATACGCTCTATCATGGCCAATGCCCCAAGCTTACCCGCGTCGTGGATGCCCATCGGCTTGGAGATTGCGCTCATCGGGGCGATCCTGGTTGTGCTCTTCAGTCGCGTAGAAGCCCCTGAGAACGTAGTGGAGCAGCTCCCTTGGCTGCTCATCGCGACGGGGGTAAGCCTATGGTCGCTCACGCCCTGGAGGCTTAGCGGGCAGCTTCTCGCCCTAGCGGGGTTGGGGTGGGCTCTTGTTCCAAGGCGCCAGAGTATAGGCGCTCAAGCACGCGCTCTAGTTGGGCGTATTGGTGCGGGGCTCTTCCGACTCTATGGGGTCTCAGGGCTGGTTGGGGATGTGCTCTCGTACTCACGCATTATGGCCTTGGGGATCTCCACAGGCTTGATTGCCAAAGCTATTAATCAGCTGGCAGCTATGGCCCTGGGCGCTCCCATCGCAGGGGTTGTGGCCTTCGTCGCGATAGTCGCCGGTGGGCAAGCCTTTAGTTTGGTGATCAACTCGCTGGGGGCATTTGTCCACTCAGCTCGCTTGCACTATGTCGAGTTCTTCACGAAGTTCTACGAGGCAGGGGGGCGGGCGTTCCAGCCCTTCACGCGCGCCTCGGTCTATTACGACATCCAAGAGCAAACTCTCTCATCCAAAGGAGGCTAACTATGCAAGAAGCAGCAGAAGCTATAAGGATCATGGGGTTGGACGGCGCCGGCTGGGCGCTAGGAGGGGCAGCGATAGCGTACTTCTTAGCTGGCGTGGGATCAGCTATTGGAATAGGGATCTCGGCGAGGGTCGCCAATGGCGTCCTCTCTGAGGATCCGGCCAAGTTCGGCTCGCTGCTGGTCGTCTCCGCGCTGCCTGGCACCCAAGGGATCTACGGCTTCATTACAGCGTTTATGATCTTGGGGAAGCTTGGAGCCGCGTCTAACCCCATCGCCGCGCCGGTAGGGATTCAAATCTTTATAGCCGCTCTGCCAGTAGCGATTGCCGGGTTCCTATCGGCGATCTATCAGGGGATGGTCTGTGCTGCCGGGAGCGCCATGATCGCGAAGCAACCTACAGAGGTCGGGAAAGCGATCGTGCTGGCAGCCCTAGTCGAGACTTACGCGATCTTCGGCTTGATCGCGTCGATCTTGCTCTTAAATCAAATCAAGGTATGAGCGCGGAGAAGATCGTCGAAAAAATTCTGAGCGACGCGCGAGCGGAAGCGCAGCGCGTGCTGGAGGGCGCGCGCGCTCAAGCCGCTCAGATTCGTGAGCAAGCGGAGCGCGAGGCCCAGCGCCAGCGCGAGCTGATCTTAGCCCAAGCTCACCAAGAAGCCCAGAGCCGTCGTCGTGCCCAGATCGCAGCGGCGACAGCCGAAGCACGCAACGCTGTGCTCCAAGCCAAACGCGCCCTCCTAGAGAGGGTCTTCTCTCAAGCCGCCGAACGGATAATGACTCTGCCAGCCAATGAATACAAAAGCTGGCTCCTACGGCTTCTGCTTAAAGCCGTCGAGACCGGCGACGAAGAAGTCATTCTCTCTCCCGGCGATCGCCAGACTCTGGGCGAGGCGCTCGTGCGAGAAGCAAACGCACAGCTCGTACAGCATGGCAAGAAGGGCGCTCTCCGACTCTCCCTGGAGACGCGCAACATCGGGCGGGGCTTTATCCTGAAGGGCAAAAATAGCGAGATCAACGTGACCCTGAAGACTCTACTGCGCCGCGTCCAAGACGAACTCGAGATCGATGTCGCCCGAATGCTCTTTGGGGAGGCGCACAAGTAATGGTCGTCGAGCTCTTGGAGACACGCTTCGAACACAACGGCGCATACGCGTTCGCTACGGGGCGCATCCGGGCTCTTGAGGCGAAATTGCTCACTCGCGCCCACTATCAGCGCCTCCTCGACGCCCCTGATGCCGGGGAGGCCTGGCGGGCCTTGGCTGAGCTAGGGTATGCTACAGTCGCTGAGCGCAGGCTTGACGAGTACGAAGACGTCTTGACGGGGGAGCTGCGCCGCTTGTATGCGCTCGTGGCGGCTCTGGTGCCCGATCCGGAGCGCCTGGTGTGGCTGGCCCGTCGGTACGACTTTCATCACATCAAAGTCTATCTCAAAGCGAAGCTCCTGGGGGAAGACCCCAGAGCGGGCGTGCTAGATGGGGTGGGAACTGTTCCGCCCAAGCTTATAGAAGCTTCGGTCAACACGGGAGTTTGGAGCGCGTTGCCGCTGGAGTTAGCTGAGGCGGGCGAGCGCGCCCTGCGCGCCTACGAGAGCACCCGTCACGCCCAAATGATAGACATAATCGTAGATCAGGGGCTATTTGGGTATCTGCGGCGCGCTACCTTGGGACATCCCTTTGCTGAAACGCTAGTAGCGATCTGGGTGGATTTACTCAATCTTAAAACCCTGGTGCGCGCCAAGCTCATGGGCAAAGACCGGGCATTTGCCAGTCGCGTGCTCGTGCCGGGAGGGTCGCTGGAGGATTCCCGGCTGCTTGCGCTCATGGACGCTGCTATAGAGACGTGGGCCGAGGAGCTGCGCCATACGCCGTACTCGCCCGTGCTGAGCCGAGGGCTAGCAAGCCTTGCCGAGAAAAAATCTCTGACGCTCTTGGAGAAGCTGAGCGATGACTTTGTGATGGACTTTCTCCGCCGAGCGAAGCTCGCACTCTATGGCGCAGAGCCGCTGATCGCTTATGTGTTTGCCAAAGAGACCGAATTGAAAAATATAAGAATTATTCTGGTCGGCAAGCTTAACGGCGTCGCTCCAGAGACCATCGCAGAGCACCTACGGGAGCCATATGTCTAAGATTGCTATCGTCGGGAAGAAAGATGTCTACTTGGGTTTTAAAGCGGTGGGGGTGACGGTGCACGATGCCCAAACCCCGCAAGCCGCCGAGCAGGCTGTGCTCGATCTTGCTTCTCAGGGATTTTCGATTATATTCCTTCAAGAGGGGTTAGCACGTGAGCTTGGAGCGTTGCTCGAGCGCTTCCGCAAGCAACCTACACCGGCAATCGTGATGATCCCTGATAACATGGGGAGCTTGGGAATTGCGCGCGAGCGCATCCGAAGATTAGTCGAACGTGCTGTCGGGATTGATATTCTCTCTCGTGGAGAAAGATAAAGTTATGGAGGGCTGTCTATGACTGTTGGAAGGATCGTCAAAGTTGCAGGGCCGTTGGTCGTGGCCGAAGGGCTGACCGATGCGAAGATGTACGACGTCGTCCGGGTGGGGAAGGAGAGGCTTGTCGGTGAAGTGATCGTCTTAGACAGAGATCTCGCTTCGATCCAAGTCTATGAAGAGACTAGCGGACTGGGGCCGGGGGATCCCGTCGAGGGCACAGGCGAGCCCCTGTCAGTAGAGCTTGGGCCTGGGCTGATCGGGTCTATTTATGACGGGATTCAACGCCCGCTCGAAGCGATCCAAGCGCGCTGGGGCGCATATATCCGTCGTGGGGTTGAGGCCCCAGCGCTCAGCAGAACTATTAAATGGCATTTCACCCCAACAGCCAAGAAAGGCGATGCTGTCAGTGAAGGCGACATCATCGGGACGGTGCAAGAGACGTCGCTCGTGCTCCACAAGATCATGGTCCCGCCGGGAATCTCTGGGACTGTAGAAGAGATTCGCGCCGGGGACTTCACCGTAGAAGAGACGATCGCTATTGTGAGAGACGCGCAGGGGAAGCGTCACGAACTGAAGCTGATGCAGCGCTGGCCGGTGCGCAGGGCCCGCCCCTACAGAGAGAAGCTTCCCAGTGAAGAGCTGCTGACGACGGGCCAGAGAATTATCGACACGCTCTTCCCCATTGCCAAGGGCGGAACAGCGTGTGTGCCCGGGCCGTTTGGGTCGGGAAAGACCGTGATCCAGCACCAATTAGCGAAGTGGGCCGACGCCGATATTATCGTGTTTGTCGGGTGCGGCGAGCGCGGCAACGAGATGACCGACGTCTTGATGGAGTTCCCAGAGCTGGAAGACCCCAAGACCGGCGAACCCTTGATGAAGCGCACAGTTTTGATCGCGAACACGTCGAACATGCCCGTGGCGGCGCGCGAGGCATCAGTGTATACGGGCATCACGATTGCTGAGTACTTTCGAGATATGGGCTACAGCGTCGCGCTGATGGCCGACTCGACGTCGCGGTGGGCCGAGGCGATGCGCGAGATCTCCGGGCGCTTGGAAGAGATGCCCGGCGAGGAGGGCTATCCCGCGTACTTGGGCTCGCGCATTGCAGATTTTTATGCGCGCGCCGGGCGCGTCGTCTGCTTGGGCAAGCCTGAACGCCAAGCGAGTCTCTCGGCTATTGGCGCGGTCTCGCCGCCAGGGGGCGATCTCTCCGAGCCCGTCACCCAGAACACTTTGAGATTAGTCAAAGTCTTCTGGGGCTTGGACGACAAGCTCGCGTACAGAAGACACTTCCCCGCGATCAACTGGCTGACAAGCTACTCGCTCTACACGGAAGACTTGGCGCCGTATTTTGAGAAGCACGTCGGTCCGGAATGGAACGAGCTGCGTCGCGAGTTTATGAAGCTCTTGCAGATCGAAGCTGAACTCGAAGAGATTGTGCGCCTTGTGGGCGTGGAGGCGCTCTCGCCCGCAGATAGATTGAAGCTGGAAGTGGCGCGCTCCATCCGTGAGGATTATCTGATGCAGAGCGCCTTCGATGATATCGACACCTACACGTCGCTGCACAAACAATTCAAGATGATGCAGCTCATCAAAGCGTTTTATGACTTTGGGCAGCGAGCACTGGACCAAGGCGTGGACATCCATCAGATTATAGATCTTCCGGTGCGGGAGCGCATCGCCAAGGCGAAGTTCATCTCAGAGCATGAGTTCGACGCTCGGTGGCACGAGATCATGAACGAGATCCGCGAGTCCTTCGAGCGCTTGATGACCGCAGGAGGAGCCTATGCAGAAAGAGTATACTAGTGTTGCGGAGATCTCCGGCCCCATTATGATCGTCGAAGGGGTGAGCGGGGCCAAGTACGACGAACTTGTCGAGATCGAGCTCGCCGGGGGCGAGATCCGTCGTGGGCGCGTCCTCGAAGTCGATCGCGATAAGGCCGTGATTCAGCTCTTTGAGGCGGCCCAGGGGCTCAATCTGCGCCAGAGCCGCGTGCGCTTCCTAGGGAAAGTGATGGAGCTAGGCGTCTCAGAAGATATGTTAGGCAGAGTCTTTGACGGCGCGGGTCGCCCCATCGACGGCGGGCCACAGATCATCCCGGAGAAGAAGCTCCCCATCTCTGGAGAACCCCTCAACCCGTACTCCCGTGACTACCCTAACGAATTCATCCAGACAGGGATCTCCGTGATCGACGGCTTGAACACACTCGTGCGTGGGCAGAAGCTCCCGATCTTTTCGGGAGCGGGGCTCCCGCACAATCAGATTGCCGCGCAAATCGCGCGCCAAGCCAAAGTCTTGGGCGAGGCCGAAGAGTTTTCCGTCGTCTTCGGCGCGATGGGCATCACCTTCGAAGAAGCGAATTTCTTCATCACAGATTTGAGAAAGACCGGGGCGCTGGAACGCGCTGTGCTATTTATTAACTTAGCTGATGACCCCGTGATCGAGCGCATCACGACCCCACGACTAGTGCTGACGTGCGCTGAGTACTTAGCGTTCGAGCGCGACATGCACGTCTTGGTTATTCTCACAGACATGACCAACTACGCCGAAGCGCTACGCGAAGTCTCAGCAGCGCGCAAGGAAGTCCCCGGCCGGCGCGGCTACCCTGGCTATATGTACACAGACTTAAGCACTATTTATGAGCGCGCGGGGCGCATCAAGGGCAAGAAGGGGTCTATTACCCAGATGCCCATCTTGACCATGCCCCAAGACGACAAGACCCATCCCATCCCCGATCTGACGGGCTACATCACGGAAGGACAGCTCTTCTTGTCGCGAGAACTCCATAGAAAGGGCATCTATCCGCCGTTCGATGTCTTGCCGTGTCTGTCGCGCTTGAAAGACAAGGGGATCGGGCCGGGCAAGACCCGCGAAGACCACGCGGGCGTGCTCAATCAGCTCTATGCCGCGTATGCGCGCGGCGTGGACGTGCGCGAGATGGCCGCGATCTTGGGCGAGGCCGCGCTGAGCAAGATCGATAGAGTCTACATGAAATTTGCGGACGAGTTCGAGCGAAGATTCATTCAACAAGGGGAGTACGAAGACCGCACGATTATCGAGACGCTGACGATTGGCTGGGAGTTACTCAGTATGCTGCCGCGCGGAGAACTCAAGCGCGTGCGCGACGAGTTCATCGAGAAATATCTGCCCAAGAAAGCCG
>JAUQPG010000028.1 GCA_030550495.1 Candidatus Bipolaricaulota bacterium | reverse complement strand
CAGCCCACACAAGAGCGAGCAGAAGGGGGATTCCGTACAGCGACGTGATCTCCGTAGAGACCTGTGTGTTGTGCGAGAGCACCGTGAGCACGATCTCGCGGTCGTGCAGGGAGAGCATGGGGGGATAGCCTAGGGCACTCATGGTGCTGTTGCCGATGCCAACCAACAGTCCAGCGTAGAAGAGCGAGAGCCAGTACCAGAGGAGCGAAAAGATCAGGAGCAGCGCGAAGAATCTTCCGAAGAACTTCAGCAGCGTGCCGGGGGAGAAGCTCATGGGCGGGCCTCCTTGGGGTGTCGCTGGGGCTGCGGGCTAGATGGAACTGCGGGGGCAGCGGGCTTGGGGAGCCACGAACGGAAAGTGAGTAAGGTCCAGAGTAAGATGGGGAAGATGAGGTTCCCGGCCATAAGAAGGTTAAGAAGCCAATAAGCAAAGCTTTGTTTATTGATGCCGAAGTAAAACTCATACGCGATCCAGATCAAAAGAACTATCTCTACAAGGTGGAGAAGGACTTGGATTCCCAGTGCCAGCAGCAAGCGTCGTATGCGTTGGGAGAGGAGCATAGCTGGGGTAGCGAGAAACAGAGCTAAGAGTAATCCAAATTCGTTTAAACTACTTAGGTTCTTTCGGACTATTGCTGTGCCCTTGTGATCATAAACGATGATCTCGCTTGGTGTGACCTGAAGAGTTGTCCCATCAGTCGCGAACGGCTGTAAGAGCAATAGGAGGAACTTGACATAGCTGCTAACGAAGTAAGGCCATAGTATACCCCACCCTATTAGAATCAGAGTTCCTACTGTTATTGATAGCAGGAGGGTGCGAACAGTGTTCATAGAGCATCTCTCTTTGTTGGCATGGCAGTCTTCATGGGGAACCAATAGCGCCACGTGAGCAGACCCCACAGGGCCACAGCGAAGAGCTGGCCCCCTGTGCCAAATATGCCTTCCACCACGTTGCACCCCACGTTGTCTGGATCAAAATGAACGCAGATCTCAGCATGGGTTAAAGCAATTGCTGAGAGCGCGTGTGCTCCTAGCAACAGAGCCATTCCCCACCCTAGCAGTTTCAAGCGTTGCTGCAACAGTAAAGGAGTAGCAAGTATCAGCGCTGGCAGCAGAGCGAGGTTGAGATAGATCAAGCTGAGATAATTCCCTTCTAGAGTGAATAATGGGCGTTTCTCAGACAAGCGATAAACCACCCAGCTATGGTCGGCAGTGGTCTGGATGTACATCGGCGGCGAAGCATGAGCCAGCACTATGTTAGCCAAGCTGAGTGCCAAGCCGTTATACACAGGCAACAACACAGGGTAGAGAAGCAGAAAAACCGCAAAAAAGACAACAAATTGTGCAAGAAAGACTAAGAGCTTCCGCGCGCTGAGCCTCATCGAGCCTCCTGTTTAAAGACGCGTCTTGGAGCTATCAAGACCCCTGCCAGCCACGGTGTCAGATAATAGAGAGCAACGAGCACCGGCCGTAACCCATAGTACAGATACCATTCCGGGTCTTGAAGGATAGCTAACGTATCTGCTGCACTCAGGTATCGAGTTCGCATCTGGAACTCGACATGGGCGTTCAGGACGAGACTACCCGCGTGTAACGCTATCAGCGCTCCCAGCGCCAGGATTGTCCGGTGACACCGCTGGGAGAGTGAGAGCCCCAGCGCACCCCATATGAGCGCTAGCACCGTGAGGACTCCGGCTTGCATGTACAGAGCGTTGACATTCATGAGCAGATGCCCGTGCAAGCCCTGACGCGCAAAACGATCAATATAGCCCATCTGGTGTTGCAGCTCTTCTTGAGTGATGTAGCGCAGGGGCTGCCAGCTCAAGGCCACGCCTTCAGCAGTCGCGTGCGCACCAAAAGGCCGATGCAGAACAGCGAATACTGCATCAGTGAGGCTGGCCACGGCTTGGTTATAGACCGGCACGGCCCAGGGCCATAGCGCCCCAAGCACCAAGATCACTATGAAGGCTCTCACGCCCCATCGTAAGAGATCACGCATGTTGCACTTGCCCACGATGCACAAAGAGCTCCACCCAGATCAACCAGAACAAGACCGCAAAGAAGATGATGAGCGACTGCCAAACTAAGAGATGCGCCGCCTCGAAGACACTGGGGAACCAGTACCCGATATAAAAGAGCGTGACTAAACGAATGAGATTGACAAAGAGAATCGCGGGCACGCCCAGCACAATCCCCCAGAGCTTCTTCTTCCAGCCCGATGGGTACGCGATCACAGCAGCGAGAAAGATCATAATCGGGAAGATCGCCGTGCACTCGGTGATGATCTCAGCAGAAAATATCTTGGACGTGACGACGGTGCCGACTGTTTGCCCTCCGGCACCCAGAAGCCACAGCGCCCCAGCGAGCATCGCGGCTGTGGCGTGATTGAGCCAACTATCAAAATCCGTGTAGAGGTTGAGCACGAGCAAGACCGTTGTGAAGACGCCGATCATCAAGGCGAAGACGGTCCACGCTCGGATGATGAGCTTATTGCGCCACCAAAAATCTTGGACGCGCGTCACGGTGGACGTCACAAACTGATCGAACTTCTGTTCGAAGGCCGACTGTTCTTTGTGCGTGTGCTTATGCTTCTTGCGTGCCATAGGACCTCCTTACATCCCTGCTAGTCTAGGCTGCACTCTTTTGCGAATCATCCATGCCAACGAGCTTGCCAGTAGCATCGCCAGCACAATTAGACCCCACTCTGTCATGGTGGGTATTCCCGTGTGAAGCACCACCTCTGCACGAGCCTCACGCAGCTCTTTATCGCTTTTGTCCTTAAAGCTGATTTTGTAGTTGACGAGAATATCACCCGCGTCTATGATATTAACCTGAGCTTGGATCGTGGCACCTTTGCCGGGCTCCCGCTTTGCCCTAGCCTCTCTCAATAATTGCGTCAAAGGGAAGGGCAAGCTTCGATCAGTTTTGAGGACAATAATCTCAACGGTATCAAGGCCAGCTTCTTTGAGCGTTCTCTCTTTCGTAGTTGTTTTGCAGTTTTCGATGCTCTGATCAAAGTCCCATGTGACTTTCATTTCCACTGAATCCCCTTTGGAGGGGTCGATCTTGATCTCATCCTTGGCTGCATCACAGCTGACCTTGATAGTGCCAGGCTGAGTTTGAGCCATTGCCAACGCCGGCAACATGAAGGCGATAGCTATTACAGCTAGAGCCATTGCTATCCGTTGCGAGAAAAAATCTATCATCACTTTTCCTCCTTTCTTTTCCGTGCCCTCCGTCCCTTCTGTGCGCTCCGTGATTTTTGGCTTGCTGGAAACGATACGCTATAATTGAGCCATGAAGCCCAAGAAGCTCTCCAAGCAGTCGTTTCTCCAGCGGGTGCTCTCCGGCCAGCTGAAAACCGATCAAGCTCTAGCCCGCTTGACTGAGCAGCTCCATCGCTACGAGAAGCAGTATAACATGCGCTCAGAGGTCTTCTATAAGTTAATTGTGGGCACGCCAGCCGAAGACCACCCCGACTTTCTCGCCTGGGCCATCTGCTATCGCAGCTACTTCCGCGTGCTGCAAGCTCAGCTCTCTGCCGAAGGAGCCTCTGCCCTTGCCCCGTGATGCGCACTCTCGGCGCCGCATTGCCGAGCGCTGTTGGCAAGTCTACGATCTGATCAGCCGTCACTTTCAACCTGCACCGATTTCCACCTGGAGTTTCCTGAGGCCGCTGAGCTGGCAATCCTGTCCGGGGCTTTGCAAGCTCGAGTAGTCATCTCGCCACAGCATACCTTGATCATCCACGAAGAGTACGAGGTGCGCGAGCATGAGTTGGTCGTGGCGTTCTACAGCTATATGCTTTTGGCTGAGGGCGACCGCGTGCGATTGCGGGCCGATCCGCTGCCGCACCATCGGGTAGACTATCGAGGGCATAAGCTCGCGCATTTTCCGCATCACCTGCATGATGAGCATGGGCGTATTCAGTCGTTCAGTGGGCGGCTGGAGGACTTTCTCGCTCGAGCCGCCGCGCTGATAGCGCGCTAAAGCTGTAGACATGCTGCGCGCACCTCGCACTCCTTCCGATCTCTCTCCCGTCTCACGCTGCCCCTGCGGGCCTTGTTATGACTCTGCGCCGAATCATCCACGCAGCGAGCCAGCCAGCAGAAGACCTAGAGCGATGAGGCCCCATTCGGTCAGGGTTGGAGTTCCAGTGCACTTCCCGGTGCACATGTATGCTCCTGGGCTAGCGATGCTATTTAAGAACCTAGCAGCTTCAGCGTTATCAATATCCACCCCGATCACTGCCAGCGTAGAACAGTTGGCTCGGAAGTTTGCGGCCGCAGCCTGAGCGCCAGCTACTGGATTAGCGGGATTTCTAGTTGATGCAGTTGGGATGCCGTCCGTTAAAAGAAGTAGGGCCCCATTGGGACTCACAGGTTGAGTAAACTGACATGCGGCATCAATCGCTCCGTCCATCAGCGTGTTGTTGCTTGTATTTTGGATGCTGTTAATTGCATTGATAACCGCAGCGGTGTTGTTGGTTGGCGCTTGGCGCACTGTAACTGCCGCGTTGAACTCGAGAACAGCGAAGAACTTCCCTGTCAGTTGTGTGACTGCGTTTCTAGCGCACTGCTGCTCTGTGGGTAAGCGACCCGCTTGTTGGATGCTGCCGGAGTTATCAATGGCGATGACAATCACGTTAGCGTTCCCTAGGTTACCTAAAATCCACTGGTTGAACGGCCCTGTCGGCGCACAGCTCTGCTGTGCATTTGCCGTAATCATCCCTAAGCCCGCTAATGCTACTGCCAGACCCACAATCGCCATAATCTTCATCCCGCGCATCGTCGTTTCCCTCCTTTTGTTGAGTTTGTATTTGATATCGAGCCTCTACGTCCGCCTGTGCTACTCATCTCTCACCCCCTCGGTGTTGTTTACGTGTCTTCCGTGGTTCGATGGAAAGCCCCCGCCCGTGTGCCGCGAGCGGGGGCTGCTCTGTGTGCCAGGGTCTGTATCCGATCCGTCCTATGGCGCGGCGGGGCGCAGGGCCGGGCGGCGGCGGTAGATCATATAGCCCATGCCGCCGGCCAAAAGCACCGCCAGCGCGATCAAGCCCCACTCGGTCAGGGTGGGAAGTGAGACAATTTCAAAGGTCAAACCAAGAACAGTGACTTTACTGCCAACCCCTTTGCCTGGCCCAAATAGTTCCTGTGGATTATTAAGCTGACAAGGCTGTCCAGGCGTGGAGGTACCTAGCCTTATTGATGATGCTGAAATGGTGAATTGATCTTCTCTTGCCGTTCCATTTAGTCTACTAGCAATATCTTGAGCTAGTTGCGAGGGAGATTGAGCTGAGACTGAGATACACACAGGCTGCTGTGTATCGACCTGAATAGCTAAAACTCCACTCTGTCGTTGCTGTGTCTCCGTAATCTTTATAGTGACAGAGGCCGCCAGCGCTGGCACTCCCACCAACGCCACTGCCAACCCGATGATCGCTAAGACTTTGATCGTGCGCACGAGAATCTACCTCCTTTTTCTCTCGCGAGAGATTGAAATTTTGTGCGCTGTAGCCTCTACGATGCTTAGGAAACTCCCACGAATCACCTCCCTCCTGCTCGCATACTGGGCTTGGCTCGGATTATAGCACAGAAGGGACCAAAAATGACGTCGATTTCGAACAATTGTCCGAAAGTGATCAAATGTCCGAAATCGGACAATTGGCGGGAAAACCTACAAGCCTTCGAAGCGCTGCTTGCGGAGTGCCCCCTCGTCCCGCACCCAAAATCCCTGCGGACTGCAGATCACCCACCGCTGGCCCTCAAACCCCCGCAACGCCTCCCACACCTGCGACCGCACCGACCCGCACAGCTGCGCCTGCTGCGTCTGCGTCAGATGAATCCCGACGAAGATCTCCCCCGTGCGCGCGTCCCGCTCCCCAAAACGCTCAGCTAGATCGAGCAATTGCCACGCCACCCGCGCCCGGATGCTGCCCCGCGCCAACACCAACTGCCACTCGTGCTGGCGCCGCTGGCGCTGCCGCAGAGAGCGCACAAACTGCTCCTCCACCACCGGCTCGTGCAATAGCTTCAGCCACTGGGGTTCCTTGATCCAATGCCCTCGAACTTCCCCAAACGCCCATGCTTGACACCCCCCTGAGGCACAGCTCCAGCCCTCCCACATATCCCCAGCCCCAAGAATCTCTAAGCAGCTCCTCTCCGGCCCAGAACCCCACAGACACCCCACCGGCCCACGACAGATCAGAAAGATCCCCTTGTCGGGATCGAGCCGCTCCCCCACGCTGTAAGATGAACAAGGCAGGTCACGCTGGGCTAGGTTGATCCCCTCCAGCCAGCAGTTCTTCCCACACACCGAAGCCTGGGTCATGCCCGTCCCTCCCCGCTCTGGCGTGAGTTTATTATACTCTTATGCGCTCATATCCTGACGGTTTGCTCACCAAACACGCGGAAAGATCGCGAATCTTGGGGCAAAGTGAGGGCTTGACACCCCTTGCCTTCAGATAGGGAAAGCCCTAGAATAGAGCGATGAGCCAGCTCTTCAGCGCGAAGAAGCAGCGCCCGCCCCTGGCCGAACGGATGCGCCCACAGAGCTTAGATGAGTTCGTGGGCCAAGAAGACTTAGTAGGCCCAGATAAGCCCCTGAGAAAGATGATCGAAGGGAACGAGATTCGCTCGTTAGTCTTGTGGGGCCCGCCGGGGACGGGAAAGACGACGTTGGGCTGGATCATCGCGCGCTCCTGCGGCGCAGAGTTTTTAGCGTTCAGCGCAACGCGCTCGTCTATCAAAGAGATCCAAAGCGCGATGGAGCGCTCGAAGAAAAAATTTCAAAGTTACGGCACGCGCGATCTGATCTTCGTTGATGAGCTTCATCGTTTTAACAAAGCGCAGCAAGCTGCGTTCCTGCCCTACGTCGAAGAGGGCTCGATTCTCTTAGTCGGGGCTACTACGGAAAACCCGTCGTTTGAGATCATTGCGCCGCTCTTGTCGCGCTCGCAGGTCTTTGTGCTGCAGCCCCTCAGCCCAGAGCAAATTAAGATAATTCTCAAGCGCGCTCTTACGGATCGGGAGCGCGGCCTGGGCGCACGAAACTTAAAGCTCGCTCCCGACGCCGAGGAGTTCATCGCCCAATACTGCGACGGCGACGCGCGCAGAGCGCTCAATCTCCTAGAGCTCGCTGCCGAGGCGACTAAAGAGTGCATTGATCTCAAGACTGTGCAAGACGTTGCCCAGCGCAAGCTCCCCATCTATGATAAGTCCGGGGAAGAGCACTATAATCTCATAAGCGCGCTGCACAAGAGCGTAAGAAACTCCGATCCCGACGCGGCTCTGTATTGGCTGGCGCGGATGCTCGCCGGCGGTGAAGACCCGCTCTATATCGCGCGAAGATTAATACGCATGGCCGTCGAAGACATTGGCTTAGCCGACCCGCAAGCGCTTTCGGTCGCTGTTGCGGCCAAAGACGCGTATGATTTTCTCGGCTCGCCGGAGGGCGAGCTGGCGCTGGCCGAGACCGTGATTTACTTGGCGACTGCTCCAAAGAGCAATTCCGTCTACAAAGCGTTTGGCCAAGCCCAGCATGATGTAGAAACCACGCGCAACGAGCCGGTCCCGCTGCATCTGCGAAACCCGGTGACACAGCTTATGAAAGAGATTGGGTACGGGAAGGACTATCAGTACGCGCACAGTCTCCCGGAGGGCGTCGCGCCGATGGAGTGCCTACCAGAGAGTCTGCGGGGCCGGACGTATTATCATCCCAAAGACGCGGGCTACGAGCGCGAGATCAAACAGCGCTTGGAGCGCTGGAAGGCGCTTCGAGCACGGGCGTTGGAATCACAGAGGGCGCGGAGCAGCGCGGAAGGCACCGAATAAAAATTTTTAAGGAAGGGTCCTAGAGTTTCTGGAGGAGAAGTTTCGGGGCTAGGGGGTTGCATGAGACAGGCTCTTGCGTTATAGTACATCTCAACTCAGACGCGGAGGATTCGTGTGCGCCTGTGGTTGGGGCTGAAGATCGCAGTGTTCGCGGCGTTAGCAGTCTTACTGGGCTTAGGAGTCTTCACGTTCATCTATGCCCGTGGTGGCTCGTACTTCTCCGACGATCCGAAAGCGTGCGTTAGCTGTCACATTATGAACGACGTCTATAACTCTTGGTCGCGCTCCAGCCATCAGGCTGTCGCGACGTGCAACGCGTGTCATGTCCCACACGATTTTCTCAGCAAATGGCTCTCCAAGGCGCGCAACGGCTTCAATCACTCCATTGCGTTCACACTACAAAACTTCCCCGAGCCGATCCGCATCAGCGAAGTCAATCGTAATATTTTGCAAGCAAACTGCATTGAGTGCCATAGCGTCATCGTGAGCGAGATCGTGCACGAAGCGAATGCTGATCGTGCGTGCTTTGCGTGTCATCGCGGGGTGGGGCATGGGCCGTGAGACAGTCAGAGTTTACAAGTTCCAAGCTCAAAGTTTAAAGACTCTAAGAGAATGAGGAGGTAGGGATGAGACGGATCGTGCTATGGGGAGTGCTCTTCGTTGTCATCGTCGGTGTCACAGCCGGGGTGACGGCGCTGTTAGTCAATATCATGGAGCGCAAGCGCGAGGCCGAGGAAGCCACACGACGCTTGATCGAGATCGCCAAGACCGAACCTGACCCAGCGGTATGGGGACAGAACTGGCCTAGGCAATATGCGGGGTACTTGAGGACCCAAGAGTCGAAGGAGCGCACAAAGTACGGCGGCTCAGTGCCCTATCAGAAGCTCGACGAGAATCCAAGATTGAAGCGACTCTTTGCGGGAAATCCCTTCTCCGTTGACTACAAAGAGGAGCGCGGCCACTGGTGGTCGCTCGTGGACGTGAAGGAGACCAAACGCGAGCCCAAAGCCGGCACGTGCATGACCTGCAAGAGCGGCAATGTTTCTCAGTTCTTAGAAGAAGCCGGCAGCCCGGCACAGTTCTACGCGACGCCCTTTGCCCAGTGGGCAGCCAAGGCCCAGCACGGTATCTCGTGCGTAGACTGTCACGATGCGAAGACGATGAATCTGCGCATCTCGCGCCCCGCTTTCCTAGAAGCGATGCAGCGCCGGGGAATAGATATCTCCAAGGCAACGCGACAAGAGATGCGCACCTTCGTCTGCGCTCAGTGCCATGTCGAGTATTATTTTCGGGGCGAGGGGAAGTATCTCGTCTTCCCGTGGGACAAGGGTTTCACTATTGACGACATCGAGCGCTTCTATGACGAATACGGTTTTAAAGACTTTGTGCACGCCGAGTCTGGCGCGCCGATCATTAAGATACAGCATCCCGAATTTGAGCTGTTTACAACGGGGATTCACTATCAAGCCGGGGTCTCGTGCGCCGACTGTCACATGCCCTATAAGCGCGAGGGCGCTATCAAGATCAGCGATCACTGGGTGCGCAGCCCGCTCTTCAATATTGCCGGCTCGTGCCTGACGTGCCATCGGGCTTCGGAACAGGAGCTGCGCGAGCGCGTCGAGCGCATACAGGATCGAACGTACAAGCTGATGGTGCGCGCTGAAGAAGCGATCATCGCTGCTATTGATGCGATCAAAGCCGCCAAGGAAGCCGGAGCGAGCGATGAAGCCTTACACGAGGCTCGGCTCCTGCATAGAAGGGCGCAGATGCGCTGGGACTTCATCTCAGCGGAGAACAGCATGGGCTTTCACAGCCCCCAAGAGGCCGCGAGAATCTTAGCCGAAGCCATAGACTACGCGCGGCAGGCGGAGCTGGCGGCGATGCGGGCCTGGCCGGCCCGGCCCACGCAGTAGAAGAATTTTTCGCTTCCAGTCTGAAAACTTGACAAACTCGGCCCCCTCTGCTATAATGCAGTTAGCAGACTAGAGTCGAGTCTGCTAATTTCGAGAAATGACAGAACTAAAGAGCAAAGGAGGTGGGTCGCATGACCAGACTGCCGGAACTCTGGAGGGAACCATTTGCGCTCTCGACGCGGCTGAGCCGCTTGATGGATGAGCTCTTTGCCGACTTCGACCGCAGCTTGTTCTTCGACTGGACGCCCTTCGAGACCTTCGGGAGAACAGATATCTACGAAAAGGACGGGAAGCTCGTCTATGAGACGGAGCTGCCCGGGGTCAAGAAGGACGATATAGAGATTAAGGTCGAGGACGGCCGGCTCATCATCAGCGGCGAGGTCAAGCGCGATGAGCGCATCGAGCGCGAGAACTACTTCCGCATCGGACGTCACTACGGGAAGTTCCAGCGGTGCTTCCCACTGCCCGAGCAGATTGAGGATCCCAAGAAGATCAAGGCCACTTTCGAGGACGGGATCCTCCGCGTGACGGTCCCGTTGCGGGAGTCCCTCAAGAAGAAGGAGAAGACCATCGAGATCAAGGTCGAGTGAGACGGTCGCGCAGCCCGATCTCTTCAGATCGGGCTGCTTTTTTTTAAAACTTCTCCCAAGGGATCGGCTCGGTGAAGTCGGGCAGGTTTCCCGCGGTCAGCGGGACTTCCGCGCGCTCGATAGGGATGACCGGATACCCAGACCCGAATCTGTAAATATACGTGTACGGCCTCCCGTCTGTGTAGTGCAAGAAGACTTGAGCTATCAGCTTGGCTTTTTCGAGCAGAAGCGTCTTGTCGACGTTCTCCCGTCGCGCAATCCCCAGATCGAAAAGCTCTTTCGTGTTGAGGATATATGCCGAGAACGTCACAGCGAAGTCTTCGTATTCGTTGGTCATGGCGTAATTGGGCGGCCCACCGAAGGGCTCGCGCACGTAGTTGACCATGTCGGACCCAGATTGCTTGTGCAGGGACGACCACTCGCGCTTGAGAGAAGCGCCCAGCTTAATAAAGTGAATAAAGTGCGCCAGCTCGTGGTAGAAGACCCCGGTAAAACGCCGCCCTGGCGTCATGCGGTACATCTCGATGGTGCGCTCGGCATAGAGAAAGCGCCCTTCGACTTCATTCGATGGGGGCAGGAACTTGATCTTCCGCAGCCCTTCGGTTAGACGTATGCCGAGCGAACGCAGTGCCCGCCACATCTGGTCGCAGTGATGGTCTTCGAGCTCGCCCGCTTCTTCTTCATAAGAGATACGAATCCCTAGCTCGGAAGCGATCTCGGCGCAGAACGCCCTGGGGAACGTAATATCGAGCTCGACCGTGAGCGCGACGCTATTGGTGTGAAAGAGCACGACGCGCCAGGGCTGATTGAGACTCTCTGTATTAGCTTCGGCAATAAGATCGAACGAGCTATGGCCCATGGTGAGCGCCACGGGTTGATCGTGGGTGGGCTTATAGAGCTGCGCCGAAGCCCACAGCTCTAGGGGTCTGAGCTCAAAGTGCACGCGGATGGGGCCGGGCGCTGTGGGCGTGAATGAGATCTCGTAAAGTTCTCCCGAAGCGACAGTCGCTTTGTACGCCCCCGTCACGGTTGCGTGGGCCGTGACCGCAAGCGTTATGAGCAGAAGAGCGATCAGAGCAAAAACCTTTGCGCGCATAGCAAACACCGTCCTTGTGAAAAGCTTTCGGGGAATATTGTAGCACACAGAATGAGGGAACTGACAGCTCGCAAAGAGAGGGCGGGGGGAAGAGCTCCCTAGATGGTTGGGAGCCAGATTTCTAGGGGGCCTTCCCCCCGTAGGCTACCGTTTATTTATTATGGTTTCTGTGGCGTTCCCCCAGACGGCGCTTTGGGGGCCTTGGCATACTTCGCGGGGTTCTTCGTGAACTTGTCGCGACAGCCCGGGCCACAGGCGTAGAACGTCTGGCCTTGATGCGCTAACGAGAGCGCCGCCGTCTTGAGGACCGTCTTGCCGCAGACCGCGCATTTGACGGATTCGGTCATCGCTGCTCACCTCACTTTTGGGGCAGCGTTTACGCAATCTCAAGGATTTGGTACTGCAGCTCGCCGATGGGCGCATGAATTGTGATAGACTCGCCGGGCCGACGCCCTAGCAAAGCTCGTCCTAAGGGGGACTCTGTCGAGATGCAATCTCTTTCAGGGTCAGCCTCGCCGGGGCTGACGAGCGTGAGCGTGTGCGCCTGGCGCGAGCGCGCTTCTATCACTGTGACGCGGCAACCTAGCTCCACTCTGTCTTTAGCGCGCGGGCGAGCACGCAAAACAGCCGCTGGCATGGTCTCCAGCCTCCTTTGTCGTATGGGCGAATAAAAAAAGAGAGATGGTCGAGAGAGCGCTGAGAAGTCCTGCAGACCCTGACGGCTTGAACGTACTGGGTCACTCCTAATTGTTGCGCATCTGCGCACTTGCACAACTATAGCGTATATATTATAATACTAAACGCGCCGTTTGTCAAGGGATGGAGATCACAAGGAGCTAAAGATGATCTACACGCAGTATATTTATCTCTTTAAATGCCTATCGCACCGGTCGCGGCTGCGGTTGATGGAGCTATTAGCTGCGCATGGCGAGATGACCGTCTCGGAGATCGCTGCGGCGTTTCAGGGCGAAGACATTGAAGATCGCGACCCTAGCACGATCTCGCGCAATCTCACTATTTTGCGGCAGCAGGGCTTTGTGACCCCGCGCCGTGTGGGCCAGACGAAATATTATTCGCTCAACATCGCCAAGATTGAGGAAGCATTTGCGGACTTTCTCAAATTCTTGCGCACGGCCAAGACCCGCGTGAAGTAACCCCCTATTTGACTGCCCAGGACACCCTTCCGTATGATACGTCTACGAAAGCTCTAACGTTGGGAAAGGGGGAAACGGGAACGTATGCGACGGATCGCAATCACAAATCAGAAGGGCGGCTCGGGCAAGACGACGACCGCTGTTAACTTAGCTGCAGCGTTAGGGGAGAAGAAACGCCGCGTCTTGATAATAGACCTAGACCCGCAGTGCTCGGCGACTTCTTGGCTTGGCCTCAAAAATCCCGACAAGGGCGTCTTCCGCGCCTTTACCGAAAACGGGAACGTTTTAGATATTATCAGTCAAACAAACGTTCCCAACGTTGAGATTATTCCGGCCAGCCCGTGGCTGGTAGGGGTCGAAAAAGCCCTCGCGAGAGAGGTCGGCGCGGAGACCATCTTGCGACGCCAATTGCACAAGATCCCTCACGAGCGCTGGGATTATCTGTTGATAGATTGCCCGCCGGCGCTGGGAATCCTCACGATCAACGCGTTAGCTGCTGCCAGCGAGGTGCTCGTCCCCGTAGAAGCGCACGTGATGGCGCTGGAGGGCTTGGCTCAGCTTCTGCAGACCGTTGATGTTGTGAAAGAGCGACTGAACCCGGAGCTCAAGATCTGTGGGATCTTAGCGTGTCGGGTAGACAGACGGACTCGCCATGCCCAGGAAGTCGTCGAACACCTACAGGGCCGATTCGGTGATCTTGTTTATAAAACCGTCATTCGGGAGAATGTCCGTCTCGCGGAGTGCCCTTCTTTTGGGAAGCCCATTATGCTCTACGATCCGCGCAGCTATGGGGCACAGGACTATCGCGCCCTAGCTGCGGAGGTCATCCGGCAGGAGCGAGGGAGGTAGGTCCTATGCCAAGGCGGCGCACCATTGGGACAAATCCGCTTGATTCTGTTATCCCCAGTCGGCAACTGGTTGAGGGGGAGGCGACAAAAAAAATTAGAAAAGAACGGCTGACGGTCCATCTGCCCGTCGAGCTGATCGAGCGCGTCAAGAACGCCGTCTATTGGACGCCAGGGTTGACGCTTGCCGGGCTCGCGGAAGAAGCGCTCACTCTCGCTGTTGAGAGGCTTGAGCGCGAGCGGGGCGAGCCCTTCCCACCGAGAAAATCTGAGCTGAAGGGCGGACGGCCTCTCAAGTGAGGGGCAGCCCTCCCCCTGGGTAGGGGGAGGGCTGCTGAGGATTACGCCTTCTTGACGGAGAGCTTGCCGCCGGCCTCGACGACCTTCAGTCGCTTGCGCACCATCTCTTTCAGTTCGCGGCCGGCGCGGAAGGCCGGGACGACCTTGCTGGGCACCATCAGGCGCTGGCCGGTCTGCGGGTTGATGCGGCTGCTGCTGCGGCGCGCCCGAGCCACAAAGCTGCCAAACCCGGTGATGCGCACGGTCTGGCCCTCCGCGACCGACTTGGAGATCGCGTTGAAGATCGTGTTGACGGCCTCGCGTGCGGTGCGCTTGGGCATGCCCGTCCTCTGGGCTACGGTCTCGATGAGCTCTGCTTTGTTCATAGTGAACCCCCTTTAGTGGTTGCTAAGATAGCTGTATTGTAGATCAGAAGTGACCCAAAAGTCAAGTCGGAAGCCTCCTCCAGAGCCTTCTCAAGACGGAGAATGCGCAGATTTTTCTGATTTCAACGAAAAAAACAGCGATACCGTCTCTTGTAAATTTTGATTCCCCTGGCCTTCGGGACTATACTCTTTTCGGAGGTGAGGGCTGATGGCTTCCTTACCGAGTGCAGGGGCTACTCTTGGCTTTTATATCGTTCTCTGGGGTGTCATCTTCATAGTGCCGTTGTTGGCGATGCCCTTGAAGCAAGTCATTACGAATCAGCAGATCTTCATTGCGACGGCGGGGCTCCTGCAAGCGGCGTTGATAATCTTTGCTTTGGTAGTCTTTGTGCAACGCAAGGGCTTCGACCTGAGCGCAACGCTGAGCCTGCGGCGTGTGCGCCCTATACTATATCTGTGGGCTGCTCTGGGCGTCGTCCCCGTGGGGATGGTCAGTTCGTTGGTGCTCTGGCCCGTGATCGAAGCGATGCCATGGCTCATCTCCAAAGAGCTAGAGCTTCTCGTACGGCTGTCGCGCTTTAGCGCCCCTGCGATCTATCTCTTCTATGCGCTCTCGCTGAGTGTGGGGCCAGCGCTCAGCGAAGAGCTGGCGTTTCGTGGGCTGATCTTGCAGGGGCTGCGCAGCCGCCTGGGAGCAATATCTGCTGTCGCGCTCTCGGCGCTCTTGTTTGGGGTGATTCACTTGGATCCCTTGCAAGGTCTTGGGGCGTTCTTCACTGGGCTCTATTTAGGGTATCTCACAGTGCGCTCAGGGAGTATCTACCCGGCGATCGTCGCTCACGGGTTCAATAATCTATGGGCGACTCTCGAATCGAGCCTCTGGCAAGCAGCTAATCCCCAAATGAGCCCCCGAGATGTTCTCTTGAACACAGGGTATCCGCTGTGGGTCTATGTGGTTGCAGGGATTGTTCTGATCGTCGCGCTCTATAAGTTTCATCAAGCAGCGCGCCCGCGTGGGTCGGGATGCTCTAGGATAGCCTGAGCTTGCGCTTCGCGATAGCTCTTGAGCGCTTCGCGATAGTGGGGATGTTTGTTCGCCAAGATCGCTGTCGCCAAGAGTGCGGCATTGATGGCCCCGGCCTTCCCAATAGCGAGCGTCCCTACGGGGACTCCCGCCGGCATCTGCACCATCGAGAGCAAGGAATCGAGCCCGCTGAGCTTCGACTCCATCGGCACTCCCAGCACGGGCAGAAGGGTCTGCGCGGCGATCACCCCAGCTAGATGCGCTGCCCCTCCCGCAGCAGCGATGACGACTTCAATTCCCCGATCCTCCGCAGATCTTATATATTCCGCGAGCGCCTTGGGCGTGCGATGCGCCGAGAGGACGCGCACCTCGCAGGGCACCCCAAGCTGCTCTAACGTCTTGACGCACTGCTCCATCGTCTCCCAATCGGACTGCGAGCCCATGATCACGCTCACCAGGGGCTGCATCGGCCGCCTCCTTGCGCTATAATCTCGATATGAAGATTCTAGGGATATCAGGGAGTCTGCGCAAGGGGTCGTATAACACCGCGACCCTGCGCGCCGCCCAAGAACTCCTTCCCCAGGGCGTGACGCTGGAGATCTTCGACCTTGCTCCTCTCCCTCTGTACAGCGAGGACATCGATCCGTTTCCTCCGGAAGTCAAGGCTTTTCGCGAGCGCATCGCCCAGAGCGATGCCCTGCTTATCGCGACCCCTGAATACAACCACTCGATCCCCGGCGTGCTCAAGAATGCGCTCGATTGGGCGTCGTGTGCGCCGGAGCCGCCCTGTGCGAACAAGCCCGTGGCGATCTTGGGCGCCAGTATAGGGCGCTTTGGCACGCTGCGGGCGCAACTCCACCTGCGCGAGATCTGCGCCGCTTTGGATATGCTCGTGCTCCCCAAGCCCGAGCTCTTCATCTCCTACGCCCGCACGAAGTTTGATGCCCAGGGAAGGCTCACCGACGCAGAGACGCGCGAGCGCCTGCGCGAATTCCTCGAGGCTTTCCTCGCCTGGGTGCGCCGCCTCTCCCTGGCTTGATAAGCTCTGGGCCGGGCGTATACAATCCTACCCAAGGAGTATCGCTATGCAGGAGCACTATAGACCCGGGCTGGAGGACGTCATTGCGGCCGAGACGCAGATATCCCATCTCGACGTCGAGCGAGAAGAGATCATCGTGCGCGGATATAGTTTGCTCGAGCTCATTCGCGCAGCCAGCTACGTCGATGTCGTGGGGCTGTTGATCGATGGGCATCTGCCCGATGCCCAGAGGCGTCAGCACCTTGAGCAGGAGCTGGTGCAGGCCCCCGTGCCCCAGGCGATCTATGAGATCGTGGCGGCGCTGCCGCCGACGATGCACGCCATGGATCGCTTGCGCACGGCCATTTCAGCCCTAGCGGGGTTCGATCCCGAGGCGACGACCGCAGATCCTGAGCGCGAGCGGGCCAAGGCACCGCGGTTGATTGGCCAGATCGCCCAGATCGTGGCGAATCTCATGAATCTCGCGTCCGCAAAGCCGCCCGCGCCGTTTGAGAGTGGGCGACCTTTTGCTGAGAACTTCTTGCGAGTGATGGTAGGGCGTGAGGTGACAGCGAAGGAGGTGCGCGCCTTCGAGCAGGCGCTCATCGCCTATAGCGAGCATGAGCTGCCGAACTCGACGTTTGCCGCGCGCGTGGTCGCCTCAACGCTCTCAGACGTGTACGGGGCTCTGACTGCTGCTGTGGCTTCGCTCAAGGGGCCGCTCCACGGCGGCGCTACTGAAGCGGTCATCGCCATGCTGCAGGAAGCCCAGACCCCCGAAGGGCTGGAAGGGCTCATTCGTGCGCGCCTGGCGCGCAAAGAGCGCATTATGGGCTTTGGGCATCGCGTCTACATGCGGCGCACGGATCCCCGTGCCCAGTTGCTAAAAGAGATCCTCAGAGATCTTGGATCGGAGCTGCTCCCCCTGTGCGAGCGCGGCGAAGCGGTGATGCGCACGGAGAAGGGGCTCTACCCCAATTTAGATTATTACGCCGCCCCGCTCTACTCCACGCTGGGCATTCCTCAGCAGCTCTATACGCCGATCTTCTTTGCCGCGCGGTCGGCGGGCCTGCTCGCCCATATCATCGAGCAGCATCGTGAGAATCGGCTCTATCGGCCGCGTGCGCGCTACATCGGACCGCGAGGGCTCACCCTATGACCGCGTACGATCCCGTTTTAGAGAAGATTGCGGACTACGTCGTCGCGGGCACTATCGAGAGCGAGCTGGCGTACGAGACAGCTCGCCTGACGCTGATGGACTCGCTGGCATGTGCCTTCTTCGCCTTGGGCTATCCAGAGTGCACCAAGCTCATCGGCCCGCTTGTGCCGGGGGCATACGTGCCTGTGGGGGCGCGCGTGCCTGGGACAAGCTTTGTCGTCGATCCCGTCCAAGGGGCGTTCGCCCTGACCGCGCTCATCCGCTGGCTCGACTATAACGATACGTGGTTGGCCCAGGAATGGGGACATCCCTCCGATAACTTTGGGGCGATCCTTGCTGTAGCTGATTACCAAAGCCAGGTACGCCGTCGGTGGGGGGAGGCCCCCTATCGCATCAGGGATGTGCTCACGGCCGCGATCAAGGCCTATGAGATCCAGGGGCAGCTCGCCCTGGAGAACAGTCTCAATCGCCGGGGATTCGACCACGTCCACTTTGTGAAGATGGCCTCGGCCGCGGTAGCAGCTTGGTTGCTTGGGGGCGGCAGAGCGGAGGTGCTCAGCGCCCTCTCGAATGCCGTGATTGACGGGGCGGCCCTGCGCGTCTATCGCCATCTCCCCAACACGGGGCCTCGCAAGTCGTGGGCGGCCGCCGATGCGACGAGCCGTGCCGTCCGGCTGGCGCTCCTGGCTGTGCAAGGCGAGCCAGGCTATCCCACGGCGGTGAGCGCGCCCACGTGGGGCTTTGAAGCGGTGATCCTGGGCGGAGCGCCCCTGCGCCTCGGCCCGCTGAGCAGCTATGTGATGGAGAATGTGCTCTTTAAAGTGGCGTATCCTGCGGAGTTTCATGGCCAGACTGCTGTGGAAGCAGCGCTTAGGCTTCATCCGCTCGTGCGCGAGCGCTTGGACGATATCGTGCGCATCCAGATCGAGACCCAAGAGTCGGCCATGCGCATCATCAACAAGCCTGGGCCATTCCGGAATCCCGCCGATAGGGATCACTCGCTGCAATATATGACGGCCGTGGCCTTGCTCTACGGCACCCTGACCTATGAGCATTATCTGGAGCCGGTGGCGACTGACCCTCGCATTGCGCGGCTGATTGCCACGATGGAGGTGCGCGAGAACCCCCAGTTCAGCCGGGACTATCTCGATCCGGAGAAGCGTGCTATTGCCAATGCGGTGCAGGTCTTCTTTCGCGACGGCAGCGCGAGTGAGCGCGTGGTAGTGGAGTATCCCGTGGGGCATCGGCGACGGCGCGCCGAAGCCGTGCCCCTGCTGCGCGAGAAGTTTCGCGCGGCGCTGCGCCGCGTCTATCCCGAGCCGAGAGCTGAGCGCCTCTATCGGCTCATAGCCGAGGACCCCAAGCTGCCAGAGATGGCCGTAGATCGCTTCATGGCGGAGCTCGTCTTTCCCTAGGGAGGAAGTATGGCATGGCTGTTGGAGCCGGTGCCGTCGCAGGCGGAGCTTGCGGAGCGCTTTCGGAGGTGCGTGGCTCAAGGGAACCTGATCATCCCTGGGGCGCATGACCCGTTGGCGGGGTTGTTAGCGAAGCGCGCGGGGTTTTCCGTGCTCTATCTCTCTGGGGCGGCGCTCTCAGCAAGTTATGGGTTGCCCGATTTAGGAGTGCTGACACTGGAGGAGGTCGTGCGGCGTGCAGAGCGGCTCGTGCAGGCGACAGGGCTGCCCGTGCTCGTGGATATCGACACGGGGTTTGGCGAGATACTCAATGTGGTGCGGGCGGCGCAGGAGCTCGTCGGAGCTGGTGTTGCCGCCGTGCAGCTAGAAGACCAAGAGATGCCCAAGCGCTGTGGGCATCTGTCGGGGAAGCGGCTCGTCTCTCCAGAGACGATGGCTGAGAAGATTCGCGCGATCAAGCGCGTCTGCCCGACGCTCTGCGTGGTGGCGCGTACCGACGCGCGGGCACTGGAGGGCATCGAGGGGGTGCTCGCTCGCTCGCGGCTCTATCTCGAAGCCGGAGCCGATGCGATCTTCCCCGAGGCCCTAGAGAGCCATGAGGAATTCCGTCAGGTGCGTCAAGCTCTCGCTGCGCCGCTCCTTGCGAATCTCACAGAATTTGGCAGGACGCCCCCGCTGACGGCCTCGGAGCTCTTTGCCCTCGGGTACGAGATGGTGCTCTTTCCCGTGTCGGCGCTGCGGGTGGCGGCGCACGCTATGGCGCGCTTCTATACGCATTTAGCGCAGCACGGCTCAAGCCGGGAATATCTGGAGCAGATGCAGACGCGGGCTGAGCTCTATGAGCTCATTCAGTATAACGCTTATGAAGACTTTGATCAGGAGATCTCGAATTGGGGATCAGGGGGAAGAGGATACTAGCAGGTGTTCCGGCATCTGCACCGCGACGACTTCCCCGCGAGCGCAGACTTCCCCGTTAGCGATGAGTCTCGACTCGACGATGACTTTACGCCCGCTGATCTCTTTCACTCTCGCGCGCACTTCTAGGGGGACACCTATAGGAGTGGGGCGCAGGTAATCGACTTTGAGCGATGCTGTGACGAACCGTAACGGGGGCTCGGTGCCCATCTCTCGTCCTTGGGCACGATACGCCGCTGCGGAGGCTGTCCCCGTCGAGTGGCAGTCGATGAGCGAGGCGATCAGCCCGCCGTAGACATAGCCCGGGATCGCCGTGTGATAGGGCTTCGGCGTGAACGTACAGACAGTCTCATCGCCGTCCCAGTAGCTCTTGATGTGCAGGCCGTGCTCGTTGAGCCGGCCGCAGCCGTAACAGTAACTTAAGTTATCGGGATAGTAGTCTTGAAATGCTTTCTGCTCCATAGCGACAGCTTGTGCTCAATGCCCCGCTGCTTGTCAGGAAGAGCATCGCGAGGCGCACGCGCATCAACCCCTTTCGTACTCATTGTACTCAGAATGATTCTCGATGTGCAATCGTCACCGATCTCGTCTATAATGCAAATTATGAGGGAGCAGATCGAGCGTTGGCTTGTCGAAGAGGGACAGTTCAATCGCTACGTCGAGCACCCCAATGCCAATTGGGTCTTGTTAGCGAATCACCCGAAAAACCAGCCGACGACCGTCAGCATTATCAACCCCAAAGCCAGTCCGGATAGAGTCTTGATCGAAGTGAGCGTCAATATCGCCGACGATGCGCAGGGGCTCTTTCAAAAACTCGCGCAGCCCCAGCGCGAGAAGATCTTGCGCGAGCTGAGCATGGAGTTGAATCGCTTCCCCATCAGCTTCGGCATGATCCATCCCCAAGGGATCTTAAAACACTTAGTCTTGCAGCAAGAGATCTTCTCCGATGGGCTGACCAAGCACGCGCTGTTTACGGCGATACAGAATGTGTACAAGGCATTCTTGCAATCGCAGTGGCTGCTGCAGAGAGAGTTAGGAGGGCAGCACAAATCGGGGAACGATTTCGGCATTGGCTTTCGGCCCTCGGAAAGTTGAACAGGGTGATGAGCATGAAGACCGCGCGCGAGGCACTCGCTAAGACCCTCAAGAAGAACAAGATCGCGCTGGTGACGGGGGTCTATGGCGATCCCTGCACGGCGCTCTTAGACGAGTGCGCTAAGCAGGGGCTGCCCGTCGAGATCAGCACCGAAGAGAAAGCTGCGTTCGCGC
>JAUQPG010000066.1 GCA_030550495.1 Candidatus Bipolaricaulota bacterium | reverse complement strand
GCGAGTGGCGCACGGAGGTCATCTATCGCAAGGACAATCTGGAGAATCTCGAAGCGTCGTCGGAGCTGGGCGGGATCGTGCGGTGCTTAGTAGGCGGCGGCTGGGGCATCGCCGTCTTCAACTCGCTCGATGATCTAGAGAGAAGAGTCGAAGACGCATATCGCATTGCGAAAGCCGTTAGTACCAAGGTCTCAGAGAAAGCGACCCTAGCGCCAGCTCAAGCCGTCCAAGACGAAGTGCGAGTTACTGTAAAGAAAGACCCGCGCTCGGTCTCGCTGCGCCAAAAGCAAGAGCTTCTGCAAAAATATAATGAGCTTATGCTGAAGCAAAGCGACAAGATCGTCTCGACCAGTGCGCGCTATACCGACTCGTTCAAGGAAGTAACGTACGCCAACTCTGAAGGGACTTTTATCGTCGAGGAGCGTCCCGACGTGACGCTGCTCTTGTCGGCCACGGCGCGCGAGGGCGAGAAGAACATCCAGATGGGCGCAGAATCGCACGGGTGGCTCGCGGGCTTCGAAGCTGTAGAAAATCAAGAAGAGAAGGCGCTCAAAGCAGCACAGCGCGCTTTAGATCTGTTGAAGGCCAAGCCCGTCACCGCCGGCGTCTACACGGCTATCTTGGACCCAGATCTCGCCGGGGTCTTCATCCACGAAGCGTTCGGGCATTTGTGCGAAGCTGACTTTCTCTTCAAGAACCCTCGGCTCCAAGAGATTCTCAAGATAGGGCGACAATTTGGCGTCAAAGAGCTGAACGTTGTCGACGACGGCTATCTGCCGGGACTTCGAGGGAACTTCAAGTACGATGACGAAGGCACCCTACGACAAAAAGTCTATCTTATCAAGAACGGGGTCTTAAACAGTTTCTTGCACAGCCGCCAAACAGCTGCGAAGATGGGCGCTCAGTCCACAGGCAACGCCCGCGCCGTCAACTATCAGTTTGAGCCCATCGTGCGGATGCGCAATACGTACATCGAAGCGGGTTCAGCTACGTTTGCGCAGATGCTCAAAGATATAGACTACGGGATCTATGCGTGCGGGGCTTTTGGCGGCCAGACGATGATCGAGCAATTTACGTTCGAAGCTATGTACGCATACGAGATCGTGCGCGGACAAGTAGGAGAGCTGTTGCGCGACGTGGTGCTGACAGGCAACGTCTTCGAGACGCTCAAAAATATCGAGATGATCGGGAACGATCTCGTGATCAAGGGCTCTGCTGGAGGCTGCGGCAAGGATGGGCAGTTCCCGCTGCCGATCACGACCGGCGGCCCGCACATCCGCGTGCGCAATCTCACTATAGGAGGGAAGGCAGCATGAGAAACCAAATGCGCGCACCAGATTTGTTAGAAAGAGTCGCTACGCAGACAGACGCAGCGGAGATCTACGAGCTGCACAGCGTCGAGCTTCCCGTGCGGTTTCGCGCGGGGGCTTTAGAGTCCGTCAAAGTTGTGGAGACAGCTGGCAGGGCCCTGCGCATCATCAAAGGCGGGCGCTTAGGTTTTTCGACCACGACCGATCTTGGAGATGACACGAATCTCTTACAAAACGCTCTGGAATCTGCGCGCTCCGGCGATCCCGCGCCGTTTCAGTTTCCGGCAAAGCAGCCTGCCCCGCCCGTACAGTGCTTTGACCCGCAAGTCGAACACCTCGACGAGCAGCGGCTGATCGCGCTGGGCGAAGAGATCGTCGAGAAGATCAGAGCATACGATGCGACGGTGCAGATCGACGCGTGGGCCGTCAAAGAGCTCGAAGAAGTCACCCTATGTAACACAAGCGGGCTGGAACTTGTAAGCCGACGCACCGTTGTCAGTGTAGGCGCGTCGGTCACGCGGGCACAAGAGGGCGATATCCTCATCATCTATGATCAAGATACCTCACGACGTGTTGACAAGATAGACGGCGCGGCCGTAGCCCAGCGCATCATTGATAGACTACGCCTTGCTGAGAAAGTCGTCCCAGCCCCAACCAAGGCGATGCCAGTGATCTTCTATCGTGGGGGAGTCCTGGTGCTCTTGATGCCGTTCATGATGGGGCTGGACGGGCGCAACGTCTTTTTGGGTGTCTCGCCGCTGCGCGAGAAACTCCATCAAAAAGTCTTTGATGAGCGCTTCTCGCTCATAGACGATGGAACGCTTGATTTCGCGCCCAGATCAACGCCCTACGATGACGAGGGCACGCCAACAGCGAGAAAGTCTTTGATCGAGAACGGCGTCGTCAAGGGATTTCTCTACGACCTGAAATCAGCGGCGCTGGCGAAAGCTCAGCCTACGGGCAACGGCTTCAAATCGGGCTTTATGGGCGGGGGCTTCCGGCGCCCTCCAGGGATCGCTTTTACGAGCGGAGTCATCTCTCCCGGTGAAAAATCTCTCGATCAGATTCTCAAAGATCTAGACGAAGCCCTCTTCGTAGAGAACGTGATGCAGCTTGGGGGAGGCAATCCCCTCGCGGGCGAGTTCTCTAATCCCATCTCGCTGGGCTTTTTGGTGCGCAAGGGGGAGATCGTTGGACGCGTCAAGAACACGATGATCGCGGGCAACGTCTATGATCTACTCAAAGACAAGCTGATCGCGCTGAGCGACCGCCCAGAGTGGGTCTTCGGCTTTGTGCACGCCCCGGCGATTGCTGTTGATGGCGTGAGCGTCGCGAGCAAGTAAAATTTAAGATCGTGCTGGAGAAGCTCGTAGAGGCGATTACGCCAAGTTCAGTCGTGCTCTTTCTTGGCGCGACCGACACGGGTAAGACGACGCTCATCCGTCAGCTCCACCAACAGCTTGGTGGAGAAGTCATTGACGCTGACGTGGGGCAGAGCTGGCTCGGTCCGCCGGCGTGCATCTCCCGCGGTGTGCTCTCGAATAATCGCGTTGAGATCCGCGCAAGCTATTTCGTGGGGGATATCTCCCCGAGGGGAAATCTTTTGCAGGTGCTCACAGGGATCGCGCACTGTCTGCGCGCCGCCGCACGACCGTTACTGATTGACACCGACGGCTACATCACGGGCGAGGCCGCGCGCGCCTACAAGAGCGAGCTGATTCGGCTTGTGCAGCCCGACGTGCTCGTGCTGCTCCAGCGCGCTGGGGAGCTCGCGTACTACAAGCTCTACGCCCATCACGATATTACAGTCATAGAAATTCCCGTGGCGCACGCGGGGAGCAAATCCCGTGAGGAGCGCATCCGTGCTCGCGAAGACGCTTTCAAAGAATACTTTCGCAACGCTCAGCTTCGGCTGTGGCACTTAGCAAAACTTGGGGTAGAGCGCGCGCTCATTGGGCATGGCGAGCCTCTCGATACAAAGCTTTTATCGAATCTCTTGGCGTGCCCGGTGCTCGCTGCCTGGCGCTTGCTTCCGATGGCAACACTCGTTGTGGAGCGCTGGCCCTTCTCGCTTGCTGAAGCGCAGCGGGCTTTAGGGGTCGAGTCGCTGTCGGTGCTGCTGTGGGGCGAGCTAAAAGACTCATTGGTGGGCTGCTGCGTGGGTGGGCGCCTAGAGGGCTTGGGTATTGTGCAGGGGCTCTCGAGTGAGACGATCTCGATCTTCACGACAGTCGAGCGCGCCACGACGATTCAGTGGGGATCGCTGAAAGTCTTTGCGGACGGGCGCCATGTGCGCGTTCGCTTTACGAGTTCTTAATTGAAGCGATG
>JAUQPG010000065.1 GCA_030550495.1 Candidatus Bipolaricaulota bacterium | reverse complement strand
GCGGTGTGGATCAAGCCTACTATGGGAGTGTGGAGCGCAGCATTCTCTCCCGATGGAGAGTTTATAGCAGTACCGATGGGCTTTGGGGTGATCGGGATCTTGCGCGCGCAAGATGGCAGCTTGGTGCGCATGTTGGTTGGCCATAGGGGTTGGGTAGATTCCTTAGCATTCTCGCCTAATGGAGAGTTTTTGGCTTCGGTAGAATCCAAAATGATTCGACTCTGGAGCCTCTCTACCTGGGAGACCGTGAAGACATTCCCTTGTGATTCATGCGGGAAAGCCGTGTTCTCACCCAATGGGCGCTTACTAGCTGCCGGAGATAAGACCACCATCAGAATATGGGAGATCGAAACCGACCAAGAACAAGCTATTCCTACGGGACAGGGCAGCTATATAAACTCTGTAGAGTTCTCCGATGATGGGCAACTGATCGTCTCTAGCGGTGGCACTGATGGCACGATAAAGGCTTGGCGAATGAGCGATAGAACAGAGCTCTTTACAATCAAGGAGCGGACTTCTTCTGCTTTGAAGTTCTCTATAGGAGGATCACTGCTCGCTTCTGCAACCCCAGACGGGGTGATCAAGCTGTGGCGTTTGCCTGAGGGCAATCTCGTGCGGACTATATCGGCTCACCGAGAATCGTCGTTCGCGCCCTTGGTGCTCTTTTCTCCTCGTGGCGATATGCTCGCTTCCAGCTCTGGGGAAGGCATCATCAAGCTCTGGAGTCCTGAGGGGCGGTTTCTGGGGCGGTTGAACTGGGAGAATGAGAGTATCCCGGCCTTAGCTTTCTCGCCTGATGGAGAATATCTCGCTTCATTGGGGGCAACCCTGAAGCTCTGGCAGCTCGCTGACAGGTCCTTGAAGCTAAACCTTGGAGGGGTGAGTACCTCTAGAAGCTTCATCGGCAATGGTATAACATCGCTTGCCTTCTCTCCTGATGGCTCTGTACTGGCATCTACTTCGTGGTACGATCACGACGGTGTGAAGCTGTGGCGGATACCTGAGGGCTCGCTGGTGCGAGCATTACCCACAAGAGGGACAGATCTGGCCTTCTCTCCCGATGGCCAGGTATTAGCAGTAGTGGAGCCTCAGGCTATCACACTATGGCAAGTCAGCGATGGTAGACGCGTGCGCTCTTGGGAGCAACATTGCAGCTCAGTTGCGTTCTCTCCTGATGGAGCGATAGTAACGACTTCCTGTGCCTATAGGATTGCAGCGTGGAGGATCTCCGATGGCAGCACGCTCTTTTCATTGAGTGATAGCGCTTTATTAGGGGGAAAGGTTGCTTTCTCGCCCGATGGCCAGCTCCTCGCTGTGGCTAAGTATGCCGTGAAGCTGTACGATGCCCGCGATGGCAGCGAGGTGCGCACGCTCACCGATGGTCGAGGTTATGTTAGAGCCTATGATGATGTGACCTTCTCACCTGATGGCCAGCTCGTCGCAGCCAGTGACTCTGAATCCGGTATTAAGATTTGGAGGGTCTCAGATGGCCAGCAAGTGCGTAGTTACAAAACAGACAGACTAATTGGGATCCAGGCGATAGCATTCGCTCCGGGCGGGAAGACTGTGGCCATAGCAGAGCAGAATGTGATTAAGTTGTGGGATATTGAAGACGATCAGATAGTTAGCACCCTTCACGGGCACGGTGGGATTTTAGTGGGGTTCGTAAAGGCTCTCGCTATCTCGCCAGACGGAAAGTATCTCGCTTCCGGCGGCGGCGACGGCTTAGCGCTTTGGCAGCTCAGAACTGAGTGATCACCGGGTCTTTGTGTAGCTCATCAGCCCCTCGCGCAAGACTCTCATCGCGCGCTTGAGCGCGTCGACGTTGAGCACGTAGGCGATCCTCACTTCATCGCGGCCCTTGCCGGGGGTTGCGTAGAATTCCGCTGCCGGAGCGAGCATCACCGTCTCGTTCTCAAACGAGAAATCCGTGAGCAGCCAGCGCGCAAAATGCTCGGCGTCTTCTACGGGGAGCTTCGCGGTCACATAGAACGCCCCTTGAGGCTTGGCACAGATCACGCCGGGCATCGTTTGCAGCTCTGTGTAAACTACGTCTCTGCGCCGTGTGAACTCGGCGATCATCTCGCGCACGAAGTCCCGATAGCGCGAAGACCTCAAGAGATGGATCAGCCCATACTGCTCAAGAGTCGGAGGCGACAGCCGCGCCTGCGCGAATTTGAGCGCCGATTCCATGACTGAAGAATTCTTGCTGGCGATCACACCGATGCGCGCCCCGCACGCCGAAAAGCGCTTTGAGATGCTATCTACTAAGATTGCGCGATCTTCTATCCCCGAAAGCTGCAAGACGCTGATCGCCTGCGCGCCGTCATACGTAAATTCGCGATAGACTTCGTCAGCAATGAGATAGAGATTGTGCGCGCGAGCAATCTCTGCGAGCATCTCCAGCTCAGCGCGGGTGTAGACGACGCCCGTGGGATTGCCCGGGTTGCAGAAGAGTATAGCTTTGGTCTTGGGGGTGATCTTCGCTTCGATAGATTTTCTGTCTGGGAGCCGGAAGCCGTCTTCGGCTCTTGTTTCAATAGGCACGATCTGAATCCCCGTGATCTGCGCGTAAGAGTTATAGTTCGTATAGTACGGCTCAGGGACTAAGATCTGATCGCCGACGTCGGTGACGGCTAAGAGCGCGAACGTGATCGCCTCGCTGCCACCGGTGGTGATGATCATCTCGTCGCGGCTGAGCGCGATGTCGAACGTGCGATAGTACTCTGCGAGCGCGTCGAGGGCTTCCTCCAGCCCTTGGGAAGGGCTGTACGCTAAGACCCCCTGAGCAGCTTGGCGGATGCCGTCAAAGTACTCTGTGGGCGTAGGGATATCAGGTTGGCCGATATTTAAGTGATAGACTCTCTTTCCGGCGCGTTTGGCTTGATCAGCGAGGGGCTTGAGTTTGCGGATAGGCGAGGCTTGAACGATCCGAGCTCGCCAACTGATGGACGGCATGGGTCCTCCTTTTGAAATCGGCTTGGGCCGGCCCGCTCCAGAAACGGCGCCCGCAGAGGACGTCTTACCGTTGCTCCCTTCCGGGCCTGGCGGGGTTCGACGGCCTGCGCCGCCGCTCCGCAGCGAGCCGACCCCAGCCCAGGCTCCGCCTGGACCGTATGCCTTCGCCCGCCTTTGGCGGGCGAAGATGAACGTTAAGCGAAGCTTACGGAGAGGGTGGGATTTGAACCCACGGCCGACTTACGCCGGCACGTGCTCTCCAGGCACGCCCCTTAGTCCGCTCGGACACCTCTCCGGTATGCTAAAGTGTAGCCCAAAGCGCAGCACTTTGCAACGCCGTGGGACTCTCCTATACACTATGCCTGATGAAGATCGTCTGGCACCCCAAGTGTTTAGAGTACGGCGCTCCTGGGCATCCGGAGAGCCCCCAGCGGCTCGCGCGGGCTTATGAGTTCCTAAGCGACTCCAAGCTCGGCTACGAATTTGTGCACGCCGAGCCTGCGCGTGAAGAAGACCTCTTGCGCGTGCATTCTGAGCGCCATCTTGAAGACGTGAAGAAGCTGCGCTTCTACGATCCTGACTCCCCCAGATACCCCAATATCTTCGAGTACGCGCGGCTCTCGGCAGGGGCAGCGATCCAAGCGATGAAGCTCAACGGCTTCTCGCTGATGCGCCCGCCGGGACATCACGCCGCCAAAGAGCGCGTCGCCGGGTTCTGCTATTTTAATAACATCGCGATTGCGGTGAGAGCTTCAGGCAAGAAGACGCTTATTGTGGACATAGACGGCCATCACGGCGACGGCACGCAAGCGATCTTCCTCGGCGATCCTCAAGTGATTTATCTTTCGCTGCACAGCTTCCCTAATTATCCGGGGACGGGGCTGCGCCCAGAGCAGAACTGCTATAACTATCCGTTGCCCTTCAATTG
>JAUQPG010000027.1 GCA_030550495.1 Candidatus Bipolaricaulota bacterium | reverse complement strand
AAGACTTGTGTTGGCTGCCAAAGATCAGAAGTGCTAATATAACTTTCAAGGAGGCAACTATGCAAGAGGGTCAACAACCGACGGCAGAGAAGCCCATCGCGGCGTTCGTGCTCTCGCTCTTAGCGGGCTTGTGGATGCTGGCCTCCGGTGCCATGATGTCTGGCATTGGAGACTGGGGGATGGGCAGCTGGATGTGGGGCCACGGCATGATGCGGGGGTTCGCCCCGGCGCTCTGGTGGCCGTGGTTTGGTATCATCGCGGGGATCGTTGTCTTAATTGGAGCAGCACTGCTCTACGCCAAGCCGGAGCAGCGCCAGACATGGGGAATTGTTATATTGATCGCGTCGGCGCTCAATTTCTTTTTCGGCATGGGCGGGCTGCTTGCGGGGGCCTTGGGCGTCATCGGTGGCGCACTGGCGCTCAGCACAAGTTCTTAAGGAGGTACGCTCATCAATGGGAGAGACAAAGAAACGCCACAGCGAGATCAAACAGTCTAGGCGTTGGCGGCCCTGGCTCTGGATTGTCGTAGGGATCGGGGCGCTCAGCCTCATCGCAGCTATAGGAGTCTTTCAGTCTTCTCAGACGTCTTTGGAAGCGCAACCGTTGCCCAAGCGGGGCGATCCAGAGTTATTGAAGAACGTTCAGTCATTTCCGTCTGAGGGGACGGAGCACGTCTCAGAAGGCACACAGCTTGCGTATAATACTAACCCGCCCACGTCCGGGCGACACTATGGCCGCGAGACGCCGGCGGGCTTCTACGTCGAACCCCGCCCGGCGGGGAATCTCGTGCACAGCTTGGAGCACGGCGCGGTCGTTATTTATTATGATCTCACCAAGCTCACCGACGAGATTCGGGAGAGCTTGACGCGCTTTGTGCAGGCCCATCGCGATCCGTGGGCCAGCGTGATCGTCGTGCCCAACCCTGACCCTCAGCCCGAGGTGCCGTTTATCTTGACGGCGTGGACGAAGATGTTGAAGTTAGAGAAATACGACGTGCCGACAGTGCGGGCGTTCTTGGCAGAATATCTCGGTCGCGGGCCGGAGAACCCCGTGCGATAAAATTAAAGAATATGCCGCGCAAGTTTGATCCCAAGAACATCGAGAGGCTGGATAATCCCGAGCGTGCACAGTGGCAGAGCATTGAAGCGTTTTTAGAGGTCTTACAACCCCGAGCAGGCATGACCTATGCCGACATCGGCTGTGGGCCGGGGTATTTCACATTACCCGTGGCCGAGCGCCTAGGCCCCACGGGCAAGGTCTATGCTATCGATCTTCAGCCCGAGATGCTGCGGGAGCTCGAGCGCCGGGCGCGAGCGCGCGGGCTAAAAAACATAATGACAGTGCGCTCACGTGAGCGGGAGATCCCCCTGCCCGCTGCGTGTATAGAGGTTGCCTGCTTGGCGAACACCTTCCATGAATTGGAGGACCCCGTAGCTTTTCTCCGAGAGATCCGGCGCATTCTGCAGCCCGGCGGACGGCTTTTTGTGATTGACTGGAAGCCCCTCGAGACCCCTATGGGGCCGCCGTTGAGCGAGCGGGTCCCCCTTGAAAATATCCTCCACGCGCTGCAGGCAGCGGGCTTTAAGCGCTTGCGCGAGCACGCTATCTACCCCTATCATCATGTGATCGAGGCTGAATAAGGGCTCTTACGAAGTTGCCCTAGAGGGCAAATTATGGCACAGACTTCCGTTGACAGGCCCTTGCGCGTCGAGCACGGCTCGCTTTTTCTCTACTATTGCTTCGACGTTGGCGAGGAGATTCTGTTAGAGAAGATTGAGCATATCTTCGGGGAAGCGCCGACGACCTCACACTTGGTTGTAGAGCGCCTCACCCCGGCGTATGTGCAGTACCGTCGTCCGCCGTTGCTCATCGAGCTTGGGTCTATAGCCCTGAGCGCGCACTACGCCCCGGCGGTCTGTCGCGCTAAGCTCTACGATTTCGGGGTCATCAGCATCGTCTTCAAGCTGCCACTCCAGGGGGAACTCAAAGATCTGATCGGGGTGGCGACGGAGCTCGTGGGCAACCCCAAGGTCTATCAACGCGCGCGTGAGCAGCTTCAGCGTCTGCAGAGCGCCTTGGCTCCGGGGATCGTCCAAGCGTCGCACAGTGAAGAGGTCGAATGGGAAGACTACGCGATCTTCTCCATTGAGCAGTTTGAGCGCCCCTTGAGCGCGCAGCAGCTTCTCTCCGAGTATGGCTCGGAGATCGCCAAGATCCTACGCTGCGAGATCGAACCCTTGAGCGCTTCGGAGCTCTCTGAAGCGATTCGGCAACCCCTCTCGTACTACGAAGACGAGCTGGCGCTCATCGACTGGAACGCGGCGTTTCTCTACGACCCGCGCCAGAGCTACGATGTCCCCGATGTCTTAGAGTACGCTGTCGCGATGCTGTTGGAGCTGCGCACGTACGATGCGCTGCTTGATCGGGTCTTGGACCGCGCCTATGACGACTTAGAGAAGAAGCCCAGCATCCTCACGCTGCGCCCCTTCGCCGCGATCATCGACTATCTCTCTGAAGTGAAGCTCGACGTCTCCGAGGTGATTGACAAAGTGACGAATTCTCTCAAGCTTATTGGCGATCCGTATCTAGCGCGCGTCTACAACGTCGCGGCGACACGCTTTGGGCTGTCGGCATGGCAGGCGAGCGTGCGCCAGAAGCTCGCGACTGTCGAGAGCCTCTACGAATTACTTTACGAGCGCACCCAAGCACGCCAGCTCTTGGTCTTAGAGCTCTTGATCGTCGTGCTCTTTCTGTTGGATATCATCTTATTGCTTGTCGAACCGTTGGTGAACCGCTAAGATGGCCAGAGGAATCCAAGGAGGTGGCTCAATGAGCAACTTCACATACGTCGTCGAGACGAGCAAGTCGTTCCAAGACGCCGTGATCGCGGTGCGCAAGGCTGCTGAAGCTCATAAGTGGGGCATCTTGGGGGATTATGATTTTTCAGAGATCTTGGCAGCGAAGGGCTTCCCCCAGAGCGAGCACGTCAAATCTTTAGACATTTGCGCGCCGGCGCACGCCAACGCGCTGATGGGCGCGGAGCGCCTGACGGGGCTGTGTATGCCCTGCAGTATTTTAATCTTTACGGACAAGGGCAAGACCAAGATCGCGGCGATGCGCCCTGGAGCCGTGATGCCCCAGATCTTCCCTCATGTCACCGAGAGAGTCGGCGATCTGCCCCAGAAGATTGACGCCGAAATCAAAGCGATTCTGGATGCGGCAGCACGATGAACGCAGCGTTCTATGACGCGGCCATGTGGCCCATAGAGAAGCTCTTTATGCACGAGCTGCGTCGGCGTCTTGTCAGTACAGCGCGGGGGCGCGTGCTGGAGATCGGCATCGGCACGGGTGCCAACCTGCCCTACTATCCCAGCGACGTTGAGCTGACCGCCATTGATCCCGACGAGGGCTTTCTCGCACGAGCGCGCCGCCGCGCCCACGCGGTAGGCCGTCCGATCACATTGATCGCGGCGCGCGCCGAGGCGCTGCCCTTCCCAGATTGCTCATTCGATACGGTGGTCGCCACGCTTGTCTTCTGTACCGTCGAGGATTCCCGGCAAGCTTTACGAGAAGTCCATCGAGTGCTCAAGCCTAATGGGCAGTTTAAACTGATCGAGCACGTGCGTGTGCGCAATATCGTCGGTGCCAAAGCGCAAGACCTTCTGACGCCGCTGTGGCGCCACATCGCGAACAACTGCCATCTCAATCGCGACACACTCAAGATAGTACAAGCGAACGGGTTTCAGATAGAATCAGTGCGCGAGCATCTACGCGGGCTGGTGATCGAAGTCGAAGCGCGCCCTGGGCAATAATCTAACCCCATCAAGGGTTGACATTAAGAGCTCATGTGGTATAATTTCAATGATTCAACAATTACTTAATCATTGGAGAATTCGATGACGAAGCTTGCGACACTCAGCCCCACGGTCTCTCGTGACGTCTGCGACGCGCACTATATTAATGAAAAGAGCGTCAAGGCCGTCCAGAAGGCGATGATCGACGATGCCGTCGCCGAGGCCCTTGCCGAGACGTTCAAGGTGCTGAGCGACCCAACGAGGGTGAAGATTCTCTTTGCGCTCTCCAAAGCAGAGCTGTGCGTCTGCGACTTGAGCGCGCTCTTGGGGATGAATGATTCAGCCGTCTCCCATCACTTGCGCTTATTGAGAGCACTCAAGCTCGTCAAGTATCGTCGCGAGGGGCGCATGGCCTATTATTCTCTGGATGACGAGCACATCGAAAAGCTCTTCCAGCAAGGGCTGGAGCACGTGCAGGAGTAGGCTATGGATGAGCAGACTGAAGAGCTTCAGCTCGAAGGGATGCACTGCGCCGGCTGCGCCGACGAATTGGAGCAAGCCGTCACGCGCTTGCACGGCGTGACCGAAGCGAAAGTCAATTTTTCTGCAAGCACGCTGCGCGTGCGCTATCGCCCGAGTGATTTAGATCGCACGCGGCTCGTTGAGCACATCGAACGCATCGGCTACACGACGCGCCACGCCCACGAAGAAGCGAGCGCGCCCCCATCTCTCTGGAGGCGCCGCGAGGCGCTCTTCACGGGAATCTCCGGCGCTCTGCTCGCTCTCGGCTTAACAAGTGCCGTCTTTGGACTCGATCCAACGCTGGTGATCGTGTGGGGGCGCACGCTCTCGCTCTCGACGGCGTTGTATCTGGCTGCGGTGCTCTTTGGGGCGTATCACTTTGCGCGCCGGGGACTACAAGCATTAAAGACATTCTCTCTGGGGATTAATTTTTTGATGACCCTCGCGATTGTCGGCGCGGTCGTGATCGGCGAGTATCTCGAAGCAGCGAGCTTGGCGTTTCTCTTTGCGCTCGCCGAGTTGCTGGAAGAGTTTTCCGTCGAGCGCGCTCGCCGGTCGCTGCGCGAACTGATGAAGCTTGCGCCTACCGAAGCCCGCGTGCGTCGCAACGGCCAAGAGCTTATGCTCCCTATAGATCAGATTGAGCTTGGCGAGACCCTTATTGTTAAGCCGGGGGAGCGCATCGCGCTTGATGGCGTCGTTCTGTCGGGAAGTTCATCAGTCAATCAAGCGCCGATCACGGGAGAGTCTGTCCCCGTCGAGAAGCAGCTGGGTGATGCCGTCTTCGCGGGCACGATCAATCATGAGGGCTATCTCGAGATCAAGGTCACCAAGCGTTCTAAAGATACGACGCTTGCCAAAATTATTCACTTAGTCGAAGAAGCTGAAGCGCAGCGCGCACCTTCGGAAAAATTCGTGGATCGCTTTGCAAAATACTATACTCCAGCGGTCGTGCTGGTCGCGATGTTGGTGGCAACAGTTCCTTCGCTGGTCTTTGGGGCTCCGTTTGCAACATGGTTCTCCCGTGCGCTGGCGCTGCTCGTGATTGCTTGTCCGTGCGCGCTGCTCATCTCGACCCCGGTCTCGATCATTTCAGCAATTACGAGCGCGGCCCGACACGGCGTGCTCATCAAGGGCGGCATCTACCTAGAAGAGCTTGGACAGATTAAAGCGATCGTCTTCGACAAGACCGGGACGCTCACCACAGGAGAACTGACTGTCACGGACGTGATCGCGTTCGATGGCTCTTCTTCAGAAGAAGTACTGCGCATCGCCGCAGCGCTGGAGCGCAAGAGCCAGCACCCCATCGCTCAGGCGATCACCCGATATTACGAACAGAGTGCGCCAGGGCGAGCGCTCCCTGATGTGCACGATTTCGTCTCTCTGACGGGGCAAGGGGTGCAGGCTCGGCTCGACGGAAAACTCTATCGTGTGGGCAAGCTCCAGCTCTTCCCTGGCGCCTCGCAGAGCGAGGCCGTGCGCTTGGAATCCCACGCTAAAACAGTTATTGGCGTCGGCACTCCAGAGCGCTTGCTGGGGCTCATCGCTGTGGCTGACCAAATCCGCCCTGAAGCGCACCAGACGATGCAGCGCCTGCGCGAGCTAGGATTAGAAGTCGTGATGCTCACCGGAGATAACGAAGAGACAGCGAAAGCCGTCGCGCAACAGTTGGGTATTGCGCACTATCACGCCGGGGTGCTGCCCGACGAAAAAGTCTCAGAAATTCAGAAGCTCTTGCGGCAATATAGCAAGGTGGCGATGGTCGGCGACGGGGTCAACGACGCCCCGGCATTAGCAACATCTACCGTGGGAATCGCGATGGGCGCGATGGGGACTGATGCCGCGTTGGAGACGGCACATATTGCGCTTATGTCTGACGACCTCAGCAAGCTCCCGTATTTGATCGAGCTCAGTCGCAAGGCGCGCCGAGTCATCCAGCAGAATATTTTCTTCTCGATCGTGACGAAGCTCAGCTTGGGGCTGGGAGTCTTTCCCGGATATGTGACGTTAGTCTCAGCGGTATTGGTTGGCGACATGGGCGCGTCCCTGGCCGTGACGAGCAACGCGCTACGCTTGGCGCATATCAAGCCCGCGGGAGAATGAGCTGATGATCACGAAAGCGAAGCTGACCTGTCCAGAGTGCGGCTTCGTCCAAGAAGTTGAGATGCCCACGGAGAGCTGCCAGTTCTTCTATCGCTGCGTGCACTGTCAGAAGATTCTCAGACCTAAGCCTAGAGGCTGCTGTGTCTTCTGTTCGTATGCTGATGTTCCCTGCCCACCCAAGCAAGCACAGCGCTCCCAAAATCAGTAAAATCTGAGGAGATGCGCACCCCAGCGATCTTTATTGAGCACCTACACAAGAGCTACGGCGATCTCGTCGCCGTGGACGATCTCTCACTCGAGATTCAGAGAGGGGAGTTCTTCGGCTTGCTGGGTCCCAACGGCGCGGGCAAGACGACGACGATCAACGCTATCGTTGGCCTAGTCAAGCCCACAAGCGGGCACATCACCGTCTTGGGACTTGACGCTGTACGGGACTATCGGCGGGTCCATCGTCTCGTTGGGATCGCGTTCCAAGAGCTGATCCTCGATGGGAGCTTTCTCAACGTGCGCGAGATTTTAGTCTATCAAGCTGGGTATTTTGGCATTCCCCCGCGCCGCGCCCGCGCCAAAGCCGACGAATTACTAGAGCGTTTTGGGCTGTGGGAGAAGCGCTCTGCAAGAGTGCAAGAGCTCTCCGGCGGGCAGAAGCGTCGCCTGGTGCTCGCCAAGGCGCTCATCCACGATCCAGAGATCGTGATTCTCGACGAGCCGACGGCCGGAGCCGACGTCGAGATGCGTTTGCAATTGTGGGAGATGCTCCAACAGTTGCACGCCCAGGGCAAGACGATCCTCCTGACGACACACTACTTGGAAGAAGCCGAGCGCCTGTGCCAGCGCGTAGGGATTCTGCATCATGGACGACTTGTCTCTCTGGGGTCGCCGGAGGAGTTAGCGCGCGAGCGCGGCCAAGCCCATCTCGAAGACGTCTTCTTAGAACTCATCCGGAGCGAGCAAGCATGATCGGCTTTCTGACGCTCTCAAAACGCGAGGTCGTGCGTTTTCTCAAAGACGCCATAGACACCATCGCCCCGCCGACGATCTCTGTCATTCTCTTTCTGCTGATCTTTGGGGTAGGGCTGGGATCGCGCCTGGGCGACGTTCACGGTGTGCCGTACATTCAGTTTATGACGCCGGGATTGCTCTTATTAGCCATCGTGCGCAACGCGTTTCTCAACCCGGCATACAGTCTCTTTCAGTCGCGCTGGTACGGCAATATTGCAGATTTCTTAGTCAGCCCGTTGTCAGCGGAGCAGATCGCGCTCGCTGTGCTCTTAGGCGGTGTGGCGCGCGGGATGATTGTCGGAGCCCTCGTGCTGGCCGCGGCATGGCTTGTGACAGGGGTCTCTGTGGCCCAGCCGACCTGGGCTTTGGGCTATGCGCTCGCGGTCGCTGTGGCGTTTGCGGGATTAGGTTGCATCGTTGGGCTGTGGACGCGGGGCTGGGAGGGCGTGGGCGCGATAGACACCTTCGTGCTCGACCCGCTCGTGATGCTTGGGGGAGTCTTCTATTCTTTGGATATGGTGCGAGGCGTTCCCATCATCGAGCCGCTGTCGGCGCTCAACCCGTTCACGTACATAACCGAGGGCTTTCGTGCGGCGATGCTGGGCGGAGCCGAAGCACATGTGCTGATCGGGCTTGTGTTGACCCTTGCCCTGGGGACGATCTGTATTGGTGCTGCGCTGGTGCTCTTTCGCGTGGGGTATCACCTGAAGGCGTGATTCACAGTCCTGCATTCGCCGGGCAAGCTCGGGCGAAAGGACTTGGAACTGCACCAAGGGTAGCACTTGGTTGAGGATAGGCTTGGCGAGCGCCGTCGAGATTGCCATGAGTATCGGCTAGCCGTAATGGCGCTGTGCGTAATCATAGGCCCCTTCTGAGGCGATCTCCATCTCGTGGAGATCGATATGGATGCCTCTCTCCTGGAACCACGGGACGATCACGGGGGAGATCGTTGCCACGATTCCGGTGGGATGCTCCTTCTTACTGTAGAGGACAGCTACGTTTGGACCCGCACCGGAGACGACCAGAGCGACATGAAAGGCCTCAAAGAGCCTGACTTTTATCCTCCGGAATTCGTCGTAGGAGAAGGGGCCATAGGCACCACTGTCGGCGCGTCGCAGCTCGTGAAATCTATCTCCCCAGGCAAGCTGAAGCACTCGCTCGATATTGCCCGTGACCAAGGCCGCGGTCATCGCCGATATGAGGCCAGCTTGAACGACAAAATCTTCTACCTCTAGCGGCGCTCTCAGGACCTTTCTGGCCTTGGCTGTGCCCTCCCCCTTGGCGTGGGAGGAGAACCCTATAGCTATCCCAAGATCCTCAGGCACTTCGTAGCAATCCACGCAAGCTTCTCCCGTCAGAGGTGATATCGAGATGATATTAAATCGTCCATTCGTCGACGCGGCTACGTTGTCCTTATGCTCATCGGGTTCGCCTCGGGCGCTCCAGATCACTATATCCTGGCGACTGAAGCGCCTCTTGTACAGAACCGCAGCCGCGGTGATGGCGCCCACTGCCTCAGCTCCCGATCGGCCCAGCCCTCCCACAGCATACCCCTCGTCCTCATAGAGGAGATACGCTCCTTCGTCTATGCCGTGCTCGCTGAGAAATCGCTCCAAGGCTCGTTTCCCCGCATAGCCCAGGATCCTGCCCGGAGGCGCGCTCACGCGGCTCCGCACGGCCACTTCTATGCCCGGTCGCCTCTTCCGCGTATAAGTCAGCCGCAGCTGAGGGCTCTTCAGCCCTATGCTCCAGATATCGTACCCTGGGCCGTTATTCGCTGTTGAAGCCGGAACTACGATCGTGACCTGGTCCATGAGGGAGCAGCTCCTTGGCCTAAAGATAGCCTGAAGTCATGAGACGCGCTGGATCCGATCACAGCCCCATAGCCCTCACCACTGCGTGCAGTTCTGCTCGCACTATGTGCGTTGGTGTCGAGGCGGCTGAGAGCGCGTTCTCTGGGTCCTTCAGTCCGTGCCCTGTCAGCGTGCAGACGATTGTGCTAGTGCGGTTAAAGTAATTGTGCTGAGCGAGCTTGAGCACTCCCGCGACCGCCGCCGCCGACGCTGGCTCGCAGAAGATCCCCTCATGCTGCGCTAAGAGTCTGTACGCTTCGAGAATCTCTGCGTCGCTGACGGTTGTGATCAGCCCGCCGGATTCATCGCACGCCCTGAGGGCTCCCTGCCAGCTTGCAGGATTGCCGATCTTGATCGCCGTCGCGACCGTCTTGGGGTGCTCAAGGGGATGCCCCAGCACGATCGGCGCTGCGCCTTCAGCTTGAAAGCCGAGCATCACGGGACGCTTCGCGATCTTTTTCTGTGCAAAGTACTCGCCGTAGCCCTTCCAATACGCCGTGATGTTCCCGGCGTTGCCCACCGGCAGCGCGTGATAATCCGGGGCTTGACCCAGTGCATCGCATATCTCAAATGCTGCCGTCTTCTGGCCCTCGATGCGATGGGGATTAAGGGAGTTCACCAGCGTCACAGGGTATTTTTCGGCGATCTGGCGGACGATCTCTAACGCTTTGTCGAAGTTCCCTTGAATCTGAATGATGTGCGCACCGTAGATCATCGAGCCAGCGAGCTTTCCCAGCGCGATCTGGCCTTCGGGCACGATCACGAACGCTTTTATTCCAGCGCGAGCGGCGTAGGCTGCCGCCGACGCTGCCGTGTTGCCCGTCGAAGCGCAGATGACGGCTTGAGCGCCCGATTGTTTCGCTTGAGAGATCGCCACGGTCATCCCGCGATCTTTGAACGAGCCTGTGGGGTTTGCCCCTTCGCATTTGAGATAGAGCGCACAGGGGAGATTGAACCGACGCTCAAGATTGTGGGCGCGCACAAGGGGCGTGCCGCCTTCTTGCAGGGTGACGATATGCTCGTCGGAGATCGGAGGCAGATAGTCGCGATAGCGCGGGTAGACGCCGGGCCAGCTCATTGCTCCCTCCTATCACAAGAGCGGGGCTTCAGGGGCTCTGTTCAGAGCGATTCCCAAATGCTTATATGCGCGCTCCGTCGCGACCCTCCCTTGCGGAGTACGCTGAATGAAGCCCTTCTTGAGCAGATATGGCTCATAGACTTCAGAAAGAGTATCTTTCTCTTCGCTCAGCGCTGCGGAGAGCGTCTCTAACCCCACCGGGCCGCCGTCGAATTTCTCAATGATCGTCCTGAGAATCCTTCGGTCAAGCTCGTCTAAGCCCTCTTCGTCTATCTGGAGCATGGCGAGCGCTTCGCGGGCGATCTCGCGATCAATGACGGGCTTTTTCTTGACTTGGGCAAAATCGCGCACGCGCTTTAAGAGTCTATTGGCGACCCTGGGCGTGCCCCGCGCACGACGCGCGATCTCGTGTGCCCCTTCGTCAGTGATCTTCACCCCTAAAATCTGCGCCCCGCGCCGCACGATCTCTTTGAGTTCAGATTCGTCATAGAAATCGAGATGGAAGACGACTTCAAATCTGTCTCGCAAGGGATTGGTGAGCAATCCCGTGCGCGTCGTCGCGCCAATCAGCGTAAACTTGGGCAAGTCTAATCTGATAGACTGTGCGTGCGGGCCTTCTCCGATAACCAGATCGAGCTTAAAATCTTCCATGGCTGGGTAGAGCAGCTCCTCCACGTTTCTTCGCAATCTGTGAATCTCGTCAATGAAGAGCACATCCCCATGATTGAGACTGGTCACGATCGCGGCTAAGTCTCCGGGGCGCTCGATAGCCGGGCCAGAGCTGATTTTAATATTGACCCCCATCTCGGCAGCGATGATCAATGCTAACGTAGTTTTCCCCAAGCCCGGGGGGCCATGCAAGAGTATATGATCTAAGACATCGCCGCGGGCGCGCGCCGCTTCCATATAGAGCCGCAGTTGCTCTTTGATCTGCGTCTGTCCGATGAAATCTGATAATCGCTGAGGACGCAGCGAGAGAGTCGTCTGGTCTTCTTCGAGTTCGTCCCCCCGCAGAATCGCTTCACGCGGCATACCGCAATTCTACTGGTCGCTCACAGTGCAAGCAAATCTTGCGCCACTGTGCTGAGTATGGCAGAATGAAAAAGATGCTCGACCAAGTCCGCAAAACTATTGCTCGCTATGCCATGCTCCAAGACGGTGATCGGGTGCTCGTCGCTGTCTCCGGGGGTGTGGACTCGGTCGTCTTGCTCTATGTGCTGAGAGCACTCAAAAGAGAGCTGAAGCTCTCGCTCGCCGTAGCGCACTTCGATCACGGGATTCGTCCCGATTCGGCTCAGGACGCTGAATTTGTGAAAAAGCTCGCTCACTCACTAAAACTAAAATTTTACACGGAGCGCGCTGACGTGCCCGCCTATGCCAAAGCTCAGAAAATCTCTCTGGAAGTCGCAGCGCGCCAGCTCCGCTATCAGTTTCTGGAGAAGACAGCTCAAGCCCATAAATTCACTAAGATCGCCCTGGGGCACACGCTCAATGATCAAGCCGAAACGCTCTTGATGAGATTGCTGCGCGGCTCGGGGCTTGAGGGGCTTTCGGGAATTCCCCCCGTGCGCCCTGCTGAGCACTGTCAATATATTCGCCCACTGATCGCGTGTACCCGCGAGCAGATCGAAGCGTTCGCAAAAAGTCATAAACTCCGCTGGCGCGAAGACCCGACCAACTACGACACGACTATTTTGCGCAACAAGATCCGGCACACGCTGATCCCCATCTTGAGGGAGTACAACCCCAATCTGCTCCACGCATTAGGACGGACAGCGCGGCTCCTTGGCCAAGCTGCCCAACATCTCGAACACGAAGCCGACCAAGTATTCAGCGAGCTTATCTGCGAGCGAAAAGCTCATGAGCTGGTGCTCGATCTGAATAAGTTCTTACGGCTCTCGGAGTATCTTCAAGCACTCGTGCTGCGTCACGCTGTCTTCACGGTAAACGCTCTCTGTGAGCTTGAAGCTGATCACATCGAAGCTATTATGGAGTGGGCGTCCCGGCGCGGCGAGGGCGAGCTGCGTCTGCCCGCTGGCGTGAGGGTGCTGCGCCGCCACGATCACTTGATTGTCACAACGCACCCGACTACAGTTCAAAGGCGCTTTGAGTATCTCCTGACTGTGCCGGGCGAGACGGTTCTTTCGGAGATCGGCTGGAGATTTGCTACGGCCCTCACCCCCCAGGCTTCGCCTGGACCGTATGCCTTTGTCCGCCAGAGGCGGACAAAGATGAAGCCCACGCGCAGTGTGCGGGAGAGGGGTGGCGCAGCCGGGGTGAGGGCCTTCATTGACGCCGACAAGATTTGCGGGAGCTTAGTTGTGCGCAACCGCCGCCCTGGGGATCGTATCTCTCTGAAAGCAGGTACGAAGAAATTGCAAGACTTCTTTGTTGACAGAAAGATCCCGCGCGAGGCCCGCGACACCATCCCCTTGATTTGTGACGAGAATACAGTAATATGGATCGTCGGCGAGGCCGTCAACGAATCGTATTGTGTGACGCCTCAGACACAACAGATCTTAGAAATCAAAGCCGAACGGATCTGAAGGAGCAGTATGAGCATTATCTTTCTTACAATCATCGCGTTCATCGTGACGATCGGGTTCCTGGTGCTGATTCACGAAGGGGGGCATTTCGCCGCGGCGCGGCTCTTCGGTGTATGGGTTCATCAATTTGCGATTGGCATGGGGCCGGCGCTCTGGCGGCGCAAGGGCCGCGAGACCGAATACTCTATAAGGATCTTCCCCATCGGGGGCTACGTGCGCATGGCCGGGGAAGATCGCGAGAGCACAGAAGACCAAGCTGTCCCCAAGGAGCGGCTCTTCACGTCCAAGCCCGCCTGGCAACGGATGATCATCGTCTTCGCCGGGCCGGTGATGAACATCATCGCTGCAGTCTTGTTAATGATTGCCGTAATAGGAATCCTCGGGATACCGTACCTAGAGGTTACCGAGTTAGTGAATCTACCTGATGGCTATCCTAGTCCATCATTAGGTGTTCTTCAAGTTGGTGACAAAATTGAAAGTATGAATGCTAGACCCGTATACTCCATCGCTCAGCTTCTGGAAGTTATTAATAATTCGAAGGGTCAGCCCATTCATGTACAAGTCCGCCGCGGTGAAAGACTGCTGGATATAGCTATTACACCTTTTTGGTCAGAGCAAGAAAAACGCTATATGATTGGTATTAACTTGAGACCAAGAATTCAGTTCAACACTATACTTATGGCTGCTTTAGGCGGAATCATTTCAACTACTAACCGTATTGCTAAGCTATCGCCTGATACGTTTTTGGCACGTCAAGGATTACAAGCGGGAGATCGAGTGATTTCAGTAAATGGGATACCAGTACACAGTTTCTGGCAAGTGTACGACCTAGTAATAAACAGCGAGAGCGTCACTCTAGTAATTGAGCGTAGAGGACAAATCATACATCTACCAGAGTTTAGGGTAGCCGGATATACTCCAGAGGAAATATGGCCAGCACAAAAAATAGAGCCAGAGTTGTGGCTACGTAAACCCGCGATATGGGATGCTACTGTATTGGCATTGCAACGTTCTTTAGGATTGGTAGCAGGTATTATTAAATTCCTTGAAGGATTGATTTTGAACTTGATTTCTGGGGACCTTCAGGCTGCGAAAAAAGCGAGCGAAGGGATATCTGGTCCTATAGGAATCGGACAAATCTTACGTGAAGCGGTAGAGGCTGGTTTAATCGTATTGCTACCCGTGATAGCCGTTATAAGCCTAAATTTAGGGCTGTTCAATCTCCTGCCCTTCCCGGCGCTCGACGGCAGCAGAATCGTCTTTCTCCTGATCGAGATGATTCGCCGAAAGCCCATCCCTCCTGAGAAAGAAGGGCTGATCCACTACATTGGCTTTCTCGTGCTAATCGGTCTCATCCTCTTAGTGACGTATAACGATATTATGCGCTTCTTCGGGAAGTGAGCAGTGCCACGGCCCAGACGGCGATTCCCTCGCGGCGCCCTAAGGCGCCCAGCCCCTCCGGCGTCGTCGCTTTGATATTGATCTGAGAGAGAGAAAGATCTAAAGTCTGTGCGATCTTGTCGCGCATCGCTGCGATATACGGAGCGATCTTGGGTTCTTGAGCAATCACCGTCGCGTCAATATTTTCGATAGCGAAGCCCGCTTTTCCAATCTTTTTGTGGGTCTCGGCCAAGAGCGCGATACTCGAGATATCTCTATAGCGCGGGTCGGTGTCGGGGAAGTGTGCTCCGATATCGCCGAGCGCGGCTGCGCCAAGCAGGGCGTCGCAGATCGCGTGGAGTAACACATCAGCGTCGGAGTGTCCGGCCAGCCCTAGCTCATAGGGGATCTCTATGCCGCCCAAGATGAGCTTGCGCCCCACAGAGAACTTGTGAAAATCTACGCCGATGCCGACCCGCATAAGTCTCTACGTCACTTCCTGAAGCCCGCGCCTATTCCCAACGATCTCGTTGCCTTGTATCTGCACCACGGCCGGCCCAAGCTCGGGTTGATCTTTCCAACCACGCACCACCCTGCTTCAGCTCGCAAGTTCTACAATCGTTACACCGTCGCCACCTTGGTTTGGCGGAGCTGATTCAAAGCTTTTCACAATAGGCAATGTTGCTAAGTGCTTTCTAATCTCACGGCGCAAGACCCCTGTCCCCTTCCCATGAACAATATACCCTCGCGTCAGCCCTGCTAATACTAAGCGATCCAAGTAGAGATCGAGCTCTCGCAGGGCTTCACTGACGGTCATGCCCCGCACGTTGAGCTCCAACTGAGGAGCCGGGGCAGAAACTGTATCGACATAAACGGAGCTCTTGCGCCGCTCCGCCTCGCTCAGCCTTGTCCCTGAAGGCTGCACTAAATCAGAGAGCTTCGCCCACAGGCGCAGCCCACCCACGTCGACCTCGATGCGCTCGGGGTTGACAATCTTTCGAATAGTACCGACTTTCTTAGAGCCACGAAACTGCACAGCCAGTCCTTCCCGAAGCTGTTCTAATGGGATAGGGACTTCCGCGGGTTCTTGGCGGAGCTGCTGCGCTGCCTCAGCGAGACGACCTCCGAGCTCTTGCACTTCTTTGAGTCTCTCTCGCAAGCGCTCTTCGCCTGCGCGCTGCTTGGCCTCGTGCAGGGCCTCTTCGAGAGCTCCTCGAGCTTGCTTCAACAACTGCTCCAGACGACGCAACTCTTCAGTGAGGGCTTCTGTTTTGCGGTGGCGCAGCTCGTCGAGCTTAGCGAGATATTCAGCCTTGAGAGCTTCTATCTCGCGAGCGCGTTGGCTCACAGCCAAACGTTCACGTGCGAGCTCGTTCCGCTCCTCTTGGAGCTTTTGAATAATATCTTCGACTCGCACTTGCCCTTCCGTCAAGTGCCTCTTCGCCACCGCGATAACATGGGGAGGCAACCCTAAACGCTCCGCGATGACAAACGCATTGCTGGAGCCCACGCCTTCAACGATCTTGTAGGTCGGCGCTAGCGTCTCGACGTCAAACGCAACAGAACAAGTCTTGAGCTTGGGATGCTGATAGGCAAAGTGCTTGATCGTGCTAAAATGCGTGGTGACGATCACGGTGGCGCCACAGTCGAGCAATGCCTGAAGCAGTGCGATCCCTAGTGCTGCACCTTCAGTAGGGTCAGTGCCAGCGCCCAGCTCGTCGATGAGCACAAGCGTCTGAGAACCAGCGTGTTGCAAAACCCCGATGAGATTCTTCATGTGCGCTGAAAATGTGCTCAGATTCTGTTGAATAGACTGCTCGTCGCCGATGTCAGAGAAGACTTTTTGAAAGAGCACAACAGTGCTGTCAGGAGCAGCGGGGATGGGTATACCTGATTGGGTCATAAGTGTCAAGAGCCCGATAGTTTTGAGCGAGACGGTCTTGCCTCCGGTGTTGGGCCCAGTGATGACCATCCCCTGGAAAGGGGCTCCCAGACGGATATCAATGGGCACGACGGTCGTCTGATCGAGCAAGGGGTGCCGAGCTTCTATGAGATGAAGCTCTCCGTCAGTCGTGAGTCGCGGACGATTGCAGCGCAAGTGAATCGCAAACTGCGCCTTGGCGTAGAGCATATCAAAGTATGCGAACGCTCTGAGAGTCTCTGTGATCTTGCGGGTCTCGGCCTGGAGCTTTGTCGTGAGCTCGCGCAAGATGCGCAGCTGCTCCTCCCGGATCTCTCCCTCGAGCTCGCGAATCTCGTTGTTTTCGTGGACAATCGAGGTCGGCTCGACGTAGAGCGTCTGGCCTGAATCGGAGCTGTCATGGACCACCACATCGAGCTCATGGCGCGCGCTGCTTTTGATGGGGATAACGAAGCGCCCAGAGCGCCGCGTGATCACGGTATCTTGCAGGACTCCAGCAAGCTGCCCTGATTGAATGAGCGCTTGAAGATAGCGCTGCACGCGTTCTTCTACGATACGCTTTTGTGCGGTGAGTTCGCGCAGGCGCGGCGAGGCCGTGGGGCGTATCTCGCCCTTGTCGTCAAAGACCCGAGAGATATTCTCTTCTAGCTCGCGGAAGACGTGAATGCGCTCGCCCAGCTCGCGTAGATTAGGAAAACGCTCAAGCTTTAAGAGTCGCTCGCGCAGCTGCCGCATCTGAAAGAGCGCTTTCGCAACAGCGAGAAACTCCGCGCCACTCAACGCTGTTGTCTGATGCGCTCGCTGGAGCAAGGGGCGGATATCCTCAAAAGCCCCAACGGCGAGATCTCTCTCAAGCAAGGCTGTGCGCAACTCTTCGACACGATCTAACTCGCGTTGAATCGCTTGTAAATCAGCCGAGGGACGCAGATTGTGTATGAGCTCGCGTCCCAGCTCCGAGCACGCAAAGCTCTTTAAGAGTTCTTTGAGCTTATCGTACTCTAAATCCTTGAGGGTCTTGGCGTTCGTTACGACGTTCACGTCAGGAGTCCCAGCGCTATGCCACCGTCAATGATAATGCTCTGTCCACGGATCATCTCAGCGTCGTCACTGCAGAGAAACGCGACGACTTTCGCGATATCTTCCGGTTTGGCCAGCCGTCCCGCGGGAGTGAGCTGTATGACGCGCTCTTTGACGTCTAGGGGCATCATCTCACTAAAGCCCGTCTCGTCCACAAGCCCTCCACAGACGGCATTCACTCTAATTGCTGGGGCAAGCTCGACGGCATAGCTGCGCGTGAGCGACTCAATAGCCGCTTTGGCTGCGCCGAGCGCCCCATAGTTGGGCAGATATCTCATACTTCCCAAGCTCGTGATATTCACGATCACGCCCCGGCTCATCAAGGGGACAGCGTGTTTGATACACAGAGTGATTGCCCTTACATTGACGTCCCAGACATGCTCCCAGTGCTTCTCTTCCAACTGTAATAAGGGACGAAAGACGGCTGATGCTGCGTTATTGACCAAGATATCCAGCTTGCCGAAGGCACTCTGAATGACTGAGAACATCCGAGCGACGTCGCTAGGGTCGGCCACGTCGGCTTTGATAACGAGAGTGCGTCGCCCAAGACTTCGGAGTTCTTGGGCGACAGCTTCGGCCTGGGCGCGCGTGCTATTGCGCCGGTGATGAATAACTATATCAGCACCGCGACGACCTAGCTCTAACGCGATAGCGCGCCCGATCCCTCGACTGGAACCGGTTACTAACGCGACCCTGTTGTGAAGATCCATAGCACGGCCAAGGATAAATTATCTCACGGCGCTTTGCAAATCGCGCGTCTCATTGACAGATCGCCCTTGATTTGATAAGATTGCAAGGCTCATTTCAGTGTTGACCGTCTACGTCAAACGCTAGCCGAATAGCCAAGGAGTGATCCTCATGAAGCGCGTCATCATTATGGGCGCCGCTGGGCGCGATTTTCACAACTTCAACGTCTACTTCCGCGATAACCCAAACTATAAAGTCATTGCCTTCACAGCAACACAAATCCCAGATATCGATGGCCGTCGCTACCCCGCTAAGCTTGCGGGCAAGCTCTACCCCAAGGGTATCCCCATTGAGTCCGAAGAAGATTTGGTCGACTTGATCGCCAAACACGACGTCGATCTGGTCGTCTTCTCGTATAGTGATGTCTCTCATCAGTACGTCATGGAGCGGGCGAGCTGGGCCATGGCCGCGGGCGCAGACTTTATGCTCCTTGGCCCTAAATCGACTCAGCTCAAATCAAAAAAGCCCGTTATTTCGGTAACAGCAGTGCGCACCGGCTCCGGCAAGAGCCAGACGACCCGGCGCGTTACTGATATCTTGCGCAAGCACGGCAAGCGCGTCGTCGTCGTGCGCCATCCCATGCCCTACGGCGATCTCGTGAAACAAGAGTGCCAACGCTTCGCGAGCTTCAAAGACCTAGACAGATACGAGTGTACTATCGAGGAGCGCGAGGAGTACGAACCTCATCTAGAGCGCGGCACGGTCGTCTACGCCGGGGTCGATTACGAAAAGATCCTGCGCATGGCCGAGCGCGAAGCCGACGTTATCATCTGGGATGGCGGGAACAACGATTTTTCGTTCTTCGTCCCGGATATAAATATTGTCGTCGCTGACCCGCTGCGTGCTGGACACGAAGTGACCTATTTCCCAGGGCATATCAATCTCTTGCTCGCTGACGTAGTGGTCATTAACAAAGTCGATACGGCCTCCCGAGCTCAAGTGGAGCGCGTGCGCGAGAACATCAGAAGATTCAATCCCACAGCGAAGATCATCGAAGCGGCTTCGCCGCTCTTTGTGGAAGATCCGTCGGTGATCGAGGGCAAGCGCGTCTTAGCTATCGAAGACGGGCCGACGCTCACCCACGGTGAGATGGCCTATGGCGCGGCGACGCTCGCCGCCGAAAAGTATGGCGCGAAAGAGCTCGTCGACCCGCGCCCTTATGCCGTCAACTCCATCGCTGAAACATTTAAGAAGTACCCTCATATTGGGAAGTTGCTCCCAGCGATGGGCTACGGCGAAGAACAGATCAGAGATCTCGCCAAGACGATCAAGCGCACCGACTGCGACGCCGTCATTATTGGCACACCGATTGACCTGAAGAGACTCATAAAATTTGATGTGCCAACAACACGCGTGTTCTACGAACTCCAAGAGATAGGCCACCCCACACTAGAGGACGTCTTACAGCCATTGTTAGACTGAGACAAGCGTCACTCTCCTGTCAGACCGAAGCCAGATGCGCTCTGCACAGGCTTCCTTGGCAGCCTGTTGGAGCCTAGCTAGAGTTTATGCAGTATGAACCAGATACGGCGCAGCATCGTTGGTGTGGTGTGTGTTCTCGTTCTCATCGCTTCCTTGGGACATATAACGTTTGCCCAGTCTGTGCTGGGGCGTTTCATTAGTGAGCTGAGCTTCAACAACGTCGCCCCGTACTTCCTCAATGCGGAGTTTCGTGTTCTTTCGCGCATCAGCGTCGCCGAAGCCGCTTTTGCCACCGACACAAAGTTCGATATTAGTCTGCTACGGTGGCAGAAGTTCATCGCCTCTGTGGAGATCAATCCCCTTGCGGCACGCAATCGCTTGACGTTCGTCAATGGGTTTACGTTTGCCAGAAACGAGCTGGTCGCGGCGCTCAGTTTGCATGGGGTTTCTATGGGCGTCGAGCTGATCTTAGAGAACCAGAGCCCCTCTCTAGCAGTGGGTCTGGTCATCGAAGCTGCCCTTAAGACGTTATGGTTCACCATCGCTAGCTATACTGGGTTTGGTGTCGAGCGAGTCGTCGAAGACTTAGATCTAGATCAATTGCCCATCGTGAACGAGCCCTTCGGTTTTGAGCCTAGAATCGTGAAGCTCGACACCTTCAGCGAGCGCGAGCCGGATCGCGTCGTCACCACGCCGTTCGTCTTCACCGAAGAGATCGTCGCCGCGGAGTTTTATGCTCTCGATATTGCTTCGCTGAGCGTGATGACGCTCTTTACGCCAAGCGGGCTGAACAAGCTCATCCCTGCGACCGCCGTGAAGGCAAACGTTCCGGCAGCTGACCTCTACTTGCGCCTGACAGTCAGCTCGACGTTCGAGTTCGTCCCGCCTACGGTCTACTTGACGTTCCTGCCCATTGAGCTCTACTTGCGCTGGAGCTTCTTCCAGTGGCGTAGCCTCACGCTCTTGGCCGATCCGCTTCCGCCGGGGGGTGGAGGCGGGGCGTTCTCCTTCCGCAAGCAAGTCTTCCAGTCACTCTTCGAGCTCGCGTTCTTCCGCGCGTTCACCGAGATCTGTTTTGGGCCGGACTGTCTTGGAGGCTCAGGGCTAGAGTGGCGCTTTGGCATCGAGCTGCGCTTCTTCTTCGGAGGGCTGTAACCCCTCTTGTGCTCTGGTCTTGACAAGGCTCTTACGTTCGGGTATATTACATATCAAGAACAATCCTATATGAGGAACACAAAAAGGGGGTTCAATCATGCAAATTACTATCTATTACACCAAAGAGGATATCCCGCTTATCAAGCAAATCGAGGCGAAGGCCGAACGGGAGCGTCGCAGCAAGAGCGCGGTCATCCTCTCGATTGTCGAGCAGTACTTTGAGCGCAACAAGCGCCTTGGGGAAATCCTGTGCGATTTAGGAAAGCTCACGCCAGAAAAGCTGAACCAAGCCCTAGAGATTCAAAAGAAGGAAGGGGGCTCACGACCGCTTGGGGAGATCTTGCTTGCCAAGAAATGGATCACCGAAGCGGACCTCGTGCGCGCCCTCATGCTCCAGGGCAAGCCTGTCGAAGCTCCTTAAGAGCTAAATAGGGGGGGATATGGTTAATCCCCCCCTATGTTCTTTAGGCTTAGCCGCGCTTGACAGAGAGCTTGCCACCGACCTCCACGACCTTGAGCTTCTTGCGCACCATCTCTTTCAGCTCGCGCCCGGCGCGGAAGCTGGGTACGGCTTTCGATGCGACCATGATGCGCTGCCGCGTCTGCGGGTTGATGCGCATGGAGCTCTTGCGTGGACGAGCTTCAAAGGTACCAAAGCCCGTGATCCGCACCGGCTCCCCATCGCAGATCATCTTGGCGATGGTGCTGAACAGCGTGTCCACGGCCTCTTTGGCCGCCTTCTTGCTCAGACCCGTCTGCTTGGCTACCAATTCCGACAACTCCGCCTTGTTCATGGAGAATACCCCCCTTATTGAAAGTTCTGTTGTGAACCGCTCAACAGCCCTCAGGGTCCGATGAGGGGCGTCAAGCCGGTTCTTGAATGCTCATATTCTAAAGCTTTCCCCCCCTCGAAGGCAAATCGCACTGGGGATAGTATGCCCCTCCTTGACGAGAGAATGCTCTTATAATAAGACATTTCGCGCGAGGCAGGTCAGCGCGCTCATCGTGGAGCTGCCCTTGGGGAGCACATAGAAAAATCAGTAGTCCGCGGCTGTTGAAGGCCGACTTCATATCTGCCTGAACCGCTTTCACCGCGCGTGACTACTACTTGGAAAAGTTTATAATTCAACGGTCTCGCAATTCCGCATTCCCCGTCTATAGAGAAGACCTCATAGGTGCCTGATGATTCTAAAGCAACAAGATGTATCGAAAATCGGTGTCGGGGTCTCCTTGAAATTGTAATACAAATGGGCTTTTGGATTTGGGCACGAGGCGCACGAAATGTATGCCATAGGGATGGAGTACGGTCAACGGCGCGCCAACTTTTATCTTTGATGAACTAGGGTATGGGTTCTCCCAACTACTCTGCTCGATAACCAAAGTTTGGCCCGTCCATTCGCCGACGAAGACCGGCACGGGCACATAGGGGGTTTTTCGCTCAGCTTGCGGATAGAGCCATTTCGCGTCTGGGACTTGCCGAGCAGCCAGTGCAACTGCGAATTCAGCCCACAAGTCCAGAAAAGATTTTCCTTTTAGCTGGCTGAGAACCTTGGGCCAGTCTACACCAAGACGGATGTCAGGGTGCTCAAATAATTGTCGGATTAGTTGGGCCACTCCGTAGCGATCAGATATGAAGTTCCAGAAGAGCCCGGCTTGATGGCCAGGATAAAGTAATTTCAAGCTGCTCACATCTGTTCCGCCCACAAGCCAATCCCCTAGTAGATAGATATAACACTCTACATCTTGTGGGAAGACTTCTCTCATGACCCACATAGCAGTGCCTTCAAGCAAGAAGCGATCAGCCAGGGTCAAAGAATACCCAAGCAGCTGAATACTATGAAAAATATTCATGAGCCGCTATACTTCTATAACAAGAGGAGGTACTTTTAGCAACATCACTTTCCCATTTCCAATTCCAAGAGCGCATTCCATCCCGGAAACCGTGTTTTACCACTAACTTTTGGTAAGCGCTTTCCATGCCTTCTGCCATGCGTCGGATGGCCAGCTTGGGGATATTTTCATATGTGATCGTAAAATTTGGGGAGTGGAACACACCTGAGCTGGCTTTAGTCTCGAACCTTTTGTTGACATCAATAGCTACGATCAGCAAAAGAGCCCCAAGAAATATAACAACCCATGTTTTCCCTTCCATAGCTTCCTTCTGGCTCTTGGCGCGTCTACGAGATCCGCCCCAAGAGCTTGCGAAAGCGATAGAAGTATTCTATCCCGGAGATCACCGTGACGGCGACCACAACGGGGATGAGAATAGCCTTGACGCCGTCAGCGTCCCAGCGAAACGCCCCTTG
>JAUQPG010000064.1 GCA_030550495.1 Candidatus Bipolaricaulota bacterium | reverse complement strand
CTCTTGCTCCACCAAGGCTCGCATCTCTATGCTCTCTACACCAACCACTAGTCGATTGTTCCCATCGTCAATATCGGTCATTAGTACTCCAGAGAGCGCAAACAACGCCATCATGCGATCATGCCATTGCTTGAGCTGCCGGAAGCTATATTGGCCTTGGAGCACTCGAACCTCTCGTGGAGGTATGAGATCAGGAAGACCGGGTCCCAAAACGGCAGTGATCGCTGCTTCCACTGCTGCTTTTTGAGCAGGGTTCAGCAAGTATACATAAAGCACACTGTTGTCGTCCCTGTCAAAGAACATTCCTCCAAACTCAGGGACTCGTCTTGCGACTTCGGCAAACAAGTCATCGATTGTCTGCCCCATCTGACCAACAGATTGGGGCTGCAGCAGCTCGCTTTGGTTTCCCGTCTCCAAGTCGGTCTTGGTAAACAACCCACACCCACCCAGCACAATCGCCAACACTGCCATCAGCCCGACCGCTGCTATGCTGTGGCGCTTCATAGTCTCTCCCTCTTTTCCTCTTTGAAAGATCACTTCTAAGAGTTACACAAGGATTATAACGCTTTTTTTGCTGTCAAGAGGGAAACGAAAATGAGCAACAGAAGAGCATTATGGGGGATGCTCGCTACTTCCCCCATAAACTGACATCGCCCTTGGCAAAGCGCTCCGCTTCGTCTAAAACTTCACGCACTTTGTCGAGCGAGTCGAGCTCACAGTAGAGTCTCAGTAACGGCTCGGTCCCGCTCGCGCGCAACAGCAGCCATCCATGAGGGAAGCGCAGCTTCACCCCGTCGAGCATCTCTGTCTTTATGACCTCTAAGCCCGCAATCTGTCTTGGTGGGCGGCGCTTCACCCGCTCGACGACCTCTAAGCGACTCTCTAAGTGTAAATCGCGCCGGTCGTACCAGTGCGGCCCAACTTCAGCTAAGAGATCTTCGACAATCTCGCTCACGGGCTTTTTCGACTGCGCCGCGATCTCACAGAGCAACAGAGAATTCAAAACGCCGTCTCGTTCGGGAATGTGATTCTTAATCGCGATGCCCCCAGATTCTTCGCCGCCAATCAAGACATCTTCGCGGACCATCTTCTCACAAATATATTTGAACCCCACGGGGACCTCGTCGAGCTCTAAGTTATTTTTCACGGCAAGCGTGTCGATCATATCTGAGAGCGCAAACGACTTGACGACCTTCCCGCGCCAGCCCTTTCTCAGTAAGTGTTTGAGAATCAGCGCGAAGCAACGATGGGAGTCTATGACGTGCCCCAGCTCGTCCATCGCCGCGACTCGGTCGCCGTCGCCGTCGGTGACCACACCGATCAATCGCTTGGCGCTCTTCGATTTCTTAAGGCGCTCGCTCGCGATCACTGCACGCAGTGGGCCCAAATTCTTCTCGATAGGCTCAGGGTTCTTGCCCCCAAAGCGCGGGTTGTCCCCGTGACGCACCGTGAGAAATTCTACCCCCAGCTCTTTGAGAATCTCGGCGACGTAGCCGCGCGCCGCCCCGTACATCGCGTCAATCACGACACAGAGATCGCTCTCGCGTAACAGATCTATGTCAACGAGCTGACGGATGCGCGCAAGATAGGGGCTTTTGAAGTCAACGAAATTCAACGCACTAGCCGGGGTCTTAGGCGTGGGCGCTTCTTGAGGGACGAGAGATTCGATGAGTTGAGTGACGCTGGGCGGGGCGGAGCTCGCGTACTCTATTTTTATCTTGACGCCGTTGTATTCAGGCGGATTGTGACTGGCCGTCACCATCACGCCTAAAGCCGCTTGATGATGAGAGACAGCATACGAGAGCGCTGGGGTGGGGACGGGTTCATGCGCGATCCACACGGGAATCTCTAAATCTTGCACAATGCGCCCGATGTGGATCGCGAACTCTTTGGACAGAAAGCGCGTATCGTACCCGATGACGACGCCGCGCTCAGGAGGGCGATACGCGACGCCCCATTTCTTATAGATTTCTAATGCGCGGCGCTGCGGGCTTTTCAGATACTCAGCGATGGCCTGAGCGACGCGCCCCACGGTGGCAAACGTAAAATCGTGCGCGATCACCCCACGCCAGCCGTCAGTGCCAAAGCGAATCGTGCTCATGTGCAGGCTCTTTGGGCTCTGGTCTCTTCTGCTGAGCTAAGATCTGCCCGCCTTGCCCCTCGACGCGCTCGACGTGCGGTGGCAGCTTGATCTCCATCGTCTCAAAGACTTCGATAATCAGATCGCGCGGCAGCCCCAGCTCCATCCACAGGGCTTCGAGCGTCACCACGCCGTTGACGACAGGGACCTCCGCGAGCGTCTTCTCGATGGCTCGCGCGTAGCGCTGCATCGCATCGGGAATATACGGCCCATCAGGTTGCGTCAGATACTCCTCCATAGTTTAATACTTCCACTCTACAGTATACAGAATTTTCGCGACGTCATGCGCTTTCACTGTTACTGTGAAAAGCACCGTGCTTGCGTCGAGCTTCTCGTAGCTTGGCTCAGCGGAGACGATCTTCCATACGCCCTGAAGGCGCTCTTTCACTTCGATCACGACGTCGGAATCTTTCTGATTGCGCAGCGTGATCTCATACGTATCGCGATAGAGTTCGCGGCCCAACTCGTCACGGCCGACGACCTGACGGTCTTTGAGCACGCGTTCGGCTTTCAGATCAAAAGCCATCCCCGGCACGAGCGCGATCTTTTCGCCTAGGGGTGTGTGGCCCAAAGAATCCTCGCCGAGCAAGTGGAGCGCGCCCGCGCTCTCCTTGTAGAGCCGGACGACGCCGGCGGGCAGGGCTATGCCTAGACCTTGAGATTTTTCATTCATAAAGCGAATCTCGACGCGGACTTGGGGCAAGACCGACGCTTCGTAAACATAATGCTTCGAGACCGCGATAGCATCAGCCTTCAAGAACGAGAGCTGCAGAGTCTGTTTATCTTTCAGAGTTGTCCGGTACGGGAACTGATATTCGTGATACTCGAAGACGGGCTGGGGTTCAAGCTCCTTACTGCGTTCAGCCAGGGGAGCAGCTTGCGGCAGGGCGCTCCCAGGCACTCGAGGAGGGGTCACGCGGCGCAGCTCGCCAGCAATGAGCGTCAGCTTGGCATTTGTATAATCGCGCCCGCTGGTGTTGTGCACTGTGACCCAGCTCTGCAGCTTCATCTGGGTTTCGGCTTCGTTGAGAATTCCCGTATATTGTGCTGACCAGCCCAGCCCCTCCGTAAGATAACTCAGGTTCCCAGGAATTTCACCGGAGCGATTACTCTGGATGCGCCAGCGCAGCGCCGGGGTCTTGCGATAGCCTGAGAGGTGAGCTAAAGAGACTTCGCTAAAATCTTTGATGATCTGGATGCGCCCGGTCACCTCTTGCAAGACAATCCCGTCCTCGACGCTGAGCAGCGTGCCACGATATGTTTTCGGCACCAAGCCGCGAGCGACGGTGATCTCAATCTCTTGGCCGACAGCACTCTGCAAGAGCTGCCAGCCAGTTAGCTCTTGGGCTGGCAAGAACTCTTGCTCGAGAATTTCTATATCTTTGAGGGGGCGGAAGAGGACCGAGTCGGGCAGAATGCCCTTGGGCAGGTCTTCCAGAAGGTAGTCGTGCTCGCCTTGAGAGAGAGCCAGCGTGCGCGGCTCTTCGACGAGAGCTAAATCGCTGTAGATCGTGACATTTGGGCCGAGGGGCTCTTGTGCCCCACCGAGCCCACCAAGCAGCACAGCCATGAGGAGACTAACCAGCGCGAGACGTTTCATAAAGGCCTCCTTGCTTTTCTAAGTTTATCTGAAGATACGGGCACTTGCCAAGCTGAGGGGCTTGACAGGGGGGATAGAGCACGATACAATAATTTGCTACTGGCGGCGTAGCCAAGTGGTAAGGCGAGGGTCTGCAAAACCCTTATGCACCGGTTCGATTCCGGTCGCCGCCTCACCCTAAGAGAAAGGGTGGTTAGCTCAGCGGAAGAGCGTCTGCTTGACGTGCAGAAGGCCGGAGGTTCAAATCCTCCACCACCCACCA
>JAUQPG010000063.1 GCA_030550495.1 Candidatus Bipolaricaulota bacterium | reverse complement strand
TGCGGCGCATCCGCACGGTGCGCGGTCACATCGAGGGCATCGAGACGATGATCGAGAACGAAGAGTATTGCGTAGAGATTCTGAAGCAGATCGCGGCGGTGCAGGCGTCGCTCTCCCAGATCGCTCAGATATTGACTAAAGGGCACATGCAGACCTGTCTCACTGAAGCGATTCAATCAGGCAAGGGCGCAGAGAAGATCGACGAGCTGATGGAAGTCTTTAAATATCTGAAGAATTTTTGAGCAGCTACAGAAGTCCCATGACGCAGATCATGGACAAGGCTAGAGAATGCCGGTAGAATAGCCGATGAAAACCATGAAGAGAAAGAAAGCCGTGCTCGGTCTCATACTGATCGCGCTGGTGAGCAGCCAGTGGCTTGTGCCCTCTCACTTATGGACGGTTGGCATGGCGCGCCCTGCCAGGGCGCACGCGGAGCATTTCACGCACGGCCTCTCTTCGTCTACGGTCACGCCGCTGCCGCACTCTTGCTGCGAACAGAACGATGGTACGATGAGTTCTCACGGGGGACTCTGCTGCGGAGCTTGTCCCGCCCTGCCCAGCGCCATCACTGATTTTGGCTCCTATATACCATGTCTGTTCTTCAAAGTCATCGAACCGCAAGAGCAGAGCTTTATCTCCCTTGCGTCTCCCTGGCATCCCCCTACACTGTAGCTTTCTTCTGCGTCGTTCTTTCAGTGTTCGTTTAACGGTTTCAAATTAGTCTCATGTGGGCTTGAGAAAGCCCTAAGCAGAAGGAGGCTTGCGTATGAAGAGACTTCACGTCGCACTTGTTGCTCTGCTGTTACTGACACTCGTTGGTGGCTGGTGGGCATTAGCTCAAATCTTCGGCATCGGCCCCTACACCGGAGGAACGCTCACAGTCGTCTATCGCCTAACGAATATGGAGAACGATCCAAGTCCAGCAACACTTACCCTGAAGATCGTACCTGAGGGCTCGAAGTTCCGAGTGACTGAGACATTCGAGTTGCTCGCCGAGCGAGATCAGCTCCAAGTGATGGTCTTCTCTCACGGGTTTGCTCACGTCCCCAAGGGGTATCTGGACATGACGCCGATCAGCGCGCTCGATACGCGCGAAGTCCAGCCCAACAAGGAAATCTTGTTGCCGGAGGGAGCAAAGCTCGTCACGAGCGAAGAGGTCGTGATCGGCGGCGTCAAGGCCGTGAAGGGAGTCTACACCCACCCCAAATTTGAAGACCAACGGGCGATCATCGCTATCAGCGATCTGGAGTCGCGCAAGATCTTGCCGTATCCACCGCTGTTGCGCATCGAGAAGAAAGACGGCGACAAGTGGGCGCTCGTCGCGCTGACGGAGCTCGTTAGCGTCGAGCGGAAGCCTTAAGAGGCCCTCACCCCAAGCCCCTCTCCTGTAGGCGCCTACGGGAGAGGGGCGAGGGGCATCTATTTATAGAAGGAGATCACTATGATTTACTTAAAGAACGTTCACAAAGTCTATCCCATGGGTGAAGTGAACGTCCCGGCGCTGCGCGGCATAGATTTGACTATTCGGCCCGGAGAGTTCGTGGCGATCATGGGGCCGTCGGGGTCGGGGAAATCTACGTTGATGCATCTGTTAGGGTGCTTGGACTTGCCCAGTGATGGCATCGTCCAACTCGATGGGCACGATGTCACCAAGCTTGATGAGGACACGGTAGCTCAGATTCGCGGGAAGAAGATCGGCTTTGTCTTTCAGACGTTCAATCTCATCCCGACGCTCACGGCTTTAGAAAACGTTGAGCTGCCCTTGTTCTTTCAAGGCGTGCCGCGCGCGGAGCGCCGCGCTCGTGCGATAGAGCTGCTGCGCAAAGTGGGACTAGAAGGGCGGGCACATCATAAGCCAGCGCAGCTCTCCGGCGGGGAGCGCCAAAGAGTCGCGATCGCTCGTGCGCTCGCCAACGACCCGGAGATCATCTTAGCTGACGAGCCCACAGGGAACTTAGACTCTGAATCGGGTCAGGCTATTTTGGATCTTCTCGCGCAGCTCCATCGCGAGGGAAAGACGATCATCTTAGTGACGCACAACCCCGAAGCGGCGGCCTACGCCCAGCGCATCGTGCGCATCAAGGACGGGCGCTTGGTCGAGGAAGTCACCAACGATATGGTTGTCGGAGGAGGCGTCTATGCTTCTCGATAATATCAGGCTCTCTGTACGAAATTTACGGCATCGCCCCAAGCGCAGCTGGCTCACGATCTTGGGTATCTTAATCGGTGTCGCTGCGGTAGTCGCCCTGGTCTCACTGGGCCAAGGGATGCAGAAGTCTATTACGCAAGAGTTCGAAGCTTTTGGGTATAACGTCGTGATGATCGCTGGGCATGGGGAGCATCGTCTGGGCATGGGGGCGCTGCTTGGCGCGCACACGTTCCAATTGGACTTAGAGCCGTTGAAGCAGATCCCCGGTGTTGAGGCCGTCGGCGGAGTTTTGGTGAAGACCCCCTATATCAGCGCTGGACAGCGTGAAGGGTATCTCTTGACGTGGGGCATAGCCCCAGAGCTGATGGGGTCTTTTAGCAATTACTATAAGCCTGCTGTGGGCCGGGCGCTCAATCCCGGTGAGACCCAGACGGCTGTTCTTGGAAGCAATATCGCGCAAGATCTAGGGCTTTCTGTGGGCGATACATTTATCGTTGAGACGATGGAGTTTGAAGTCGTCGGGATTTTGGAGAAGCGCGCTGATCCCGATGTCAATTACGCGATCATGGTCCCTATTGCGACATTACAAGAGTTGGTCGGTGAGCATAATAAGCTGTCACTCGTGCTCATTCGCACGGCCCAGCACGGGCACGCCGGCCATGACGTCGCTTCTATTGCCAAAGAAGTTCGGCGCGTCGTCATGGAGCAGCGTGGCAAGGACGATCTCAACGTGCATACGACGGGAGAAATGCTCGATCTCATGCAGAATCTCGTGGGCATTCTCCAAGCGGCGTTGGGCGGGATCGCGGCGATCTCACTCTTAGTGGGCGGCGTCGGCGTGATGAACACGATGTACACAGCGGTCTTGGAGCGCACGCGCGAGATCGGCGTGATGAAGGCCGTCGGGGCGCGGCGGCGGCATATTTTGATGCTCTTTCTGTTGGAATCAGGCTTCATGGGGCTGATCGGTGGGCTGTTGGGAGCGTTAGCCGGGCTGGGGATCGCCGTGGGCATTAAGTTTTTAGCGCCGATCCTCTTGCCAGGGACGACGTTGGAGGTCGGGTTCTCGCCGGGGCTGATGCTCGGTGTTTTACTCTTCTCGTTCGTGTTAGGGGCGCTGGCGGGGTTCTTCCCAGCGCGTGCGGCTGCGAAGTTGCCACCAGTAGAAGCTCTACGCTATGAGTAGAAAGGGAGCTTGCTATGGCCAGGAAATCTGTTTCGTTCAAGACTTGTGTTGGCTGCCAAAGATCAGAAGTGCTAATATAACTTTCAAGGAGGCAACTATGCAAGAGGGTCAACAACCGACGGCAGAGAAGCCCATCGCGGCGTTCGTGCTCTCGCTCTTAGCGGGTTTGTGGATGCTGGCCTCCGGTGCCATGATGTCTGGCATCGGAGACTGGGGGATGGGCGGCTGGATGTGGGGCCACGGCATGATGCGGGGGGTTGCCCCGGCGCTCTGGTGGCCGTGGTTTGGCATCATCGCCGGGATCGTTGTCTTAATTGGAGCAGCACTGCTCTACGCCAAGCCGGAGCAGCGCCAGACATGGGGAATTGTTATATTGATCGCGTCGGCGCTCAATTTCTTCTTCGGCATGGGCGGGCTGCTTGCAGGGGCCTTGGGGGTCATCGGTGGCGCACTGGCGCTCAGCACGACATCATAGAGCAAGCTATCTATGAGGCAGATTCAAGTTGACAAGTCACTGCGCATAGAGCATGGCTCGCTCTTGCTCTATTACTGCTTTGACGTCGGCGACGAGATCTTATTAGACAAGATCGAGCGCATCTTCGGGGAGGCGCCCACGACCTCGCACCTGGTCGTGGAGCGCCTCACCCCGGCGTATGTGCAGTATCGTCGTCCGCCGTTGCTCATCGAGCTTGGGTCTATAGCCCTGAGCGCGCACTACGCCCCGGCAGTCTGTCGCGCTAAGCTCTACGATTTCGGGGTCATCAGCATCGTCTTCAAGCTGCCACTCCAGGGGGAACTCAAAGATCTGATCGGGGTGGCGACGGAGCTCGTGGGCAACCCCAAGGTCTATCAAC
>JAUQPG010000026.1:2239-24048 GCA_030550495.1 Candidatus Bipolaricaulota bacterium | reverse complement strand
AGGGGAGAAGGGGCGCGGTTCGAGGAGCGGGCATCTGAACTTAGAGCTCGGATGCCCCTCCCCACCGACGCAGAACTATGCGCACACCCCTGAAAAGGAGGGATAGCAGATGCGCAAACTACACAGACTGGGGCTGCTGGCACTCGGAACGGTAACGGTGGCTGGGCAGCCCCCTCCCGAACCTCCGCCTAGCCCTGAGCCTGAGCCCACACCCACCATCACCCCGCAGCAGATCATCGACGGGGTCAACCAGCTCATCCCCCATGTGTCTATCATACCGCCCCCTCTTGAAGTGCTGCTCCCCAGAATGAATGGAATCCCACTTGGCCTAAGGGGAATATTGGACGACGGGAGCATAGACTTGACATTCCCCCGTGAGGGGGTCCGGCTCTTCGCGGCCAGAAGCTTGGATGATGGCGTGATCTTGGGCCAGCAGGCGGACGGCACACGCCTGGGGGCCATCGAGCTGATGCGCGAGTACAAGCTGGGCAGCAACCCGCTGAAGCAGGGGTACTATCACATCGTTGCCTTCTATGACCCTAAGAACGAGCTCGACGCACCGGTCGACCCCAAGAACGAGAGGGACTTCCATCTAGTCTTGGTGAGCGACCTGAATGGAAATGGCCAGATAGAGATCGAGGATATCCATGCCTTCATGGGGCTGCCCCATCGGGAGCTGACTCGTGTGATAGGCATGATTGATCCAGCACTTCAGGTCAAGTTCGCTCAAGCGGTCTTGCTCAACCTGATCGCAGCTTTGTTGCAGTAAGCGGGGAAGGAGAGCGGAGGGGAAAGTTTTTCGCTTTCTCCTCTGCTCTAGCTGAGAGCGAGAGGGGGACACCATGATCCTGACGTTCCGGCTGATGAAGCCGGAGACGCTCGCTGAAGAGCGTTTCCTTGCCCTGATGCAGCGGGCACGGCAGATCGCTGTGGAGATCGACGGGGTCTATGACTTAGCGCTCTATCGGACGGAGCGAGCCAATATTTGGCAATGCAGCATAGACACGGAAGATGAGCAGACGTGGGAGCTGCTGCAAGCCGATCCGCGCTTTCGCAATATCTGCGAAGCTATAAAGCGTCTGGGGGTGAATATCAGTCTGGAGAATCAGCTGGAACGACGGATCTGAGTTATGGCTTCTTCTCGCTGAGATAATCATCTAAGAGAAGGATGGCAACCCCTTCGACCCCTGCTCTCTTGAGCTCGGCATCGTTGGTGAGAAAAGCTTCGGCACCTCTCTTGAGAGAAGTGCTTAGCAAGAGAGCATCGGGGATGCGCAGCCCATAGCGGCCTCGCAGACGAGCGGCCTCTCTGGCAATATCATAGTCTGGAGCTACGATCTCCGTGTGGGGCAGCCCTTGGAGGAAGCGCTCGCACGCTTCAACCTGATCCTCTTTCCCCGAAGCCATAGGCTTCACCAGAAGCTCTGTCACCGAGATCGTCGAGAGTACTGCGGAGAACTCGCCCTTCGCGAGGAGGGCAAAGATGAGCTCTGTGAGCTCCGCATAGGGAGCGAGATCTTCAAGATGATAGATCAGAATAGAGCTGTCCAACCCAACTCTTTTATAGTGCGCCAATTCAGCGGCTAGGCGCTTGGACCCTTCCATGACTCCCTCTCTCTGCTGATATAGCGCTCGATCTCTTGTTTATTGCGCCCCCATGTTCCCTTGAGCATCCCTCGGGTAAGGGCGGCGTACTGCTGGGGGGTGATGAGCAGGGTTTGCCCTTGCTCGCCTAGGGTTATGATTAGCACATCGCCCTCCTTGAGCCCCAGGGCATCACGAATCTTTTTCGGGAGCACCATCTGCCCTTTCTTGCCCAGCTTGACTGCTATCGCCATAGTCATTCTAAACCACCTTGGTCTGATCATATCTCAAAAGTCAGCCCTTCGCAAAGATTCAGACTCGATATGCTATCGCTCATCCAGAGCTGATTTCCGTCATTTCACGTTTTTTCACGCTCAGGGGTTATAAATGGAATTGTCTTGGCCCACGAGAGCCGAAAAGGAGGGATGACAGATATGCTCAGCAAAGCGTATCGGATGGCGGGGCTTTGTGCCTTGTGTCTTGCGGTCGGAGTTGTCCTCTCTGGTGTTGTGGGTGCGCAGCCTCAGCCAGCACCCATAGTGACCGTCGATTTGATCGCCACGCCTACGGAGGGGCCGGCCCCTCTGACAGTAGTCTTTTCAGCGATGGGCCAGCCCCGAGCGACCGCGGCTGTCCACCGGCTACTTATAGCTTCGATTTCGGTGATGGCACCGGTCGGACGAGTATAAGCCCTATCGCCGTGCATACCTACACTAAGCCTGACACCTATCAGGCTTTCGTCGTTTACACGGCCCATTTCTTAGGGGCAGCGCCACCGTGCGTGCCGCGGCAAGCTGTCTCCAGGCCGATAGTGATCCGGGTCCTTCAGCCACTACCGGAACCGGAAGTCTATCCTTGTGCCCTGCTACCGGATGACCCAGCATTCCCATGGATAATGGAGCAGTTAGTAGCCATAGACCTAGACGAACATTGCAAAAAGAACCCACGCTGCGGCCTTTGAGCCAGACCTTAGGCTGCTTTATGATGGAAAACACTTCAAGACCTACATATTCCCAGAGTATCAGGGGATCTAGGCCCTGCTCAGGTTCGATCAGCTCCAGCGCGGGGATTACATCGGGCTGGTGAGGGCGCTAGTGAAGTTCGAGATCATCGACAGAGGCCAATGCTTCAAGCCCTTGGGAGCTGCACGCTCTTACGATGCCGGCGACTACCTGGTATTGATGGCAAATGCCCCAGTCCTCGGGATCAAGCCCCCACCGGAGTGGGACATCCCGCTGAACTGGTTCATAGTCTTTGTTCGCGACATCAACGCTGATGGCAAGATCGATATCAGAAACATCGCAGCGCTCGTCTTCTACCCTGATAGCAAGTATCGCTCGCCGGAGGAGATGCTGAAGGCAGCGAGGTCCTTTGATGATGGGGGCATTCTGGTAGCGAAGCCGCCATCGTTCTGAGTCGGAGGAGGCCCTAGGGCGCTGATACCTTGGGGCCTCTGTTTACTTACCTGTAATCGCCAACTGGAATCCGGTAATTTGCGGCGCTGGTGGGAAAGGGTTAGCACTCAGTGATTCAATGGTCATCTCGACGCTCAGCGATGATCGCTAAATATACAATCGCTCAGGGTCGACTTCGGTGCGCAGGACCCTCAGCTCGTCAGCCGAGGGCGGCTCGTTCTGCGCGACTCTCCTGGGAATGATCAGCTCGAAGCCCGTATTTTCGAGAACTTTCTCGACGGTCACGCCCGGATGCGTCGCTAAAAGCATCATGCGCTTCGTCTCTTCGTCATAGCCCAGAAGAGCTAAATCCGTGACGACGCGATAGGGCCCGGTCCCTGCGGGCAAGCCCGCGCGCTCCCGTGCCCCTGGGCCGTCTAGATACCCCGGCGTCGTGATAAAATCGACCTTCTCGACAAAGCGCTTCTTCTCGTGCTTCATGATCGCGATCGTCCGCCAGCAGAGCGACCCGACGTCGTTGGCCCCGCCACTGCCCGGCAGCCTCACTTTGGGTTTATCGTGCGGGCCGATCACCGTCGTGTTTAAGTTCCCGTAAGGGTCGATCTGGGCCCCGCCCAGAAAGCCGTATTCAATAAGACCCCGTTGTGCAGTCTCCATCACGTCGCAGATCCCGGTGGCGACCATGGCGCGATAGAACGTGCGGGCTTCACCGACGGCTCTGGGCAAGTCTTCGAGCGAGGCGCCGATGCCCCCAAACTCGAAGATCGCGATCAAGTCTGGGTTATAAAGCTTCTTCGCCAAGGCAGCAGCTAACATGGGGATGCCTGTGCCAATGAACGCGGTGCGCGCTTCTTTCATTAAGCGTGCGGCGATACAGATCATCAGTTCTGTGGGGCTATATTCTGCCATCGCGCTCACCGTCCCTTGTTGGCGCGCTTGAGGGCCTCTAAGCGATCTCGCCCGATGAGATCTAAGTACTCTTGGTGGTTCTTGGGCCCATAGACGTATTTTTGCAGATATTGCTGGGTCGTCTCTTCGGTCTCGGCGGCTTTGAGAAACTCTAAGAGATGTTCTTGATCGCGCTCATAGCAATAGCACATCTCGCCGGGGTGCGAGCCGAAGGGCGCGACGACTACAGCGTCGACCAAGAACCACGGGATGATCGTGCGCTCGGGATAGCGCTGGATCTCTTCAGTCGAGATAAGCTCTTCGGTGCTGATAATTAAGCGTTTCGAGGCGCGGGCCATCTCGAAGGCGAACCCTGAGATCCCGTCGATCTGAGCATTACCGTATTTGTCTGCGCGATGAACGTGAATGATTCCAACGTCAAGAATGAGCGCAGGGAGCAGCGTGACGTGAATGCCCGTGAACGGGTCCTTGACGACCTTGGCTGAGCTGTATTTGAGCGTGTCTGTGCCGAGCATCGAGCGAACGGGGATGAACGGCACGCCCATAGCGGCAGCTTTGAAGCGCCAGGCCATCGCGGCGTTGCTCCACTCGACTAATTTGACTCTCCCGCTCTCGGCAGCGCGCCGCAAGATATTGGAGAGCCCCAAGACCTCGTACCCCACATACGTAATATCCATGGCATCGACAAGCCCTGCTGCTACAAGAAAATCGATCTCGAGCAGCCCTTGGCCTGCCAGCCGCAGATGCTTCTTCCCCTGACGCACGATCTCGCGGATGATCGACATGGGGCAGCGCACCGTGCCGTAGAGCTCGACGCCGATATAGTCGCCGTCCTTGATAAAGCGCTTGACGGCCTCGTGCTCGTCCATGACCTTGTCCCGCAGAGCTGGAGACTTGTTCTCCCTCATCCAGCGCCGGAACTCCTCGACGTCAGGGGGCTGTAAAAGCTCCTTCTGCCCAGATTCGATGATCTCCATATTATTTATCATAGCCCTTCAGATATATCCCATCCATGACATGGCGCACATGCACAGATGATGATAATCAAGATCAGAGCTCATGACAAGGGCTTGACCCCGAAGACAGCAATGCTCTAAGATAACACCCAGAAGGGAGGTTTTATGGTGACCCGGCGTGGGTTCCTCCAAGCGGACGGGTGGCCCTGACCGCGGGATAACAAAAAAAGGAGCGACGATGCCCACAGCGTATGTGAAAGGAGCAGGTGCGTTTACGCACTACTATCCGAAGCTAGCAACCATCGTTACAGTCAAGGCCAAAGGGCGAGAGAACGCGCTCGCTGTGGCGTGGCATTGTCCGCTCTCTTTTGAGCCTCCGCTCTATGGGGTCGCCATCTCCCCAAAGAGATTCTCGTATGAATTGATTCTGGAAGCCCAGGAGTTCGCGGTCAATTTCCTATCCATCGAGCGTGCCAGACTCATCGCAGCTGTCGGCCGGACGAGCGGAAGGGAATTTAATAAATTCGAGAGATTCCAGATAGCAACAGAGAAGCCCCTGAAGATCGGCGCGCCCATCTTAAAGGACGCCTATGCTGCCTATGAGTGCAAGCTCGTGGAACATCACACCTACGGGGATCACGAATGGTTCGTGGGCGAGGTCGTCGCTACGCACTATCTGAGAGAAGCCTTCGACGAGCACGAGGTGCTCGATCTAGAGAAGATCAAGCCGGCTTTCTATATCGGCCATGACTTGTATGCTGAGCTGGGGAAGATCGCGGTGCACCACATCGGGCGCGAGGAGATTTTGAAGGGAAGATCATAGAAGTGAAAAGCAATGAGCACGGGGCGCATTACGAACAACTGTGAGATGCTCAAAATACTTTAAGAGCCGTGACTCGTGATTTTTTTATCTGGGTCGAAAATACAGAATATCGGTGATCTTCCCCTCGCGGTCTTTCTTGGGCTTCAAGACGGCTTCGACTTCCAAGCCGACACAGATCTTCTCTGGCTCGACTTCACCGAGCCTGTGCAGCAAGGGCGTCGTGCATGGTCCGAAACTAATCAGAGCGAAGATTTCCGGAGGCTCTAAACGATGGCCCGCTTTGTCATAGTGCGCAATTGTGAACGCGACGACGCAGCCGCGCTTGCCCATGTCTTTATACTCTGTCAGCTCAGCGAAGCAGTGCTCGCAGTAGATTCGCGGCGGCACATACGTGAGATTGCACGCAGCACAGTGTGCCCCTAAGATCTGGCCCTCATCACGCAAGGCGACAAAGAATTTCTCCCCGGCAATCCCGGAGCTATAGTAATAGTGATCGGCCTCCATGTCGCCTAGCCAATGGCGAATCTCTGTGGCTTTCTCGATCCTCTCAATCATAGCTTACTCCTCACTTTCGGCGTGGCCGGAAGTATTTGATATCCAAGACCGAGCCGACACGCTCTTCTTTGGGCTTCCAGACGGGTTCGACGGGCATACCGATCTTCAGTTCTTCGGGCTTTACTTCCCCAAAGTAGTGCATGATCCCGCAGTGCGGCGGCGCACCGTCAAACGCGATTACGCCCACTAAGATCGGCTCCTTGATGCGATTTGCGTTCGTGTCTATGTACGAGATCGAAAACGTTTCAACAACCCCGGTGCCCGGCAGATAGACCCACTCCGTCGTGGGCTGGAAACACCGCTCGCAGAACATCCGCGGTGGCACGAGCACTCGATCACACCGAGCGCACCTGCGCCCGATGATCTTGCCGTTCTTGAGCTCTTCTAAGAAGCGGCTCATCGCCGTGCCCGCAGCCCAGGCGTACTTGGCGGGAACCTTGGCACGAACATGCGTGATACTCTCGAGTTCTTTCGCTTCCAAGCGCCGTCCTCGTGGGTTGAGCGGCGGCCCAAATTCTGTCTTCTTGCTCATAGTTAGCGCCTCCTCATGACAACGACAGCACTAAACTGCATCAAGTCGCCCCAGGCTTGGGCGACCCCCGTGCGCACGTCCTTCTTCACTTGACGTGGCCCAGCTTTTCTCGCCAACTGCCAGTAGACTTCCCCGATCTTAATCCCCAGTGTCGCAGCAATAGGGTTCCCAACACCCAAGAGCCCGCCGCTAGGGCAGACGGGGAATTCTCCATCTCTTTGGGTCTTTCCCTCACGAGTCATGATCGCTGCCTCGCCGGGATCGGCAAGCAAGAGCCCTTCCAAGTGCTGGAGCTCTTTGTAATCAAACGGATCATAGGGCTCGGCGAAGTCTATCTCTTTTCTAGGATTTTTGATCCCAGCCATCTCGTAGGCCATCTTCGCTGCGCGCGCAAGGAACTTCGGGAACGCTAAATCTCTATTGGTCCACATCGTCGTGTCCAGACACCAGCCAACGCCCTCGATCCAGACGGGAGAGTCTGTATGCTCGTACACTACGTCCTCGCTGACGAGCACGATAGCTGACGCCCCGTCCGACGGCGGGCTAATGTCTAATCGGCGCACAGGGAGCGCCATCGGCTCGGAGTTGATCACGTCATCGAGAGTGATAGTGGGATCGGCCAGCTGCGCGCACGGGTGCCCCACAGCGTTGCGCTTGTTCTTGACAGCGACAAGCGCGATGTCTTCATAGCGCACGTTGTATTTGTGCATATAGCGCTGCATCTCCATGGCGAAGATCCACACGAGATTGGGCCTTAAGGGTCTATCTAAGATGGGGTCCCAGATGTGCGCAAACGCGCTCTGCGCGTGAGGCTGCACGGAAGACATCTTCTCTTCGCAGACGACCAGCACGCGCTTGAACATTCCCGAGGCGACGTGCCACCACCCAGCGATGGGAGCGAAGACCGCGGTGCCCCCGCCCGTGTAGACACGCATAAAGGGCTTGTTCGTCCCACCAGCGCCATCGAGCAGCCATTCGCCCTTCTTGTGCACGCCATCGAACGCATCAGGCGCTGATCCTAGAACGACAGCATCGATGTCTTTGAGAGTCAGCCCCGCTTCGTCGAGGGCCATCTTCGCGGCCTCCCAGCTCATCTCCTTGCCCGTCTCTTGGAGCCTGCGCGCGAAGACCGTCATCCCCGCGCCGACGACCGCGACGTCTTTGCGAATCTTCTTCAGATCCATAGCTCTTCTCACCTTCAATCCCTTCGCGCAAACACGGCGACCGCACCCGTCCCATGCGGCAGCCCGCGCCACGACTGAGCCACACCAACACGAGCGTTAGGGACTTGACGCGCTCCCGCTTCACCACGCAATTGCAGTACGATCTCTAAAGCGCGCTGCAGCCCTGAAGCTTCTATTAAGTCTCCACAGCCCAGCGAGCCCCCGCTGAGATTAACTTTGAGCTCACCGTCAAGCCCTAAAGCCCCTGATTGTGCGAGCCAGCCTGCCTCTCCAGGACGCGCAAAGCCTAGCGCTTCTAGATGCTGTAATTCTTTGAACGCAAAGCGATCTTCGACCTCGATGACGTCAATCTGCCTTCTGGGATTAGTGATCCCCGCTTGACGATAGGCCATCTGTGCCGCATGACGCGCATAGCTTGCGTCGGCGCTGCGCGCAGAGATCCACGGCGACTCCGACGACCAGCCGATCCCCTCTACGTAGACTAACGGCTTTTTGGTGAGTCGTCGCGCGATCTCCCCTGCGGCTAAGACGAAGACGATACACCCATCAGCCCGCGAGGCGATCTCCCACTTTTTTAAGGGGGTGAACGCATAGCCCGAATGAAAAATCTCTTGCAGCCCAAGGCGTGCTCCGTAGGGCGCCAACGGGTTGTTCAGGGCTTGCCGTCGGTTGTGCACCGCGACGAGGGCGCACTGCTCTTCGGTCGTCCCCGTCGCGTGCAGATAGAGATTCATCTCCAAGCCTGCAACATAATAGGGATGCACCTCGCGCTCCGCTGAAAGCGGACGCTCATAGATGGGATCGAACGCCAACTCGACGATATGTTCGTAGGTCAAGAGTTCAGAGATCTTGCTGTGGGCCTCGACCACGACAATATTGAACATCCCTGTCTTGATTTGCATGTACGCCGTGGCGAGCCCCTGCAGCCCATCGCCACAGACGGTCATTGTCGGGCGCAAGGCTCCCCCTAACTGATCAGGAGTGAACTCGTCGAAGATCGAAAAGCCCTCCCAGTAGTCTTCGGCACACGTCACGAAGCTATCGACATCACGCCGCGGATCTATGCCGGCTTCGGCATAGGCCTTGACTGCAGCATCGTAGATGAGCTCTTTCCAGTTGACCTCAGGGGTCTGGCTTGTAAACGCGGTCGCGCCGACCCCGAGAACGGCTACGTCACGCATGAACGCCTCCTTCGTGCGGTTTTGATTATTATAACGAAGTCACGCTCAAGATTGCCACTTGAGAATAGACGAAGAGTTGGCCGGAGGCAATGCTCATGATCATCTTCGAAACTGCGCTGGGTCATGGTGCGCCCCCCAGACAAAGCCCTACAATCACAAAGCTGGATAAGGAGGTTTCTCTTATGACCATGCAGCAAGTGGCGAAGATGATGGAGAAGCTCGGCATCCCCGGACGCGATGCGTATGAGCTGCCCACGAGCGAAAAGCGCTTCCCCGACGGCGCTCAGTACCGCATGGAGATTTCGGGGGTCGAGCGCGTGAGCGTGCTCGAAGCGCTTATTGATGAGAGCGAGAAGCGCAAGATGCCCATTCATAGAATTATCTCGGTCGTGATGGGCGCAACGCTCTTGGACAGAAAAGAGCTCAAAGACTTTGCCAAGCTCGCCGCGCAAGCCAAGCTTGAAGTCATTCTCACCCCAGGGCCGCGCTCGGCGTGGGATACGGGCAGACAATTAGTCACGCCCGAGGGGGCGTTCTCGGGGCTGAGATTTCGCGGCTCCGATCAGCTGCGCTATGTGATCTCTGACATCATGCGTTGCATAGAGATAGGGTTCCGAGGATTCTTAGTGATTGATGAAGGACTGCTGTGGCTGCTGAACGAACTGAAACAGAAGGGCGACATTCCCAAGGACGTCACGTTCAAAGTCTCGATCTACGCGGGGCACGCCAACGCCGCCGGCGCGAAAGTCTTGCAGATGCTCGGCGCGGGGACGTTCAACCCCATAGCAGACTTATCGCTGCCTCAGCTCGCTTCGATCCGCAAAGCTATAGATATTCCGATGGACTTGCACGTCGTGCTCACTGAATCATTTGGGGGATATATGCGCTTTTACGACGCGCCGGAGATGGCCCGTGTCTGCGCGCCATGTTATTTTAAGATCGAGCATGGGCCGGCGTGCGCCGCTGGGCCGGGTGCACTCTACAAGCCTTGGACAAGCCCGCAGCTCCTAGCTGAGATGGCACGTGAGAAAGTGAAATACGCCCAGACCATCCACGAGCTCATCCAAGAGAACTACCCCGAAGCTGTGATGTCCAAGCCGGGGGCGAAAGATTTAGCGATTCCCAAGCCCTAAACCAAGGAGGCTCGCTATGGCACCCAAAGCCGAAAAAACCGAGCGGCAGAAGATCACCATCCCCAAGCTCTACGAGATGAAAGCCAAGGGGGAACCCGTCAGTTGGCTCACGTGCTATGACTACCCCACGGCGCTCCTGATGGACCGCGCCGGCATCGAGATGATCTTAGTTGGAGATTCTCTTGGGATGACCATGCTCGGCTACCCCACGACCCTCCCCGTCACCATGGACGTGATGATCACGTTTACGGCAGCGGTCTGTCGTGCTGTCAAGTACGCGTTCGTCATCGGGGATATGCCGTATATGAGCTACCAAGTCTCCAAAGAAGAAGCGATCCGCAATGCTGGACGCTTTATGTCTGAATGCGGCACTGACGCCGTGAAATTAGAGGGCGGGGCGCGCATGGCCCCTATAGTCAGAGCGATCACCGACGCAGGAATCCCGGTGATGGGGCACATCGGGCTGACCCCGCAATCGTATACTCAGTTAGGGGGCTATAAAGCCCAAGGACGTGACGCCGAAACAGCCAAGAGACTGATCGCCGACGCGGAAGCGTTAGAAGAAGCCGGAGCGTTCGCGATTCTTCTCGAGTGCATTCCCGCACCAGTAGCAAAAATTATTCATGAGCGCGTCAAGATCCCCGTCTATGGTCTAGGCAGCGGCAAAGACGTGGATGGGCAGCTCATGATCGTCCACGACATGATCGGGATGTTTGAACGCTTCACGCCGAAGTTCGTCAAACAGTACGTGAATCTCAGCCCGATCTTGCTGGACGCGTTCGCCAGATATCGCGAAGACGTGAAGAGCGCGCGCTTCCCCCAGCCAGAACACTTCTACAGCATGGCTGAGGGGGAGCTAGAGAAACTTACGAAAATGCTCAAGAAGCGATAACAGCTCCTCTCTCCCGCCCCCCAAGAGCCACGAGCAAGAGAGGGGTGCAACCAGAGCTTCTTATTCTGGACAGCACCCCTTCGCAGCTTCTTCGAGCTTCTGCGCCTCGACCACAGCGATTGCTGCAAGATTCACGATGTCTTTGACTTCGTGATAGCGCTGCAGCACGTGGGCCGGCTTGCGCGTCCCGATCAGGATCGGCCCGACGATCTCCGCGTTGGCCAGACACTGCACTAACTTATAGCTGATATTCCCCGACTCCAAATTGGGGAAGATCAACACATTGGCAGGTTCCTTCAAGCGATTGAACGGGTAGCCCCCATTGAGGATCTCCGGTATGAGGGCCGTATCGGCCTGCATCTCGCCGTCAATGATGAGCTCAGGCGCGCGGCGACGCACGATCTCTACGGCCTGGCGCACGCGCTCTGTGCGCGCATGGCGCACGCTGCCAAAGTCTGAATACGAGAGCATCGCGATGCGGGGCTCAATGTCGAAGTCCTTGGCAAGACGCGCCGTCAGGATCGCGATCTCCGCGAGCTTCTCCGCGTCGGTCTCGACGTTGACGGTCGCATCGGCAAAGAGCAGCACCCTATTCTTGAGCGTGACCAAATACGCTCCAGCGATGGTCTTGCAGTCGGGGCAGGTCTTGATGATCTGCAAGATCGGGCGCAGCCCTTCGGGATAATGGAACCCCAACCCGGCGATCATCCCATCAGCATCGCCCAGGTCAACCATGACCGCGGCAAAGTAATTGGGCCGAGTAATCAACTCATAGGCTTCAGTGAGCGCGACCCCTTTGCGACAGCGCAGCTCATAGAGTCTCTGAGCGTAGCGTTCGCGACGCGGATCGGTGCGCGGGTCCACGACTTCGATCCCGTTGAGATTGATCTGCAATTGCTGAGCACGAGCGTGAATCGTCTGGGCATCTCCCAGGAGAATGGGCTTGGCAATGCGCTCGAAGACCATCTGATAGGCCGCGCGGATCATCTTCTCGTGCTCGCCTTCAGCTAAGACGATCCTCTTGGGGTTGGCGCGTGCTTTGTTGAAGACGATGCGCATCATCTCGCGGGATTTGCCTAAGCGCGCCTCCAACTGCTCTCGATATTTGTTCAGATCGAGCTTCACTCGTGCGACGCCGGTCTCCATAGCCGCTTGAGCGACCGCCGGGGCCTCCCACAAGAGCACCCGTGGGTCTAACGGCTTGGGAATGAGATAATCCGGCCCAAAGTGCAATGACTCGAGCCCATAGGCTTTGACGACCGAGTCGGGCACGTCTTCTTTGGCTAGCGCCGCGAGGGCCTTGGCGGCAGCAACTTTCATGGCTTCGTTGATCTGGGTAGCGCGCACGTCGAGCGCCCCCCGGAAAATAAACGGGAACCCCAGGACGTTATTGACCTGGTTGGGGAAGTCGCTGCGCCCGGTGGCGACGATTGCATCAGGCCGGGCTTCTTTAGCGTCGGGGTAGGGGATTTCAGGGTTGGGGTTGGCCATCGCGAAGATAATGGGCTTTTTGGCCATCTTCTTGAGCATCTCTTTCGTAACTGTATTTGGGCCTGACAGCCCCACGAAGACGTCAGCATCAACGAGCGCTTCTGCAAGGGTGCGCGCCTTGGTCTTGGCCGCAAACTCTTGCTTGTACGGGTTCATGCCCTCTGTGCGCCCTTGGTAGATCACGCCCTTGGTGTCGCACATGATGATATTCTCTCTCTTGGCCCCCAAGAGCACGTAGAATTTTGCCGTGGCGATGGCGCTCGCCCCGGCCCCGCTAAAGACAATCTTTACTTCAGAGATCTTCTTGTTGACCAGCTCTAGAGCATTAAGCAGAGCCGCGCCGGATATGATCGCCGTCCCGTGCTGATCGTCGTGGAAGACCGGGATCTGCATCTCTTTTTTCAGGGTCTCTTCGATATAGAAGCACTCTGGGGCTTTGATGTCTTCGAGGTTGATACCGCCAAAGGTGGGCTCCAAGAGCTTGACGGTCTGGATGAAGAGGTCCGGGTCTTCGGTGTTCACCTCGATATCGATCGAGTCGATGTCGGCGAAGCGCTTGAAGAGCAGGGCTTTACCCTCCATGACGGGCTTGCCCGCTAAAGCGCCGATATTGCCCAATCCCAAGACGGCTGTGCCGTTGGTGATGACCGCGACCAAGTTGCCCTTGGTCGTGTACTTGTACGCGTCCTCAGGGTTCTTCTGGATCTCCAGGCATGGTTCGGCAACTCCGGGCGTATAGGCTAGTGAAAGATCACGTTGAGTGAGGCACGGCTTAGTAGGCGTGATCTCCCACTTGCCCGCTGGGCGTCGGCTGTGATACTCCAAGGCATCTTCTCGTAATCCCATATCTACCCCTTTCTCTGATCTTGAATACTATAGATAACAAAGCGATGGGGCGCCATGACCGGGGACGCCTCGAGGGTTGATCTTGGTCAGGATTTTTGCCCGAAATCATAGAGGAACCTGCTGTGAATCATAGACTATTCCTCTAGCAAACCATTAGAATGGCTAGCGATGGAGCATTTCTATATAGCTCTATAAAGTCGTGAGCTTCGAAAGGAGGCCGCCAATGAAAGAGTGGCAATCGTGGCCACGGTTCCGATATGAGGCGGAGCTGGACCTGCGCTTTCCTGAGGAGGTCGCCTCCATGCCTGGCGGGCGCGCCCTCTTTGCGTGTATCCAGTGCGGTACCTGTAGCGGTACCTGCCCCTTGGCTACCTATATGGACTACTCTCCGCGCAAGATCATCGCCATGACCCGGGCCGGCTTCAAAGAAGAAGTCCTGCACAGCTTCACGATCTGGCTGTGCGCCTCGTGCTACGCGTGCGCTGTGGAGTGCCCCCGCAAGATCAAGATCACGGACTTCATGGCTGAGCTGAAGCAGCGCGCCATCCAGGAAGGGGTCGATCCCAAGCGCTTCCCTGTGGCCGTGCTCGCTCGCGAGTTCTTCGAGACGGTGCGCAAGCGCGGGCGCAGCACCGAGAGTTACCTCGTGCTGCGGCTCTACGCCAAGACCAACCCTTTGAAGATCTTGGACCAAGCCCTGCTTGGGCTGAAATTGCTGCGAACGGGGCGGTTCAGCTTGCGGCTCGAGTCGGTCAAGAATCGTTCTCAGATCGAGCAACTCCTGCGCGCCGTAGATGCTGCCAAAGCCACAGCGTTCGTCGATAAGCTTGCGCGCGATGTGCGCAGGGAGGTGGCCCACGCATGAGATATCTCTACTATCCTGGGTGCTCGCTCAAGGGCACCAATCGTGCTTACGAAGAGTCGGTGCTTGCCTCCTTCCGAGCTCTTGATATCGAGATCGAAGAACTTGAGGACTGGAACTGCTGCGGGGCGACGGCGTATATGGCCGTAGACGAGATGAAATCATTTGCGCTGGCTGCTCGAAATTTAGCATTAGCCGAGCGCCAAGCCCCCGATCACCCAACGCTCATGGCCCCGTGCAGCGGCTGTTATCTGGTGCTCTCCAAGACCCAGCATTACTTAGAAGAGTACTCTGAAGTGAGCCGCACAATTGACGGGGCTCTGCAAGCAGCTCGGCTGAGCTACGCGCGCAAGGTCCACGTGCGCCACCCCCTGGATATTCTCATTAACGAGATTGGGGTGCAGCAGATTGCGAACAAAGTCCGCCAGCCCTTGAGAGGACTGAAGGTCGCGTGCTACTACGGCTGCCAGATCGTGCGCCCCTACGCAGCGTTCGATGATCAAGTCAACCCCAAGACGATGGATCACTTAATGAAGGCACTGGGAGCAGAGACAGTCGACTGGCCCTTGAAGACCCGCTGCTGCGGTGGTGCTCTCATGGGCACGCTTCCAGAAGTCGGGGTGCCGCTGAGCTATATCTTGCTGAAAGAAGCGCTCAAGCGCGGCGCGGACGTCGTCGCGACCGCCTGCCCGCTCTGTCAATTTAACTTAGAGTGCTATCAAGATAAGATGAGCAAGCAATTCAAAGAGCGTCTAGAGATCCCTGTCGTCTACTTCACTCAGCTCTTAGGGCTCGCCCTAGGGGTGCCAGAGCGCCAGCTTGGGATGCATCGGCTCTTAGTCCCCTTCACCCTTCCCGCTGCGAGAGGAGGTGCGCGTGTCCATGCCTGAGACCAACGGCGCGCCAAAGATCGGCGTCTACGTCTGCCATTGCGGCGTCAATATCGCCGCGAAAGTCAATGTCTCTGAAGTTGTGGAGTTCGCCAAGACACTGCCGTTTGTCACCGTCGCCCGCGAGTATAAGTTCATGTGCTCCGACCCTGGCCAAGAGCTTATTCAACAAGACCTACGTGAAGGAACAGTCAATCGTGTTGTCGTGGCGTCGTGTTCGCCGCTGATGCACGAAGCGACGTTTAGAAGAGCAACAGCTGAGGGTGGACAGAATCCGTTCTTCTTCCACATGGCCAATATTCGCGAGCATGTGAGCTGGGTGACCGCTGATGGGCAGAAAGCGACTGAGAAAGCCAAAGCGCTTGTCGCGGCCGCAGTGCGCCGTGTCGCGTTCCATGAGCCCTTGGAGAAGAAGCGCGTTCCGGTTCACCCGCATGTTCTGATCGTGGGTGGGGGCATTGCGGGCATCGAAGCCGCGCTCAAGATCGCCGACGCCGGCAAGAAAGTCTATTTGGTCGAGCGCGAACCGACCATCGGCGGACACATGGCCCAATTTGACAAGTGCTTCCCCACGCTCGACTGCGCCGCGTGTATCTTGACCCCAAAGATGACCCAAGTCCGCGCCCATCCTAACATTGAGCTCTTGACGTACTCAGAAGTCGAATCTGTTGAACCCTATGATCTGAGAAACTTCAAGGTGCGCATTCGCCGCAAGGCACGCTATGTGAACGAAGACACCTGTACGGGCTGCGGGCTCTGCGCTGAGGTCTGTCCGGTGAGCGTGCCCTCGGAGTTCGACGAGGGGCTAGGGATGCGCAAAGCGATCTACAGGCCATTCCCGCAAGCCGTGCCCAATGTCTTTACAATCTCCCGAAGGGGCACCCCCCCGTGCCAAGCCGCGTGTTCGATTCACCAGAACGCCCAGGGCTATATCACGCTTATCGCGCATGGGAAGTTCAAGGAAGCTCTTGATGTTATTTTGAGAGACAACCCGTTGCCCTCGATCTGCGGACGCGTCTGCACCCACCCGTGCACCATCCAATGCACCCGGGGCAATGTCGACGAGCCCTTAAATATTCCGGGGCTGAAGCGCTTTGTCACGGATCTCTTCCCAGACTATAAGCTCCCCCAGCCCAAAGTGAATCGCTCAGAGAAGATCGCGATTGTCGGCTCTGGCCCGGCAGGGCTGATGTGCGCCTATGAGCTGAGACAGCGGGGCTACTGGCCCGTGATCTACGAAGCTCAGCCCGTCCCTGGCGGAATGCTCTCCCTTGGGATTCCTGCGTTCCGGTTGCCGCGCGACATCATCGAGAAAGAGATTAATAGGCTGAAGGAGATCGGGATCGAGATCAAGACCAACACCCCCGTGGGGAAGGCCGTCACACTGGAAGAGCTGCGCAAGCACTATGCGGCCGTCTTTGTTGCAATCGGGGCACACGTCGAGCGCAAGCTCAACGTTCCGGGCGAAGACCTGCCCAACGTCTGGGGCGGGATCGAATTCTTGAGAAAGGTCAATCTCGAAGGCCCATTCAAGCTCGGGGAGAGGGTCTTGGTGATCGGCGGGGGTAACTCGGCCGTCGACGCGGCGCGCACGGCACTCCGCTGCGGAGCGAAAGAAGTCACGATAGTCTATCGGCGCACGCGCGCCGAGATGCCCGCCGATCCTAAAGAAATCGAAGCCGCCGAAGAAGAGGGCGTCAAGATGCTCTTCTTGGCAGCTCCTAAGACGATCTTGGGGAACAAAGAGACCGGCGTGACGGCTCTAGAGTGCCTGAAGATGAAGCTTGGCGTGCCCGATGCTTCCGGGCGCCCCGCCCCAGAGCCGATCCCCGGCTCGGAGTTCATGCTCCCCTGTGACGCAATCATCGTCACCATCGGGCAAGTGCCCGATCTCAAGTCCCTGGGCGATAAACTCGGCCTAGAGACGACCAAGTGGGGTACTTTCAAGGTCGACGAAGTAACCCTCGAGACGAACATTCCGGGGGTCTTCGCCGGCGGCGACTGCGTCACTGGGCCGGACGTCGTCGTCAACGCGATGTATGCCGGAAAGAAAGCCGCGATCTCGATCGATCGCTATCTGAACAAATTAGATATGCGCGTGGGCCGCGAGCTGGAGGGGCCGTTCAAGCCCACGTATACTGTAGACACCAGCGGCGTCACCATGCAGAGCCAGATCCCCATGCCCGCTATCGAGCTTGCGCGTCGTCGCACCTTCGACGAGGTGCACACGGGCTACACCCAAGAGCAAGCCGTCGCAGAAGCCAAACGCTGCCTCGACTGCGCGATCTGCTGCGATTGTCGGCTCTGCTCGACCGTCTGCGAAGCGAAAGCCATTGACTATGAGATGAAGGACCAAATCCAAGAGATCGTCGTGGGCTCGATCATATTAGCAACGGGATTCAAGCCCTTCGACGCACGCAGAATCCCGCGCTACGGCTACGGCAAATATCCTAATGTCTACACGGCTTTGGAAGTCGAGCGCATGACCAACGCTTCAGGGCCGACCGGCGGCGAGATCCGCCTGCGCGACGGCCGAAAGCCTAAAGCTGTTGGGATCATCCACTGCGTCGGGTCGCGCGACAGAAACTATAATTCATACTGTTCGCGCGTCTGCTGTCTCTACTCCCTGAAGCTTGCGCACTTAATCAAGGAGCGCACCGGCGCCGAAGTCTATAACTTCTATATTGACATGCGCGTGCCGGGCAAAGCCTATGAAGAGTTCTATGACCGAATGCTCGAAGAGGGGATCCACTTCATCCGCGGACGGGTCGCGGAAGTCACTGACCACGCCATGACCCCTGACGAAGAGGGCAAGCTCGTCATCCGTGCCGAAGATACGCTCATCGGCGTCATTCGCAGAATCCCCGTCGACATGGTCGTGCTCGCCGTGGGTCTGGAACCGCAGGCGGACGCCGATGAAGTCCGTCGGAAGTTCTATATCTCGTGCGGGACGGGCGGGTTCTTCCTGGAGCGGCATCCCAAGCTGGCGCCCGTGCAGACGTTCGCCGATGGCATCTTCATTGCTGGGGCATGCCAAGGCCCCAAAGACATCCAAGACACGGTCGCGCAAGCGGGCGCGGCCGCCGCTGAAGTTCTTTCGTTGATTGACCGCGGCTTCGTCGAGCTAGAACCTAACACCGCGTTCATCCGAGAAGAGCTCTGCTCCGGCTGCAAGACGTGTATCCCCTTGTGCCCGTTCAGCGCGATTAGCTTCAATAGCGACAAGGGCGTCGCGGTCATTAACGAAGCGCTGTGCAAGGGGTGCGGCACGTGCGTCGCAGCTTGTCCGTCAGGCGCAGCCCAGCAACACTTATTCACCGACGAACAGATCTACCAAGAGATCGAAGGGGTGTTAAGCTATGTCTGAGCAATGGGAGCCGAGGATCGTCGCGTTCTTCTGCACGTGGTGCACCTACACGGCAGCAGATCTTGCAGGCATCTCGAGGATGGTCTACGCCCCCAACGCCCGTATCATTAGGGTGATGTGCTCTGGGAGAATAGACCCCCAGTTTGTGCTCAAGGCCCTTGCTGATGGCGCCGACGGGGTCTTAATCGGCGGCTGCCACCCGGGGGATTGTCACTACCAAGCGGGCAATTATAAAGCCCTCCGACGATATACGCTGCTCAAGCGCGTGCTTACCGAGATGGGCATTGAGCCGGAGCGCGTGCGGCTCGAATGGATCTCAGCGTCTGAGGGGGATCGCGTGCAGAAAGTCATGAACGAGATGGCCGAGCAGATTCGTCATCTTGGGCCGCTACGCTTAGAGCGACCTTTTAAGCCGCATCGAGTAGCAGTGCAAGACCGAGAAGTCGTTGCAGTGAGCAGCCAAGGAGGTGCGCGATGAGCAAGCCCAAGGTCGGGTTCTACTGGTGCGCCTCGTGTGGGGGCTGTGAGGAAGCCGTCGTAGACCTTGCTGAAGATATTTTAAAAGTCGTCGAAGCTGTGGATATTGTCTTCTGGCCGGTGGCGCTCGATTTTAAGCGTGCTGACGTCGAAGCTCTGAAAGACGGCGAGCTCGCGGCGTGCTTTGTCAACGGAGCTATCAGAACTTCTGAGCAAGAGGAGATGGCTGAGCTCTTGCGCAAGAAGTCTCAGCTGCTCATCGCCTTTGGGAGCTGTTCGCACTTAGGAGGCGTGCCCGGCTTGGCGAATCTCTGGGACCGCCAAGCGATCTTCGAATATGTCTATAAAGAAGCGCCGAGCGTTGTCAACCCCGATGGCGTCGTCCCACAGGAGCAGCTCAAGCTCGGCTCCAACGGCTTCGCGCTGACACTGCCGTCGTTCCGTGATTCTGTGAAAACGCTCGATCAGACCGTCGAAGTCGATTATTATCTACCGGGATGCCCGCCACCGGTCAAACTCATCGTTAACGCCGTCATGGCAATCTTGGAAGGGAAGCTTCCCCCCAAGGGCACGGTACTTGCGCCTGATAAAGCCCTCTGTGAAGAGTGCCCGCGCAAGCCAACCAAGCCTGAAAAATTAGCCCTCAAAGAGCTGAAGCGCCCTCATCAGATTCAGATAGATTCAGAAAAATGCTTGCTCGCTCAAGGGCTCTTGTGCTTGGGGCCGGCGACGCGCTCCGGCTGCGGCGCCCCGTGCGTGAGCGCCAATATGCCCTGCACAGGGTGTCTTGGCCCGACGAGCCGCGTGAAAGACTACGGAGCCAAAGCGCTCTCAGCTATCGCGTCGCTCATAGACGCCGAAGACGAGAAGGAGATCGCTGCGATCATGGAGCAGATTGTCGACCCCGTAGGGACGTTCTATCGGTACAGTCTCCCAGCGTCGCTCTTACACCGGCGCGTACAACGCAAGGGAGGTGCTCAGGTATGACCCGCGAAGTCGTCATCGATCCGATCACAAGACTTGAGGGCCACGGCAAGATCGATATCTTCTTGGACGCAAAGGGCAACGTAGAAAAAGCGTTCTTTCAAGTGCCGGAGCTGCGTGGCTTCGAAAAGTTTGCTGTCGGGCGTCCTGCGGAAGATATGCCCCAGATCACGTCGAGAATTTGCGGGGTCTGCCCCACAGCCCATCACATGGCTGCAACTAAAGCGCTCGATGATCTGTACAAAGTCGAGCCGCCCCCCGCTGCGAAGAAGATCCGCGAGATGGTGTACAGCGCGTTCATGGTTGAAGACCATGCGCTGCACTTCTTCTTTTTGGGCGGGCCGGACTTTGTCGTCGGGCCGACAGCTCCCAAGGCCCAGCGCAATATCTTGGGGGTCTTAAGTAAAGTAGGCCTGGAGATCGGGCGCGAAGTGATTGGGGTGCGCAAGCAGCTACGAGACTTGATCGCGCTTGCCGGCGGCAAAGTCATCCATCCGGTCTTTGGGCTTCCCGGCGGCATCTCCAAGGCTCTCACGAAAGAAGACCAAGAGAAGTTCATCGCCGGCGCGGAGCGCGCCGTGAAGTTCGGGCTCTTTAGCTTACAGATCTTCCAAGACGTCGTGCTCAAGAACAAACAGTATGTCGAGACGATCACGTCTGATACTTACACCCATAAGACATACTATATGGGTTTGGTCGACGATCAGAATAGAGTCAATTTCTACGATGGGCAGCTGCGCGTCGTTGACCCCAACGGCAAAGAGTTCTTAAAGTTCAAGGTGCAAGAGTATCTCAAGCACATTGCAGAGCATGTTGAGCCGTGGAGTTATATCAAGTTCTGCTATTTGAAAGATATCGGCTGGAAGGGCTTTGTCGACGGCCCAGAGAGCGGCGTCTACGCCGTCGCGCCCTTAGCACGTCTGAACGCTGCCGAGGGCATGGCCACGCCCAAAGCCCAAGAAGCATACAAAGAATTCTATAAGACCCTAGGCGGAAAGCCCGTCCATCACACGCTCGCCAATCACTGGGCACGATTGATCGAATTGCTCTACGCTGCTGAGCGTATGCAAGAACTCGCAAACGACCCGGAGATCACCAGCCCCAACGTGCGCACGATTCCTACAGCGACACCCAGCGAGGGCATCGGCGTTGTCGAAGCTCCCAGAGGCACGCTCTTTCATCATTATCAGACCGACGAGAAGGGCGTGATCACCAAAGCGAATCTCATCGTAGCGACGCAAAACAATGCAGCTCGCATCGCGATGTCCGTGGACAAGGCTGCCCGCGGCGTCATCAAGGGCGGCAAGATTGACGACGGCATTCTCAATCTTGTAGAGATGGCCTTCAGAGCTTACGATCCCTGTCATGGCTGCGCCACGCACGCCTTGCCAGGGCAGATGCCCTTGATCGTGCGGGTCTACGATAGCGAAAGAAACCTTGTGCGCGAGATCCGACGCGACTGAAGCTGCTAAGAAACGCAAGCCCCCCAGTTACACAGTTGTCACAGAGGGGGGCTTGCTTTATAATTGCCGCATAAGAAAGCCAAGGGAGGAACCATGAAAGGGAACAAGAAGATCATCGAACGCTTAAATGCGCTGCTCGCGGACGAGCTGACCGCGATCAATCAGTATATAGTACACTCGGAGATGTGCGCTAACTGGGGATACGAACGCCTTCATGAAGCGATCGAGAAGCGCGCGGTCACTGAGATGAAGCACGCCGAGAAGC